>JAMWZA010000024.1 GCA_024305105.1 Marinoscillum sp.
ACTTTATTTACTCCGTTGATGGTAAGGGAAATGAAATTTTCGTTTTTCGAAATAACCAATTGACATTTCATCCATTTATCGGTGGTCAACCCGATCTCCTCAAAGGAAAAGGATACTGCAGTCATTGAGTCCCCCAGAATAAGGTTGAGGTCATCAAATTTGGAATTGTAAGGGCTTGAGATGAGGTCAATGTTGTTGTTGTGAGTCCCGATAATCCGAAAGATATGTCCATAAGCCTCAGTGCCTCGCCACAATCCAAACTCAAAATTCATCTGGAAGGTAGCGCCCATGGGGATCAGTTCGTCCGGAGTAAGATTCAGCCCTGTTCTAAGATCCTTGATTTTTTCATAGGAGTTGAACCTAATTCCGCCTTCTAGTTCCTTACCTGATAGTTTGTGAACCGAACAGGTAATAATCAAAAGGCATATCAAAAATGCACCCGGAAATTTAATTTGGTGTTGATGCCTGTAATGAAAACGCTGGTTAGTCATGTTCATCTAATGCTCTAGATTGTTTGGTTAGCTTGTTTAAATGGTCCCTAAACTTAGTTAATCGATTTGTTCAGACTGCATGGATGTCATGTAGACTGACCTTCACCAATTGTGCATTGAATTTGAATAAACATTAAGCATGTGATTTAGCGTAAGACCCACAATTTAATGCATGCATTTCAAAGAAATATTTATGGCGCATACCATTTCTTTAGATTATACATTAAAGAAAGTGTCATGTGGTTAAAAGCACATTAATTTTTGCTTAAACTACAAGAGTACTGACTTTTTGATATTTCTAAAAGGAAATAAAATGAGTTGTTATTGATTGATGGAATTTCATTTTTAACCCCTCACTTTAAAAAAAATTCAATTAATCAGATTTTTTTATAACGGCTCAATGTACCGGTAAATGTACTTGTGAGTTCAAAAAACCTCTAAATCGCAGGAGTGGTTTCAAGGCCTGCAACCTAAGTTAATCTGAAGTTAATCACTAATTAAGTGCTCAGGAATAGCTTGCTTTTCGATCTGGTGGCATCACATGTATATGGTTTATGAGAGCCGGAGATGAAAAATGAAAATAGTAAATGATTAACTCAATAAGTAGTCAGTAATGAAAAAAAGGTACATCGTAGTAGCGCTAGTTGGAGTGGTTTTTATAGTAGCGTTTAGTCTTTCAACAACTAACTCACAGAATCCAGTACCAAAAGCCAAATTTAGTCCGGTAGACTTTGTAAATCCGTACATTGGCAATATCAGTCATCTATTGGTGCCTACCTATCCCACCATTCACTTACCCAATAGTATGCTTCGGCTCTATCCGGAACGAAGCGACTTTACAGGTGATTTACTGAAAGGTCTTCCGTTGGTGGTTACAGGGCATCGCAGAGGGTCAGCCTTTCACATAAGCCCTTTTCAGGGCGATGAATCCGAAATAGAACCAATAATCGAGTATAGTTATGATCTGGAGACAATCAAACCTTATTCCTATAGTGTCTTTCTGGATGAGGCATTGATCACTGTAAAACATGGTGTGTCTCATCAGTCGGCTATGTATACTTTTAGTTTTGAGAAGGAGGAACCGGTCTCTCTGGTTTTAAACTCGCAAAATGGAAAAGTTCAATGGGATGGGGAGGCCTTTTCTGGATACCAACTCATCGAAAACAACACAAAAATATACCTGTACCTAAAGCCGGCCATAAAGCCCCGTGCAGTACGTGCTTTAACAAAAGGTAAACTAACAGATGAACAAGTAGCTTCTGGCAGAAACGCCTGTCTGGTTTTGGATTTTGGATCCGGGATTTCCTCTTTGGAGATGCAGTACGGCATCTCATTCATTGATGCGCAGCAGGCTCGTCGCAACATGGAGCGGGAAGTGCAAGGAAAAAACCTTCAGGAAATACAATCTATCGGAAAAGATGTTTGGAATGAGACCTTAGGTAAAATCGAAGTTTCAGGGGAAGATGAAGACGCAAAAACCGTTTTTTACACGTCACTCTACCGAACATTCGAACGGCCCGTATGCCTTTCTGAGGACGGGAGGTACTACAGCGCCTTCGATGGTACCATTCATGAAGATGGCGGAAGACCTTTCTATACCGATGACTGGATATGGGACTCTTATCGGGCACAGCATCCATTGAATGCACTCATAGATTCAGAAAAAGAAGAAGATATTCTCCATTCTTTCATCAGGATGGCCGAACAGATGGATCACATGTGGATGCCAACCTTTCCGGAAGTTAGTGGTGATAGCCGCAGGATGAACTCCAACCACTCAGTAGCCTCCGTCATAGATGCCTACCGAAAGGGCTTGCGTAATTTTGATCTGGAAAAAGCGTATCTCGCATGTAAAGGAGCCATTACCGAAAAAACCCTGGCACCCTGGTCGGGCATGCCTGCGGGCGAATTGGATGACTTTTATAAAATGAAAGGGTATTTCCCGGCATTGCCGCAAGGAAGCGAGGAAACGGTTCCTGAGGTACATTCCTTCGAAAGTCGCCAACCGGTGGCAGTAACCTTAGGCACTTCTTATGACGAATGGTGCCTGGCACAAATAGCTAAAGAACTTGGTCGGGAGGAAGATTACAAAAAGCACCTTCAAAACGCATTCAACTACCGAAACCTCTTCCATACCAAATCGCACTTCTTTCATCCAAAAGATGCTGAGGGCAATTTCATCGAGCCGTTTGATTATCGGTTTTCCGGTGGCATGGGCGCCCGAAAGTTTTATGGAGAAAACAACGGGTGGGTCTACCGCTGGGATGTACAACATAACGTAAGCGATATAGTGAGTCTTATGGGTGGAAAGGAACAGTTTGTCTCCAACCTCAACGCCACTTTCAATGAGCCATTAGGTAGAAGTAAGTTCGAATTCTATGCACAATTGCCGGATCATACGGGTAATGTGGGCCAGTTCTCCATGGCCAATGAGCCCTCACTTCACATTCCCTATCTCTACAATTACGCAGGACAGCCATGGAAGACACAGAAGAGAATCCGCACGTTAATGGATCAATGGTTTAGAAATGACCTGATGGGGGTTCCGGGAGATGAAGACGGTGGAGGAATGACTTCATTTGTGGTCTTCTCACAACTCGGGTTTTATCCGGTTACTCCAGGAATTCCGATGTACAACATTGGTTCTCCTGAATTCGAAAAAGCAGTGGTCAAACTACCAAATGGCAAGGAGTTTAAGATCACTGCTGAAAACTACGCACCTGATCATAAGTATATTCAGTCGGCCACCTTCAATGGCAAACCATTGAATAAGCCTTGGTTCTGGCATGAGGACATCAAAGATGGAGGGGAATTGGTCGTAGTGATGGGTCCAAAGGCCAACTTCGAGTGGGGTGCGCAGGAGGTCCCACCGTCCGGGGTAAGCGTGAAGGAAATGAAACAGCTGGACTTGGCTCAGCAGTAGAAATACTATAAGTGGGCTTGATAGCTGATTGTAACAATAGTAATTTATAAATAAAGGATATGACTTTAAGAAATGCGCTTTTTGCGGTCTCATTTTTAACAGCATTTTACGGAGTTTTCTGTCAAACTGCAAAACACACTACGTCACCAAAATTTCAATCGTATAAAGGCCTGGTAATGGCTGGCTATCAGGGCTGGTTTCGGGCACCCGGTGATGGTTCTGAACGCGGCTGGGGGCATTACGGGCGTGCTGACAAATTCGATACGGAAAATAACACCATTGATTTCTGGCCAGATGTATCGCAGTACAAGAAGACTTATGAAACCCCTTTCCTGAATAGCAATGGAAAACCGGCCCGCGTGTTTAGTTCGGTAGATAAAAGTACCACCGACCTTCACTTTAGCTGGATGGAACAGTACGGAGTAGACGGGGTTTTTATGCAGCGATTTTTCAATGTAGCCCGACGTTTTGATGACCCGGAAAAAACCGAAGACAAGATTTTGGCGAACGCCGTAAGTGCTGCCGAGAATAGCGGTCGTGCTATCGCTGTGATGTATGATCTCTCCGGTATGAGTCCAAACGGTGAAGACTGCTCAGCAGTGATAGAGGATTGGAAACGTTTGGTAGACAACTTAAAAGTCACCCAGAGTCAAAACTACCTGCATCACAACAAGAAACCTCTTGTGGCCATCTGGGGGCTTGGGTTTCCTGATAGGCCATATGATATTCGGGAGATTGGCATCAACAGGTTGATTGATTTCCTCAAAAATGATCCCGTTTATGGCGGTTGTGCTGTGATGCTGGGTGTGCCTACGTACTTCAGAGAGCTGGACAAGGATTGCTTGCCAGATCCGTACCTGCATGAAGTCATTGAGTCTGCTGATATTGTGCTGCCATGGATGGTACAGCGGTTTACGCCCTTGCTGCACCAGGATGAGATTCGTTACCGCGATCATGTCATGGCGGATATCCAGTGGTGTCAGGAACGTGGAGTGGATTACGTGCCATTGGTTTACCCCGGTTTTAGCTGGCATAACCTATCAAAAAGCAATCCGGGACTGGCCCGACACACGGCTTATGGAGCTATTCCGAGGGTAGGAGGAAAATTCTACTGGGATTTGATGTACAATTCCATTCTCGCAGGTGCCGAAATGATCTATGTGGCGATGTTTGATGAGATAGATGAAGGAACAGCCATCATCCCAGTGCGCGACACTCCTCCCAACGGTGACAAGGCGCATTTTGTTTCCAATGATGGTGTCGCGCCAGATCACTACTTAAAGCTGACCGGCTGGGGAGCTAAGATGCTTCGAAAAGAAGTGCCACTGAGTCCTGTAATGCCAGAAAACTAATGAGCATGATCCGTTCGGCCATATCGAGCTTTATAGGTTGCGTGGCGATGATCATCGCATTGATCTGGGTACATGTTCTGCCTGCTCAGGATACAGTCAAAAGCCCCAACATTCTCTTGTTGTATGCTGATCAGCACAACAAAGAAGTGATGGGTTATGAGGACCATTCAGATGTGCTCACACCAAATCTGGATCGACTTGCTAAGGTTTCACATGTGTTCGATCGGGCCTATTGTACCACAGGTATTTGTGCTCCGTCCAGGTCGTCCATGATGACCGGCTTATATCCCCGGACCTTGGGCATCTTGTCCAATAGTGAACGTACGCAGGTGATGAAGGAAGTGCGTTCCATGCCTTCCATATTACAAAGCCTGGGGTACAAGACTTACGCTTTCGGTAAACGCCATACTTCATTGGCAGTAGATGATGGGTGGGATGTGCACAAAAGCCATTTGTGTGACGAGAGTCCGGGAGACAATTATGTCACATGGGTCAATGAGCAGGGCTATGGAGAGGAGTTTGCGAAGGATTGGGCAGCGGAGTTTGGAAAAGGACCATCATGTTCGCCGCATGCCCAGAATAACTATCCGACAGCAGACCTTGGCACACGTACTTCGACACTGCCTCCTGAATACACCATGGAGGCCTTTACCAAGCAGATGACCGTGAAAACTATAGAAGCTCATGCCAACAGTGAGCAGCCTTTTTTTATTTGGGCTTCTTTCTACCGACCACATCAGCCCTACACACCACTGCAGAAATTTTTGGACCTATATGAATACTCCACTTGGGGTAAGGGCACCCGAAATGGAGGGGCAATAAAACGACCGAATAGTTTTTATGAGCCCACAGAAAATTTACCTCCATTCCTGCAAAGTCAAAGAAATGGAGGTAATAAGGTTTGGAACATGGATCGGGCATTCGCCAACGAACAACTTTGGAGAGACTACATCGCTTCCTACTATGCACTGGTCTCAGAGGTGGATTTTCATGTAGGTGAGATCATTCGAGCGCTGGAGAAAAATGGACTCAAGGAGGAAACCATTATCATTTATACATCGGATCACGGAGATTTTGTGGGCCAGCATGGCATGGTCGAAAAGGCGGCTATGGGACACAATGTGTACGAGGATATACTTCAGGTTCCATTAATCATTCATTATCCGGGACAGGACCAGGGTCAGGTCAGGTATGAACTGGTGAGTCAGGTGGACATCTTACCGACCATCCTGGAGATGATCGGTGCCAATACCCCATCGCTGAATTATCCTCTGCAAGGTCATTCTTTGCATGGATTGATGGCAGATGGCAAATCTCTGGATCGGACTTACATGGTATCAGAAAGTTGGTCTCAGGCCACGGTCATTACCCGTGAGTACAAACTCGGTATCATGCTCGAACCGCCTAAGGCGCTGGAGCAGTTTGATTACCGCTCCTTTGGTGACATGTTTTTTGATCGTGAAAAGGACCCTGAAGAGTTGTCTAATGTCTTATCCGAACCGGGATACGACCAAGATGTAAAAAGATTAAGGACTTATTATCAGAATTTTTGTGAACGGATACCTGATATCGGTAAAACGCAAGCAATCAAACAGTGGAATAAAAATTAAATAGTAATAATGGCAGGAGGAGTAGTTACATCTAGTACATCTGTGGAGTTAGAGACCACAGCTAGCAAGAAAAGTGCATTCATCGTATTGACACTTTTATTTTTCATGTGGGGATTTCTCACATGTCTCAACGATATATTGATCCCATATCTCCGGGAGGTATTTCAGCTCAATTACCTGCAGGCCATGATGGTGCAGTTTGCTTTTTTTGGTGCCTACTTCGTAGGGTCATTGATTTACTTTCTGGTTTCTATGACCTATGGTGACCCCATTTCCAGGATTGGTTATAAAAACGGCATCATTGCCGGGCTGGTGATCGCAGCGACAGGCTGTGCGCTATTTGTTCCAGCTGCCCAGTACTTGCTGTATGGATTTTTTCTGGCAGCATTGTTTTGTTTAGGAATAGGATTGACCGTATTGCAGATCGCGGCTAATCCTTACGTGGCAATACTAGGAAGTAGAGAGACGGCATCCAGTCGACTTAACCTGGCTCAGGGGTTTAACTCCTTCGGGACGACCATTGCCCCTGTTTTGGGTGGCTATTTCATTTTTAAATTTTTTGCTGGGGAGCATGTATCAGGAGCCGATGCAGTCAAGATCCCATACCTGGGTCTGGCGGGTTTGTTTCTGCTGCTCGCAGTAGTGGTAAAGATGATCAACCTTCCTCGTTTCACGGAATCTGATGAGATAGAACGAAGTGCGGGCGCACTGAAGTACCGTCACCTGGTTTTGGGTATGCTGGCAATTTTCATGTATGTAGGCGGTGAGGTTTCTATCGGCAGTTTGATGGTCAATTTCTTTGGCCTGCCACAGATCGCAGGTTTGGAAGAAGCGGATGCCAGTGCATTTCTGTCATTTTACTGGGGAGGAGCAATGATCGGTCGTTTCCTGGGAGCCATTTCACTTGGAGAGATGCCAGCGTCAAAAAAGCTCGGCTTTATGGTGCTGGCGGCTATTGCCTCATTTCTGGTCATCTATGGAGTGGTTTATCTCAACTCAGGAATTACGTTTACAGAGGTTCTGCCATTTCTTGGTTTTGTGGTGCTCAATTTGATTGCTTTCCAGTTTGGCAAGTCTCATGCCGCTCGTACCCTTGCCATCTTTTCTGTTCTGGTGATCGCCTTGTTGTCGTTAGTCGTGCTGATGGATGGTCCGGTGGCCTTCTGGTGTGTCATCGCCATTGGTTTATTCAACTCCATTATGTGGTCCAATATCTTCACGCTTGCTATCGACGGGTTGGGCAAATTCACGAGTCAGGGGTCTTCGCTTTTGGTGATGGCTATTCTGGGTGGCGCGCTAGTGCCACTGGCGCAGGGAGCACTGGCAGATGCTGTAGGGGTACAGGCTTCCTTTGCTCTGCCGATTGTGTGCTACTTGTACCTGCTGTCCTATGGGCTTTTTGGGCATAAACAGAAAGTGTCCTGATATTTTTAACCTTAACCTCAAAATGAACATGTTACTTAGATACTTAATCATCATCAGTTGTGGATTCCTAATAGGATGCCAGATCGGCTCTTCTTCCGATAAAATGTCGGAGACGGAAAAGCAGCGATACAGCGTCCAGGATTTCGGTGTCCTTCCGGAAAATACACCTTCTCAAAACAAAGAGAACCTGCAAAAGGCCATCGACTGGGCGTCACCACGAGGAGCTGCCCTTTGGGTAGAGCCTTCTGATCAGCCGTATGCGGTAGATGGGGGAATTATCTTAAAAGAAAACGTTTCTTTAATAGGCATACACGGTCCGACACCCAGAGCTACAGTCCATCCCGATGAGCAAGTGCCCGTGGGCAGTGTCTTTGCCATTACGGATGAAGAAAATGCGTTCATCACAGTAGCGTCAAGTACTCAGATCAAAGGCATTCAATTTTGGTATCCGAATCAGACCATTAAGGATCCAAATGCAATCATCGAATATCCACCAACCATTAAGGTAGCACAAGAAGAAATGACTCAGGGAGTCTACCTTTCTTGCCTGACTTTTTATGGAGAATACCTGCCGTTCGATTTTAATGCGAGTGCGGAAAATCCTTGCGAATTGATGACGTTTGAACATTGCTATGGGTATCCTTTGAGTGGTGTTTTTATTCAAATGGACTATGTATATGATGTCCCCAGGATTATGCACTGCCATGTAAACCCTGGTTCTCAGAGGTTACTTGGTGGGCAATACAGCAAAGCAGTCGTGGATGAGGTCATTAAGAAAAAGACGTACGCTTATACCATCAATCATACGGACAATGCGCAGCTGATTGACCTCTTTACCTTTGGTACGTATGGTGGTATTTTGCTTGGTGAAGAGTCTTATGGCCAGCTGACCAATTTTAACTTTGACTGTGTGGCTGTAGGCATCCTCAAGCAGGGGAGCAATACCAAAAACCGCAACTGGCAGATCGCTCAGGGATCGATCATCGCCAATACGGGTGAAGCTATGGAAAACATACACCCCATCATTATTGAAGGACAGGGGCACACGTCACTGAGTAATGTAGAAGCTTTTTCTGGAGGAAATGGAGCACTTTCTACTGTGCCTGAGAACATGTCTCAGGATTTCTTACTTGTGCGCGGCGATAAAAAACTAACTGTTTCAGTGTGGGGCAGTCGTATGCGTAATTATGCAAGTGATAGTCCATTGACACTGGAAAATAAGAAAGCTGTTATTCAGTTTTCAGGATGCTTCGATAAGCATGAGAATTTGTATAACAAGGTTTTTCAATAAGCTACGTAAACGCTGGTAAATGTTAGAAAGACTTCCAATAGCCCTTTTACTGATTTTAGCCTTCACATGCAGCCCTGGTTTTGCGCAGAAGATTTCGGACAGTAAAAGTGATCTGGTGGCTTTCGTCAATCCGCTCATGGGGTCGGATTCAGAATTTTCGCTCTCCAATGGCAATACCTATCCGGCTATTGCCACACCATGGGGGATGAATTTTTGGACACCCATGACCGCACCGATGGGAGATGGCTGGACGTACAAATATGATGATCATAAAATCCGGGGGATCAAGCAAACGCATCAGCCCAGTCCCTGGATCAATGATTATGCGGCCTTTTCACTCATGGCTGTGACGGGTAAATTAAAGTTTGAAGAAGAAGAACGCGCATCCTGGTTTTCTCATAAAGCAGAAGTAGCACAGCCGAATTACTATCAGGTATATCTGGCTGATTATGATGTGGTGGCTGAAGTCTCTCCGACGGAACGTGCAGCACACTTTCGTTTCACCTTTCCAGAGGCAGATTCGGCTTATGTGCTGTTGGATGGCTTTTTTCAGGGCTCTTATGTCAAAATCATCCCTGAAAAGCGCCGGATCGTAGGGTATTGTAGAAACAATTCGGGTGGCGTGCCGGACAACTTTCATAATTATTTCGTTGCAGAATTTGATAAGGATTTTGAAGTGAATCACACCTGGACTGATGGGTGGACACTTCAACCAGACAGTCGGGAAAGCAAAGGAGATCATGTAGGGGCCATCGTGGGTTTCCAGACAAAAAGAGGTGAGGTGGTGAATGTAAAAGTGGCTTCATCTTTCATTAGCGAAGAGCAAGCCATACTAAATCTCAACAGAGAAATTGGTGAAGATTCTTTTGAGCAGACCAAAGCAAAAGCGAAAGCTGCCTGGCAGACTGAATTGGAGAGAATCATTGTTGAGGGTAAGGATCAGGACCAAATAGAAACTTTCTATTCATGTCTCTACCGCGTGCTACTTTTCCCAAGAAAATTTCATGAGATCAATGCCGAAGAGAAGGTTGTCCATTACAGTCCTTACAATGGAAAAGTCTTGCCGGGGTACATGTTTACTGACAATGGCTTTTGGGATACATTCAGGGCTGTTTTTCCTTTTTTCAACCTCATGTACCGCGACCTCACTACTCAGATCATGGAAGGCCTGGCCAATACTTACCGGGAGTCTGGTTGGCTACCAGAGTGGGCCAGTCCGGGTCACAGAGATTGCATGATCGGTTCCAATTCGGCTCCCATCATCGTCGATGCTTATATGAAGGGTAATGTGGCTGAGGAGGATGTGCAGGTACTTTGGGAGGCGCTATTGAAAAACGCCAATATCGAGAAAGGAAGACCCCACAGTTCGGTAGGTCGCGAAGGACTCGACTACTACAACAAACTGGGCTATGTGCCATATAATGTAAACATCCGAGAAAACACGGCCCGTACATTGGAGTATGCTTTTGCGGATTTTGCTCTTGCCGAAATGGCTGAAAAGCGCGGGGATAAAAATCTGGCCAAACGATTTTACCAACAGGCACAGAACTATAAAAATGTATTTGACCCATCCACTGATTTGATGCGGGGTAAAAATGAGGACGGCACCTTTCAATCACCTTTCAATCCCTTGAAATGGGGCGATGCATTTACGGAAGGTAACAGTCTTCAATATACCTGGTCAGTTTTCCACGATGTGCAGGGGCTAATCGACCTGATGGGAGGTAAGCAGGAATTTGTAGATCAGCTTGATGGCGTATTTACTATGCCTCCCGATTTCGATGCATCGTATTATGGACAAACCATTCATGAGATTCGCGAGATGCAGATTGTGAATATGGGGAATTACGCTCACGGTAACCAGCCGATTCAGCACATGATCTACTTGTATAACCATGCTGGCACACCATACAAGGCTCAGGCCAAAATACGCGAAGTGCTCACAAAATTATATGCTCCAACTCCTGATGGTTACTGTGGTGACGAAGACAATGGACAGACTTCTGCCTGGTATGTCTTCAGTGCGCTGGGTTTCTATCCGGTCACCCCAGTCTCAGATGAGTATGTAATCGGAAGTCCACTTTTTGATCAGGCGACGCTTAAGCTGGAAAATGGGAAAGTGTTTGTGATAAATGCCGAAAACAATGCTCCTGATAACAGCTATATCCAAAAAACTGAGATGAATGGGGAACTGTATGAAGCAAATTTTTTGAAATATGATGACATCATGAAAGGTGGAACTTTGAAATTCAAAATGTCGGATCAGCCCAATTTTGAAAAAGGAACCAATAAGGAAGATTTGCCCTATTCCTGGAGCCTGAAAACCGAATGAAATTAGAAAACAACATCAGATCAATGAAGCTAGTCACATTGACCACCTTATTATTGGTACTTTTAATAAAGGATGCTCTGGCCCAAACCCAGGTCAGTTCATATGTAGATCCGACAATCGGGAATGTTTCGCGATTCTTAGTGCCAACATTCCCTACTGCCCATTTGCCCAATCAGATGATCCGGACTTACCCAGACAAAGGCGATTACTTATCAGATCAAGTGAGCAGTTTTCCATTGCAGATCGCTGCGCATAGAAATAATGGCCTTTTTCGAATGAAGGTAATTCAAGGTGAGTTGAATCAGCAATCCAAAAATAGAAAAATGACCATCGACCATGATTTGGAAGTTGTTCACCCTTGGCTATACGCCACCTATTTGATTGAAGACGGTATTTGGGTACGTTTTGCTCCAGGCCGCAAATCGGCCATCTATCAGTTTGAAACTTCAGAAAAGGACGAGTTGCATTGGACTATATCCGGCAGTGAAGACCTTTCAGGTAAGCTTGATGATAAGATAATCCTACTTCAGGATAAAATCAGATACACCACGCGAGGAACAGAGCCTGAACATCGGGTGATGGATGTTTTTGCACATGTAGTAATGACTACTGGTAAAGATGGTGACGTGATGACACCCAGCCTTAGTACTCAAAAGGGCAAAGTCGTCGTGTCCCTACCCAAAATGGATGAAAGTGCTGTGCAAATTAAATACGGCATATCGTACATTAGCCCTGAGCAGGCCAGGTTCAATTATGAGCATGAAGCCAAGGATCAGCAATTGGAAGAACTGGCAGCAAATGGCCGGCAGGTATGGGAAACTACACTATCTCAGATCCAGGTAGAGGGAGGGACTGAGTCGCAACGACGAACTTTTTACACATCACTTTACCGTACCTATGAACGCATGGTGGATATCAATGAGTATGGGCAGTACTACAGTGGGTATGATCACGAGGTACATCAAAGTGAAAGACCGTTTTATGTGGATGATTGGATATGGGATACCTATCTCGCACAGCATCCATTACGCACCATTCTGGATCCCATGACCGAGGGTGATATGCTCCATTCGTACGCCCAGATGTATAGGCAAAATGGCTGGATGCCCACATTTCCTCAACTATACGGTAATCACATGTGTATGAATGCCTACCACTCTTCTGCCATTTTTCTGGATGCTTACCGCAAAGGCATTCGCAATTTTGATGCTTCATTGGCTTATGAAGGGGTGAAAAAGAATCTGACTGAAGGCACTTTCATTCCCTGGAGGCAGGGCACTAGCCGAAGGCCAATCGATGATTTTTATCACGAAAATGGTTATTTCCCGGCTCTGAAGGTTGGACAAGAGGAAACTGAACCAATGATGGACGGTTTCGAAAAGCGTCAACCAGTTCCTGTCACTTTGGGTATAAGCTACGATTTCTGGGCATTGACGGAAATGGCCGAAGAACTGGGAAGAAAGGAAGATGCGAAGCAGTATGCAACCAAATCGGATGATTACAAAAATCTCTGGCATCCGAACCATAGATTATTTATTCCAAAAGACGAAGAAGGTAAATGGTTGGATATTGATCCCAAGTCAGCCGGTGGACCAGGCTATCGGGAGTACTACGATGAAAATAATGGATGGACATATGCCTGGGATGTGCAACATGATATCAACGGGTTGATAAACCTGTTGGGCGGCAAGCAGGCAGCAGAAGAACGGTTGGATCAGTTGTTCAGAGAGCCTTTAAGTATGCGGAAAGCCAACTTTTATGTGAACGGGGCTAACTCCACAGGCATGGTGGGGCAATTCTCAATGGGTAACGAGCCGTCTTTTCACATTCCGTATTTGTACAACTATTTTGGAGCTCCCTGGAAAACCCAGAAACGCACACGCTTTTTGCTGGATACGTGGTTTAAGGATAATATTTTCGGAATTCCCGGTGATGAGGATGGAGGAGGTATGACAGCCTTTGTGGTCTTTACCTCTATAGGAATTTATCCTGTTACACCAGGAGTGCCTGTTTACACCATTACCAGCCCTGTGTTCGAGAAGGTGACTATAAACCTGAAAAATGGTAAGAAGTTTAAGGTAATCGCTGAGGGTGCCAGTCGTACCAATAAATACATACAACGAGCATTCATCAATGGAGAGGAGCTATTAACACCTTTTATAAGCCACGAACAAATAATGGATGGAGCGATACTAAAGCTGGAGCTTTCAGAGTATCCTAATAAAGACTGGGGTGTTGAACAATAAACTATAAAAATGAACATCAGAGCATCTACATTTTTTATGATCCTTCTGTTTTGTAGTCTGTGCCACGCGCAACATGTCGGAAACAGTGGGGCAAGGGTGTTAAAACTAATGACCTATAACATCAAGTTTGCAAGCCCGACTTTTGAACCATCCTGGGAGGAAAGAAGGGACCTGCAGGTGGAGCTCATCAAACAGTACGATCCGGATGTATTAGGAACACAAGAAGGACTCAAAGAGCAGGTAGATTACCTGATGCGTGAGCTGCCAGAATACATCGTAGTGGGCGAAGGCCGGCAAGGTGGAGATGACGATGAGCACATGGCGATATTCATCAAAAAAGATAAATTCAGATTAAGAGAACTGCAGAGTTTTCAACTCTCCGAAACGCCAGACGTCATTGGCAGTGGACCAGATGTCAATCCCCGAATGGTTACCTGGGTGAGGTTGTCAATGATTAATCCTACACTTCCTGGTGAGAGTAGTCCTTATCCACAGGACTACAGAGGTCACTGGGAAAACAACCAGGAATTCTACGTTTTCAACACCCACTTTTTCAATGGAGACCAGCAGCTTGCAAGGCTCAATGGAGCTAAGCTACTTCGTGACCGACTAGAAAGATTACAGCCTTTTGGACATTGGAGTCCTAAACGACCTGTTGTGGTCATGGGAGATTTTAATTGCTTGCAGGGAAGTGATTCTCACAGAGTTCTGGTAGGCGATGAGTCACAGCCAGGCATATTGAATGAAACCATTACTCAGGGACAAGATATTGACTGGATCCTCTACAATGGAAATGTAGAAGTACTCAAATATGAAGAAGTTGATTTCAACCAGTCAGGGGTTTATCCATCCGATCACAAACCCATTTATGTAGAACTAAGAATGTTTAATCAACAATAGAGACTATCACAAATTGAATACAAAGCTCATGAAAGTCATCAAAGGCAACTTTTTTTTCATACTAGTTATATTGATTGTATGCGTTGGTACAACCAGCCTCAGTGCCCAGACCAGCACCTCATCATCCGAACTTAATACAATATCCTTAGACCAGTTTGAAAAAGAGGGAAAGGGAGTTTGCGAAATCAGAGATGGCATACTCGTGAGTAGAGGAGCCTATGCCAGCTATGGTAACAAGGATTGGGAAAATTTTGAGTTTTCTTTTGAAGCCCGAACTCCTGAAACAGAAGAGCAAGTGCAGATTTGGGCGAGCTTTCGGGAGCAAGGGAGAAACGAACGCTATATTCTGGGGCTGAAGGGTGGTCTTCAAGATGACCTTGAAAGTGGGCGCATGGGCTACATGGGCGATGATGCTTTCCTAGGCATTAGAAATCTTGACTTCCACCCTCAGATTGGCCAGTGGTACCAATTCAAAGTTCAGATAGTCAAAGGACGGGTGAGGATATTTTTAAATGGCGAAAGTAAGCCTAGGATAGATGTGGTTGATCTCGCACCGGAGTTGTTAACTAAAGGCAACATTGGATTGGGCGGAAGCTGGATCAAGACGGAATACAGAAAGCTCAAAATCAGGTCGCTGCCTGCTGATTTTTTGGATAATGTCCCTGTCGAAGAATATAGTTACTATTTATCGGCTGAAGAGAAGGAAGTCAAGCGCAAAGAGGAGCGAAAACAATATGCTCCGGTTCAGGTAGGAGACCTCATGGCTAACCGAACAGAAATATCACTTGACGGTACCTGGTTATTTAAACCTGGGTACGAGTTGGAAAACCAGGAGGAAGCACGAATGATTTCAAATGAAGACAAAGACTGGCACCTGATGGATGTTCCTAATTTCTGGAATCCATCGCGTATATGGCTTCATGGAGAGACATTCATGGAACAACGTTTCCCGAAAGGAGTATCTGATACTTATTTTCAAAAGGAAACTGATCGGTGTGCGAGCTACACATTTGACTATGAGAAGACCAAGGTGGGGTGGTATCGCCAGTGGGTAGATCTCCCAAAATCAGCAGTAGGCAAGCACATGGAACTCGTCTTTGATGCCGTTTCTAAAGTAGCAGAAGTCTATGTCAATGGTCAGAAAGCCGGAGCTCATGTAGGGATGTTTGGAGCGTTTGTGGTAGACGTGAGTAGGCTGATGAAAGAGGGTAAGAATCTGATTGCTGTAAAGGTGCTAAAGGATTATGTCAAGGATATCGAAGATGCTGAGGGGATAGCCACAATTGCGGTAACTGTCGAAGTGACCAATCAAATGCTAAAGGATTTACCGCACGGCTTCTACAGAGATAATCCGGCAGGTATTTGGCAACCTGTTAAGCTGATCATCACTGACCAGGTGAAAGTAGAAGATGTATATATCAAGCCCACGATGACAAGTGCTGAGATAGACGTGACAGTGGAAAACTATGGTGACAAGAAGGCTACCGTTGAAATTAATGTGGAAATCTCCGAGAAAGACACGGGTATTGGTTTGGTGTCCTCCAGGTCATTGGGTAAAATCTCATTGAGTCCTGGAGAGGAAAAAGTGGTAACCTACTCGTTGGCAGACCTAAACCCGAAGCTCTGGTCTCCTTCTGATCCTAATCTTTATGAATTTGACTTTAAGTTATCAGGAAAGAAGCAAGTGCTCGATCAGTACCGGGTTACGTCGGGATTCAGAACCTTTGAAGCCATAGGAGACTATTTTTATTTGAATGGTGAGCGGTACTGGTTAAGAGCCGCTAACCATACACCACATGCCCTGGGCATCAATGACACTGACCTGGCGGAGCGCACCTTCAAACTTTATCATGATGGGAATATTGCTGTCACCAGAAGTCACACCATGCCTTACAGCAAAGTGTGGATGGATGCCGCAGATCAGGAAGGTGTAGGATTGAGCTATGAGGGAATTTGGCCGTGGTTGATGATTGGGGTAGGAGAAGGTTCTATTCCTAGTCAGGACCTACTGGACATTTGGGCCAATGAATGGCTTGATCTCATGAAAAAGTACCGCAATCATCCTTCTTTGTTTTACTGGACGATCAACAACGAAATGAACTTTACCCATCACAAGGAGGACGAAGGGCTACTGGAAACCAAAATGAAAATTGTCTCAGATGTGGTGAAGAAAATGCGCGAAACGGATTCCACACGTCCTATCTGCTTTGATTCGGGATATACCAGAAAACAGGTGGCCACCAATCCGGACAGTACTTTCTTTCAGCGTTTTGATGATGGAGATATAGATGATGGACACAACTATTCCGGCTGGTACCACTCCTCTATTTTCGACAACTTCAAGCATACACCTTTTATGGATCGGAAAACGCCAGGCAGACCGCTTATTAGTCAGGAGTGGTCTACCGGATATCCAAATACAGAAACGGGGCATCACACCCGCTCTTATCTCTGGCAACACCAAAATACCCAGACACATGTAGGCAATCATGCGTATCCGTTTGGTAACCCAAAATACAGCCTGGAAAACAATGCCTTTCTCACCTCAGAACTGGCGGAAGCAATCCGTAGAACGCATGATAAGCTGGCAGGTATGCATCACTTCTCCAGTATTACCTGGTTTAGAAATGTGTATGATGCCAAACAAGTGGAGCCTTACCCGACCTATTACCGAATGCAAAACTCCTTAAATCCGGTGTTGGTGAGTGCAGAGCTTTGGGGACGTCATTTTTATGCCAATGATCAACTTCCAACACGCTTTTGCATTGTTAATGATCAGGTAAATGGGAAATCCTTGGACACTTCAGAGCTGAGATGGGCAATCACTTACGAGGATGATAGAAAGATCAGTTCCAGTACTATTCAAGTACCTGAAGTAGGTCATTACAAACGCCACTGGATATCACCGGAGATCACGCTACCGGAGCATTTCGATGGTTTGAGAGTTAATGCCAAATTAAGGTTGTGGCTAAGTCAGAATGGTCAGGAAATTGCGCAGAACGAATATGATATCGTTATTGCCAAGCAGGAATGGTTGAGTAGAGTGCAAATGAGTGGTAAGACAATCGTCTCGGTAGACTTCCAAAACGCTACCAACCCTGTACTAGACCTACTGGGAATCAGTTACTTGAGTAACGGCGATATCTCCCAGGCGATCAAAACCAATGCAGATCTTTATATTATATCTGGTTTAAAATCTTTGGCGTCATTGGAAGATGATGACATAATTGCGATTAAGCAAAAGATGAGCAATGGAGGTAAGTTTTTGTTGCTCAATAGTGGTGAGCGGGCTTTAGAGATTTTTCCTGATCAACTCAGCGCCTACTTGAATAAGCAAGAAGAAACGGCTCATATGGATATCGAAGAGTCCGGGCTGTTTGAAGGCATTGAATTTATGGAGTTACGTTATTTCAATAATAACCAATCGGAAAAGCCAATAGTCTATGAAGGACTATTTCAGATCAAAGACGATGAAAATGTTCGTCGGGTCGCTTCAGGGAATGAACACCATTATGCCAGAGGGGATGACCGACGCAAACAAATGCTCACCATGAAGGGCTTCCCTATTCTGTCAATTGAGAATAAGGGTCAAGTGATCTTGTCTGAAATGAGCACAGATAAAGGGTTATACGACCCTATTCCCGCCAGGCTTCTCCAAAATATGATCATGGAATTGATAAATCAATAGGATTATGAAACTCTTAGCAATCAAAAATTTGCAATTCCTTCTCTTGAGCGCGGTAATCACTGTGCTTCTAATTGGATGCTCAAGCCGTGAAAGCGGGAAAAACCAAGAAGAGCAAAAGCCAAATGTGCTGATTATTTTGACAGACGACATGGGATATGGAGATATCTCATGCTACAATGGTTCAGCTGTTAGTACACCTCACATCGACAGGTTGGCAGAAGAAGGCGTTAGAATGACTGACTTTTATGTACCTACTCCATATTGTGCTCCCTCAAGAGCTACACTTATTACCGGCAGGTTTCCATTGAGACATCAGGTGATCAAAAACCCCACACCAGATGCGGGAATAGACGATGTGGGCATTACGGCTAATGAGGTAACCATGGGAGAGGTCTTCCAGGATGCCGGTTATAAGACGAAGCTGATCGGTAAATGGCATTTGGGACATGTTCCGCGATATTATCCGGTTCGCCATGGCTTTGATGAGTATTTTGGGATTCTCTACTCCAATGATATGAGGCCCGTGCAGTTGATTCGAAATGATGGTGATACCGTAGAGTATCCAGTAGATCAACGAACCCTCACACAAAAATACACCAATAGCGCACTGGACTTTATTGAACAGCAAAAGGACAGTTCCTTTTTCCTGATGCTGAATCATGCGATGCCCCATAAACCATTGGCTACATCAGATGACTTTTACACTCCCGAGACCAAAGACGATCTCTATCAGGATGTGATTCGGGAACTCGACTGGTCAGTAGGAGAGGTAATCGCGAAGCTTGCTAAACTCAATATTTTGGACAACACGATTGTCGTGTTTATGTCCGACAATGGTCCCTGGTATGGAGGAAGTACGGGAGGACTCAAAGGCATGAAGGCCACCACCTGGGAAGGAGGAATTCGCGTACCTTTTATGATTCGATATCCTGAGGCATTGAAACCTCAGGTTATAAGTGTTCCCTGTTGGTCACCTGACGTGATGCCTACCCTGTTGTCGTTAGTAGGTTTGGAATATGATCAAGGTCAGAAAATGGATGGTGAGGACATTACTGAGGTGTTGAATGGTCGTAAAACCTCACATAGTCCTATTTTCAGTATGCACGGAGAGAAAATCATCACCGTGAGGAAAGGAGATTACAAGCTCTTTTTGTCTAAACCAAAAACGAATACCAAACCAGGCGACTGGGTAGACCCACGAAGACCTGACGGAACTACCATCATTGCTCAGGAAGAGCAGGCTAGGCCCGAAGAATATCCAGGCATTGTACCAGAGGTGCCGGATAACGACATCCAGCTATTCAACTTAGAAACAGACCCTTCAGAGTCCAATGACCTTTCTGAGCAGATGCCAGAGAAAGTCAGTGAACTGATGAAGGCTTATGAAGAGTATTTGAAAACGATTTAGGAAAAAAGAAATACACCCGAATGAAACGTACACCTAAAATGAAAAAACTGAACATCACATTAGTCTGTGCCCTGCTAGGGAATACTTTATTCAGTTTCGCATTAGCTACTGAACCTACACAAGAAGTTCAGCAAGCATACGATGCACCTGATCAGGCCGTATGGCATTCCCCTTCTAAAACATGGTTTGTGTCCAACCTCGGAGGAGGCATTTCACTGGAAAAGGACAATAATGGATGGATCACCAGAACAGATGCCCAAGGGAATGTAATAGATCCGTTTTGGATTGGCAAAGAGGAAGGAATGCATGCTCCTTCCGGCATGATCATCACTGATCAGTATTTGTACGCATGTGACCGTGAAGGCGTTCATCAAATAGACATTGAAAAGCAGGAAATTACTGCCTTCTACTCGCTTCCAGGAGGAGAGTTTATCAATGACATTGCCATGGCTGAAAATGGAGACCTGTATGTATCTGACTTCTTTGGTAACCGCATCTACAAAATCTCAGCTGGTAGCCGTGCCGTAGAGATATGGTTAGAAACGGAGGACCTGTTAACTCCCGATGGACTGTATATGGAAGAGGGACGATTGATCGTTGCAGCCTGGGGGCCATTAAGTAAGCCAGGGACGTTTGAAACTTCTAGACCTGGAGATCTTTTGAGTATTGACTTGAAAACCAGGAAGATTACCACACTGGTATCACAAGTGGGTAATCTTGAAGGGATCACCAAAGCTGGAAAGTATTACTATATCACCGATTGGGCTTCAGGCAAATTGCTAAAAGTGGATCCGAAAAAGAAATCAGTTACTACCATTTTAGCCGGACTATCTCATCCCACTGATCCGTGCTATTCCGAAGAGTTGGGTGTTCTTGCTTTTCCGCAGCACGGTACCAATCAGGTGTTGTTTTTCAATGTTGGTGAATCTAAATAATTACTATGCACAAGATTGAGAATTGTCAAAGAAAAGTGTGCTGCTTATGAAAAATATCATCACTGGAATTGTTGCTGGTGCTTTAAGTTTTGCTGCCTGGGGGCAAGTCTCTGCTGGAAGTGAGATAGAGAATCTATCTAAAGGAGAATACCATTACCCAGATGGTCAGCTGCCTTATCGTTGGTTTACTCCGAGCGATTTAGTTGATAATGAGACCTATCCGCTGATCTTATGCCTGCATGGTGCCGGGGAAAGGGGATCTGATAATGAAACACATGTTAACAAACATGATCTGGTACTACCCTGGATTAAGGAATCGAATCAAAAGGTAAATGCCTGTTTTGTACTAGTGCCGCAATGCCCAAAAGGTCAAAAGTGGAACTATATCGATTTTGGTCAGGGGTCTTTCAGCATGGATACCCTTCCTGTTGGCACGGAGCTTAAGGCGGTAATCGGCTTGTTGGACAGCCTTTCAGGAGTTTACCCTATTGATCAGGACAGAGTATATGTCACTGGATTATCTATGGGTGGATACGGCACCTGGGACCTCATCCTAAGAGAGTCTGATAGGTTTGCAGCTGCCATCCCAATGAGTGGAGGGGGGTCTCCTAAGCATGTCAGCAAGATCAAAGAAGTTTCACTTTGGGTGTTTCACAATACCCATGATCAAATAGTGCCGGTTTCCGGATCAAGAGATATGATAGGAGCTTTTGAAAATAGTTATTTACCAGTCCTTCAAACAGATAAAATCAGTCGTCAAGAGCTGGAAACAAGGATCAATCTGGGAGAAAAGCGACTTTACACAGAATCCTCCAATGGCAATCACGGACCATGGGAAGTGTGGTACAATGATCAATTGCTACACCAGTGGCTCTTTGCTCAAAAGAAAGATTAAAGATCAACCAAGAAAATGATGAATTCAGAACAATCAAATTGCACGCGAATGAACCAAAGTCAATCTTTAATTAAAATTGGTCTCCTGTCACTCTGTTTTCTTCTATTTGTAACTGCATGTGTGGATCAGCAGCCTACCAAAAAGACAGCCATATGGCCCGTCAGCAGTTATAATTTTGGCGGCATGCAAGAGATGACTGTTGAGGAACAGATAGCGCTTTTACGACTATCCGGTTATGACGGACTTATTTTACGGGTCGCTACCCCTGCCAACTTTCAGGTGCTTCCGGATTTTCTGGCTGAAGCCGATAAGTATGACGACTTCAAAGTACATGCAGCGTTCGTTCGATACAACTTTGATGACACGGCTATGCGGGAACGATGGGTAGAAGTGGTGGATCAAATCGCTAACAAGGAGGTCCAGTTGTGGGTCATTTTTGGTAAAAAAGTGGATGGCTATGATGAGGTGTTTATTGAAAAGAAGCTACGTGAGATCAACAGCTATTCAATAGAACGAGGTGTAGAAGTAATCCTCTACCCGCATAGTTCCACTTACTACGAATCTGTGGAGGAGGCGCTACCGATGGTTGACCGGATCAATAGTCCGAATCTTCAGACAGCAGTGCATTTGTACCACGAGATTCGTGCTGGCAATGGTCACCGCATGCATGAAGTAATACGAAATGCTTCTGGAAAACTTGGTGCCGTGACCCTCGCAGGGGCGGATTCGGTGGCTGATTACAGTTCTCCACTGGCTAGAGATACCTCTACGATTAAGCCTTTAGGTAGAGGCACCTTTGATGTGAAAGGATTTGTAGAAACCCTGAATCAGGTGGAATATCAGGGGGTGATTGGTGTTATGAATTTCAGCATCAAAGAAGACCCCACTATTTATTTACCCAGATCAAAGGAGATACTGGATGACTATCTGCAGAAAGAATAAAAATAATTGAAACGATGAAAAGTAAAAACAAACGTGCTGCAAACATGAATATCAAAAACAATTTGCTCTCGATCGCTATCCCTTTATTAGTCATCTGTTTGTGGGGTTGTCAACCCAAAGCAGAAAAGTTGACGAGCGAAGAACCCAACCTGCTGTTTATCATTACCGATCAGCAACGCTATGATGCACTAAGCATAGCTGGTAATGACATCCTGAAAACGCCCAACCTGGATAAACTCGCCAAAAGTGGAGCCTATTTTACCAATGCTTATACACCCTGTGCGGTTTGTGCTCCTGCGAGGGCATCTTTTCTCACCGGTAGGACGGTAGAGAATCATGGGATCGTAAATAATGACTTGGCCAACGGGACAAACGCCATTGAAGCCGACGTGATGCAGATGCCGACGTTCGATGAAATATTGAGCGATCGTGGGTATGTTAGTGAATACTATGGTAAATGGCATTCTCCGGAATTTCATTCGAAAGTTTACCAGAACCCGAAACTCGTAACGTCCAATGGTGAATCTATTTTCGCCCATGGAGGTCAGGGAAGACTTCATCGGGATTACCTGGATCAGCACGTTCCTAAAGGTGAACTCAAAGACGGAGAACTGTGGGATACAATGACACGCCGACCTTACAGACCAGATCCACTAGACCATACACTCAGTGGTGATCAGGGCGAGGGAGGCAGGCTTCAGCCAGACCTGCATGGAGAATTACTTATTCCGAAGGAGCATACCAACACGGCCTATTTTGCCAAGGAGGTGATGGCAGCTATCGAACGGCGAAAGGATCAAAAGTTCAGCATTACGGCTTCTTTCCATTTTCCTCATGCGCCGATGCTACCGGTGAAGCCTTACTATGGTATGTATCCACCAGAATCAATCCAACCGCCGATGAGTATTGACGATGACATGAGCAATTCGCCCTATCGTTATGCTAATGGACGTGGCAACATGCCACAATACGCAGACCCTGAAATGATCAAGTATATGATTTCCAACTATTATGGGCTGGTAGCGGAAATGGATGACTGGATCGGACAAATAGTGAATAAGCTCGATGAGCTGGATTTACGGGACAATACGATGATTATTTTCACGAGCGATCACGGTGAAATGCTCGGCGCCCATGGGATGAGAGAGAAGAATGTCTTCTACGAAGAATCTGCTCATGTGCCATTGATGATTAGTTTTCCAGGTCGGATTGAGGAAAATACGCAGGTTTCTGGGTATGTCTCCGGATTGGATCTATTTCAAACAGTTATGGATTACCTCCAGGTGGATAGTGTTCAATCGGATGGCACGAGCTTGCGGGGACTCATTGAGGGAACGGATCAGGATCATGGTCAGTATGTGGTGACGGAATGGGACTACCGTGGAGACGTGGAGTCCAATTACATGATCGTAAAAGATGGCTGGAAAATGATGATCCCATACTCGACTACAAGTACGGTTCCCAACGCATTATACAATTTAAACGAGGATCCGTATGAGATGGATAACCTACTGGCCGGTGAGTTGAGGGACAAAAAGTATGTAATGAAGGCGGAAGAACTGCGAACCAACCTGCTGGAGTGGCTTACAAAAAATGGCTCCCAACATATTGACGGAGTGAGGAATCGGGAGTTGTAAACGGGAGCAGTCGTTTTATCAAAACATTCAACAATAAGTGATGAGAGTATTTAAGTTAACAGGTGTGATCCAACAGTATAACTGGGGAGGTACATCCTTTTTATCAAGACTGACTAATCAAGTTGATGTAGGTCAAAAAGCTGCCGAATACTGGATGGGAGCGCATGATAAAGCTCCTTCGCTAGTCAACACGACAGGCGAAACGTTGAATGACCTGATTAGAAAACAGCCTTCGGAGACTTTGGGAGAGCAGGTATATTCCAGGTTTGGACGGTTGCCTTTTTTATTTAAAGTGTTGGACGTAAAGGATCTTTTATCCATACAGGTTCACCCATCAAAAAAAGAAGCGGAGAAGGGTTTTGCGTTGGAAAATGAACATGGTGTGCCATTGTCTGCAGCTCACCGGAACTATAAAGATGACAACCACAAGCCGGAGATCATGGTGGCTTTAGGTGAGTTTTGGTTGCTTCACGGCTTTAAGCCTCAATCGGAGTTGATGAAGACTCTTCAGACAACCCCGGAGCTTTCACACCTCACCACAGTATTTCAGAATGGCGGGTATCAGGGACTATACAAAAAAGTGATGGAGGAGTCAGTGGA
Source organism: Marinoscillum sp. (assembly GCA_024305105.1). Taxonomy (GTDB): domain Bacteria; phylum Bacteroidota; class Bacteroidia; order Cytophagales; family Cyclobacteriaceae; genus Marinoscillum. The sequence continues at coordinate 24,676 of JAMWZA010000024.1, forward strand.
TGAAACCAACGAGGTTTTGATGCCACTCATTCAAAGATTGTTACCTCAGTATCAAAGCGGTGTGCTTGCTATGGCCAGCCCGGAATACTGGGCAATAAAGGCCTATCAGACGTTTTGCCCTGAAGGGAATTTGGATAAAGGGATTTATTCCATTTTCTTCTTCAATATCGTCAGGGTGCAGGAAGGCGAGGCGGTATTTCAAGATGCCGGAGTTCCTCACGCCTATATGTTGGGGCAAAACATCGAGCTCATGGCCAACTCAGACAATGTTTTGCGAGGAGGTCTCACCCCCAAGCACGTAGACGTGCCGGAGCTTCTGAAACACATCACGTTTAAAGAGACCATCCCGGATGTGCTCAATGGTGAGGTTCAGCCTGATGGCGTAGAACAAATATACAAGAGTCCTGCCCCTGATTTTGAGCTTAGTAAATTGATTATAGAAGCAGATAAAGTGTATGAATCTGATTCGCTTACTCTGGAAATTTTCATTGTGATAAAAGGGGAAGTGAAGGTCAGGACCGATATTGAGGTGATTGTGGCCAGCGCAGGTGAAGTGTTTGCGGTCGTCTCAGGTACAAGCTATCAGGTCCAGGGTCACTCGGCCACCTTATATAAGGCTAAATGCCCAGTATGACATAAGTTAATTATTGTTATACAGTGATGGTTTAAATGTGTTCTTGCCTGAGGGCTTTAAGTGTCTACCAAAGTGGTGTACTGGCTTTGGTGTGATACCCCCTTCTATTTCCGAATCACTTTCATAAAAAATGAAAATAGTGCTTAAATGATGCTGCTATTTATTGGTCATTAATCTGATATTAACCGACTCAGCCTATTATTGAAGAGTGGTGACCATAGGTGTAAACGGCTATTGGATTTTAACTTCTGGAGAAAGTAACAGAAGCATTAGTAGATGAGAAGCTCACCGCGCTGGAGGCTCATACGTTGGTAAGTTTATCAGTCATAGAGTCATAGTTGACCCAGGATTGGAGCATTAAAGAGATATCAAATGAAGAGAAATGTAATTGTACTGATTTTGTCTTGGTTTTATGTACTATGTGCAGGGGCCAGTACAGGTAAGTATAGACTTTCGCATTGGGATGATCCAGCCACAACTGTCGTGATCGGATGGAATCAGATTGATGGAGACAATCCCATGGTATACTATGGGTCTGTGGATCATGGTGGAAACTGGGAAAGCTATCCCCTTGCTGCAGAACCGACCAGAAGTGTTGATTTTGCCGGAATGAACAATCATTTTGTACGTCTTTCAGGACTACAGCCAAATACAGCGTATTATTTTGTCATCAAGGACTCGAATAGTGCAAGTGACAGGTATTGGTTCAAGACAGCTCCTGATGACCCAAATACAAAACTATCAATTATCGCAGGAGGGGATTCTAGAAATAATCGGGGACCAAGGATTAATGGAAATATACTCGTAAGCAAATTAAAACCTCACGTAGTGTTTTTTGGTGGGGACATGACCCAGTCATGTACGGATGAACAATGGAATCGGTGGATGGATGATTGGCAGATGTCGATAAGTCCTGATGGGCGAATGTTCCCGATAGTACCTGCAAGAGGCAATCATGAGTCGAATGACAATTACATCTATCATCTTTTCGATACGCCCAGAAACAACGAAAGTGTATATTATGCGCTTGCTTTCGGAGGTGGCCTGGTTCGTGCTTATACGCTCAACACGGAAATAGCCATCAATGGCGACCAGAGTACGTGGCTTACTGAGGATTTTGCAGCTAATACGATGGTGCGATGGAAGATCGCCCAGTACCACAAACCCATGCGGCCTCATGCTAGCGGAAAGAGTGAGGGCAATGAACAATATGTTAATTGGGCTTCTGCTTTTTACGATAACAATGTAAAGTTAGTCGTAGAGTCCGATGCACATATGGTCAAAACGACCTGGCCTATAAAGCCCTCTACTGAAAATGATTCAGAGGAAGGGTTTGTACGAGACGATGAGTCGGGAACGGTCTATGTCGGTGAGGGATGTTGGGGTGCGCCATTGCGCTCCAATGATGACAATAAATCGTGGACTCGCAATTCGGGTAAGTTCAATCAGTTTAAGTGGATTTTTGTTGATCAAAGCAAGATAGAAGTCAGAACGGTAAAGCTTGAAAATGCACCATTCGTCGAGGAAAACCCGAACGATTCTCCATTTGATATTCCCAAAGACCTCATGCTTTGGAGTCCTAGCAATGGAAAGGTAGCAACGATTTACCACGAAGATGTAACGCCTCCAACCATTAGCCTCAATGCGCCAGTTGCTGGTACTATTACAGCAGTTGGGGAGGTGGTGACCCTTGAAGCTACCTCCGCTGATTCCGATGGGTCCATCAGTAAGGTGAGCTTTTATGCCAATGATGAGTTAATTGGAGAAGTTGATTCGTCTCCATATGATCTACAGTATATGTTGGCTGAAACCAGGTCTTTTTCTTTTTATGCCGTGGCTACCGACAATGAAGGCAATACGGCCACTAGTGCTGAAGTGGTGGTTTCTGCTGGCAATAGTAACTTTTTAGATGCCTGTGAATCACTGGAAGGTTGGCAGTCTGATCAGGAACTACAGCTCAGTAATAGTCACATGCAAGGGTCGAGTAGTATCGAATTTAACGGAGTGGAAAATGTTGAATTCAGTAAAGTTTTTGCTACTCCATACAATAGTCAAGCTAACCCGGCTTATGCTCGGTTAGAATTCAGGTACTATGTATCTGCTGCATCATTAATGGGCGACAACAATCAGGTGGAGCTTGGGAGTGGGGGATCTGCCGATAACGATGAATACAACTGGACACTGGGAGGCCTTTCGGATGGATGGAATTTCATCAGCCTCAAAATAAGTGAAGCAAAGAGTTCCGGTTCGCCAAATCTCGAAGCTATTAACTGGTTTCGTATTTACAATTTTAAAGAAGGTGCGGTAACTACACGTATTGATGGCATTCAGATTGTTGACCCCTCCAGTGGGTACGTAGTGAGTGAATTCTCCGACCTTGATGATGGGTCGCTTTTTCATTTTTCAATCATGAGTGACAATGACGGCAACAGTCCCTATAATGCATCTACTGGGAAAAGAGAAGTAAGCATGCAACGGCTAAATGCCTGGGTGCAAAGTGCGGAATTCGTCATAGGAGCTGGAGATCATGTTTCTAGCCCCATAGCAGATGATTCATTTTTGGATTTTGTCAAAAACGATCCTTACTGGAGGGTCAAGTTTTATCCAAACATCGCAGGTGGTGAAAATCAGGCTTTTGGTGAGGGTGAAAATGACTGGGGATCTGGTTGGGAATTGTTAAACCATGTAGATAATTTCTGGGACCGTCCAAATGTAGAGGTACAGCCAAATAAGGTGGATTATTATGCTGCATTTCAAAAAAGCGGATTTACTGTTCATTTGATACAACTTCATTTTTCTGACGGTCAGGATGCCGAGGAGTCACTGAAAGAAGAGAGCCGGCAATTTATGGAGCATAAGCTGGAGGAACTCGCCGCTACCAAGACCAATAAAGATATCATTGTGGTTGTGGCACATAGTGTAAGTGGTGATTTTGTAAAGGATGCTAATTTCACTGATCATCGTAAAGACTTACTCTTGTCAACAGCGGATATCTGCGTTTCTGCATCAAGTCATGCTTTTCAGCGATATACAAGTTATAACGAAGCGTATCCAAACGGAGCTGTTCACTATAACTCCGGAACTGCAACCAACTCCGGCGCTACACACGGTTACATGGAGTTCCATGTGCTTGACAACCCACCGCGTGTATTCATCCAGTACATCAATATTGAGGATTATAGCACCCGCAATCTTCAGACAGATTATGTTGATGGCGTGGGCGATCCTACACTGGCACTCGTAAAGGAGCTTGGAGGTCCATCTTACAATGTAGACTGGAGGAAGGTGAATTTAACAACAGATTTGTGTCCCAATGATCCAGATAAACTCATCCCAGGATCATGTGGCTGTGGTGTGCCGGAAGGTACTTGTACGCCTTTATCTCTTACTGTCAAGAATGGTAGCGGAGATGGTGATTATGTTCACGATGCAGCGGTAGAAATAATAGCAGACCCAGCTCAGGAAGGGGCCATATTTGATTTTTGGGGTACCGCCGCAGGTTTTCCCACATTCGAAGAGATAAATAGTAGTACAACACGGTTAGTTTTAGGCACAGAGGGGGCTCTGGTGGTGGCCAATTATCGTTTGCGTATCAATGATGCGTCTTTCGTGGAGCAATCAGTACCCGACACTATTTATTCCGGATATCCTATTGAAGTGGTCGTGAGGATGCAGAACAATGGAGAACTGACCTGGAAACCAGGGGAGTATAAGTTGGCTGTTGTGCATGAAGGAGAAGAAGTGTGGGGAATCAATGAGGTTGAATTATCGGAAGCGGTAGAGCTTGGCGAGGAGGTTTCTTTCATATTTGATATCGAAGGACCGGAAGAGCCAGGTGAATATGTTATGCAATGGCAGATGAAGGACGGAGAGGGTAAGTCTTTCGGTACGATGACAGAAGCGGTGAATCTAAGAGTAGAGGAGTTAGTTTTGGGAACACTTGCTGATAAAGGAAAAGGGCTAAGTGTTTATCCAAATCCTGCCGTTAGAGGGACGGTCACAGTAGATTTTGGATATGCCCTTTCAGAGAAATTGGAAGTGAGAATAATATCATTAGCAGGATCCATCCAAAAGGAGACAACGATCAATCCGGCAGGAAGTTCCTTTGTGGAAGTTGGCTTAGACGAGATCAGGCCAGGGATGTATCTGTTGGAAGTCAAACACGATAACATCATTCATTCACATAGTCTGATTATCCAATAAACAGCAAATAGCAAAAGGAGAGGACTTCCTTTTTTATGGTTTACAAAATGTTTTACAATAAACACATAACTAACTGTATATCAATAGACAGAATAGTCCCCTACGGACTACTATAAAAGGCTCCCATAGCATACGCTTTGGAGCTTTTTTTTATTCCTTATTTTCCAGTTCGTCAGGTAAGGCATAAAGTGGGAAACTTCAAGCTTTATTATGATTGGTGTTTCCACCAATATCTTCCTATTTTTATCTTTAATGCATAATCAGTCACTTGAATCTCCTTACGATTTAATTTTTAAAAACATAGCTCGATATATTGAGCTCACTGCTGATGAGAAAGAACTGTATAAGTCGTTTTTAAAGGAGGGAAGCGCCAAACGCAAAGAATTTGTCATGCTGCCTGGTGAGATTACAAAGTATGAATATTTTGTAACTAAGGGATGCTTAAAAGTCTATTCCCTTGATCGAAATGGAGTGGAACATGTATCGATGTTTGCTATAGAAGATTACTGGACTGGAGACATGGCTAGTTTCATGACACAACAACCCTCTACCTATTTCATAAAAGCACTGGAGGACTCTGAGTTTTTGATGATCAATAAAGAAAACTTTGAGCAACTGTTTCAGGAAATACCAAAATTTGAGCGTTTCTACAGAAACCTTTACCAGTCTTCACTGGTGAATTACATAAGGAGAACAAATCAAGGAATAGCACTAACAGCGGAAGAACGCTACGAAATTTTTCTAAGTAGATACCCTCATGTTGCTAACCGTATTACACAAAAGGATTTAGCGGCCTACTTGGGAATCACTCCTGAGTTTTTAAGCATGATTAGAAGCAGAATGAGCAAACGCTGAGTTGGCGTTTTAATGGTTTAGTATAGCATTACTTCTGATCCGAAGACTGTAGTTTAGTCTTCATCAGTTTTCTTAAACTACTTTATTTTTCCGCGATTCATTTCAAGGGTTCTTTGTCTCATGAAAACAAGAAACACCCTTATCGCAATTGCTTTTTTGGCTGTCATACATGGAGGTTATGCTCAGATCACTCAGCTAGAGTTGGCTTCAGGATTTAACAAAACAGACTTTACGTCTTTCTCCTTAAAGCCAATAGCTTCAAATGCTACTTTTTCTATAGCTACGTTGGCATTTTTTCAGAAATATCATCAGCAAGAAAATGTCATGTTTGATGTAGCTGGAGTCCAGCCAACTCTTTATTGGAACATTAATCAATCGATTTCGATAGGGCCGGGTTTGTATTACAACAGTGTAGAAGGCTTCTCTAAGCGGCTTTCGGTTTTATATGCGATTCGATTACCACATTTTGTGATGACCGCCATTCCCACAATCGCTCACTATGAAAAAACAGGATACATCAATGGAGAGGTGTTTTTGCAGATGCAATGGACCCGGCCATTAAAAGGTGACTGGAAACTTCTACTCAGCGCACAGATGCTTTCAAGTTGGTACAGGTTTTCACGGCATACCAGGAGCTTCCAACAAGTAAGAGCTGGATTTGACAAACAAGCTACACAGTTCGGGCTGGCTATTGACTATGACCAATATGGTCATTCTCCAGTGACCAGAACAGCGTTGGGTGTGTTCGTTAGAAAGATTTTTCTCAACAATTAAACAGTAAATAAAAATAGATATGATGATTAAAAGAATGCTAAACACAGACAGTAATTGGGGAGCGTTAATCGCTCGCCTAACACTTGGTATAGTTTTATTTCCTCATGGAGCACAAAAGATGCTGGGTTGGTTCGGGGGGTATGGGTTTGAAAGCACGGTAGATGTTTTTATGAATCAAATGCATCTACCCTGGTTTGTTGCTTTTGCCGTGATCATAATTGAGTTCTACGGATCAGTTTTTTTGATCCTTGGATTAGGAAGCAGGATATGGTCGCTGGCTATCATAGGCCTCTTTACAGGAATCATTTACACCACTCATTTAGATCATGGCTTTTTCATGAACTGGTTTGGTAATCAAGCTGGAGAAGGATATGAGTACGCACTGCTGATTATTGGGATCGCCTTAGCTGTCCTGATAAATGGTGGAGGAAAGTATGCAGTAGATACACGAATAGTAAAACTTATAAACAAATAAAGAGATGAAAAAGATAATAGCATTTGGAGCAAGTAGTAGCAGGAAATCCATAAATAAAACACTTGCCATTCATGCAGCCAGTAAAGTACCTGGTGCATCTATCACGGTCATTGACCTTGCTAACTATATGCTACCACTATATAGTGTAGATGTGGAAGCGGAAATAGGAATACCTGATGCTACCCATCAATTCAGTGAACTTGTGGAATTGGCAGATGGGTTAATGATTTCCCTGGCAGAACATAACGGAACGTATACAGCAGTATTCAAAAACTTGATTGACTGGCTTTCCAGAATTGATATGAACGTCTGGAAAGGGAAACCGATCTTACTGATGGCTACTTCTCCGGGTGGACGAGGTGGAGAAAGTGTTCTCAATGCCGCTAAATCCTATTTTCCGTTTATGGAAGGCAATATTGTAGCTGATTTTTCACTGCCCTCATTTTACGACAACTTCTCCAATTCGGGGATAGTCAATTCAGCCTTAGCATTACAGCTTGATGAAGAATTAGCCGTATTTGTGCATTCATTGGAAAAGGTAGAAACTGTATCATCCATCAAAACTTGAGCAAAATGAAAAGAGTGGTAAAGAATCGAACGAAAGGTCTGGGGCATCACGGCATGATTACCAACCTGATTGGCCCATCGGGAATTGGACAGGATATAAAGCCGTTTGTCTTCCTGGATTATATACACGGAGTGCCATCACAAGGAGCAGGTTTTGGGTGGCATCCGCATTCTGGAATTGCTACTTTCACCTATTACATAGATGGAGGTAGTGATCTTGAGGAAAGTACCGGAAATAAGGTGTCTTTTCGAGCTGGAGATATTGAGTACTTGCAGGCTGGCTCTGGAGCATGGCATAAAGGGATGTTGCTTAAGAATCAGACAACATTGGGGTTTCAGCTTTGGATTGCGCTACCTCCGGCTTTGGAGACTAGTGAAGCGAAGAGCGTTTACCTGACACCAAATGAAATAATTGGAAATGGAAGGTTCAAGGTGCTATTGGGGAAGTATGATGGGGTCAAAAGTAAAATTGATCCTCCGAATGACATGAATTACCTGGATGTCAATCTCGGGTCAGGTGAAAAATGGACTTATGTACCACCCCAAACTCATGATGTTTTATGGATAGTTGTTTACAAAGGGAGACTGGATGGCGGGCTTGAAGTACCCGTAGGAGAGCTTGTCGTATTTGAAACGGGTAATCATCCGATTGAATTTTTATCTGATCATGGCGCTAGCTTTTTAATAGGGTCAGCCAGGAGGTTTGAGCATGATTTGGTTTTCAGAAGAGGCTCGATACATACGTCTAAAGTGAATTTGGAAGCCAGCCAGAAAAAGATCAAGACAATTTATACTGAACTAGTCCAGAAAGGTGTTTTCGCTGATCTGGATTAAGTTGTGTAATAAAGTCAAAAGTGGTGGTATTCCATTTTCATAAAATGGTAATACTTGGAAATCTTTTGACATTCAATATACTTTAGTCATAAAAATCAATAAAAATATGAAGCAAGGATTCATTGCAGTCTGCATCTTATTTACCTTCATATCTTGCAGTTCCGACAAAGATGAGCAGGGGAGGGTATTGTTTATTGTATCAAACACAGAAGACATGGGCGACCCGGAAAAACACTTTGCCGGCAATAACCTTTGGGAAGTAGCACCTCCTTATCACGTTTTCGTTTCTCATGGATATACTGTTGATTTCGTCTCCCCAACTGGAGGCAAAGTGCCTTTCTCCATGGATCCTGTCGGAATAAGTAGTTATACTATCAAGTATGAGAATTTTAATGACAGAGTTGAAAATTCGTTAACGCCAGATTTAGTTGATCATAGCAACTACAAAGCCGTTTTTATTGGAGGTGGTTACGGACCTTTGTTTGATGTGGCCTACGATGAAAAAATATTGGCAATCATTGCTGATATATATGAAAATGGAGGAATAGTTGGTGGTTGTGGACACGGACCTGGAGCCTTTGCCAATGTGAAACTGAGTAATGGAGACTATATGGTTAGGGATAAAAAAGTAACTGGTTTCCCAAATTCAACTGAGATGACCAAAAGTTGGGCAAAAGAAGGAACTTTATTGCCAATAATGCTGGAAAATCAATTGAGAGACAATGGAGGATTGTTTCAAACCAAAATTGATTTGAATGATAAACACGATGTAGTTATTGATAAAAGAATTGTCACGACCATGTTCCTACCATCTTCAGCGATAGTGGCTAAAGAAATGATCAATGAAATTGAAGAACTAAACTAATCACTCATACCACATTTTATCATCGACTATTCTGAGAACGTATTGAATCAAGTATCTCCGGAAAGGATTATGCAAAAGGTCTATGAGATTGCAGAGGCGTCAAATCTCTTTGCTAAAGGAGACATAAAGGTTCGGATTATTCCATTCAAGCACTATCATATCGGAGATTCAGATAGTTTCTCACATGTTTTTGGTAACATCATGGAGGGAAGAATGGATGCACAAAAAATCAATCTGTCCAAAGCCATAGTGACAGAACTCAAAAATACATTGCCCAATGTACCTCTCATTTCTATGAACATCAGAGAAATTGTAAAGGCTAATTATTGTAATCGATCAATGGTGTAAAAAAGGGAAATCTTTCATGGATACTTCTGCCATTAAAGGTTGAATATTAAGCATACAGAGATCGCGAAAGAAGCTTAGTTCCTCGGCGATCTCACGGTTAATTACTCCATACATCAGTCGTCCATTTTCTTTCTTAACGCTTCGATTTCTTCTACCAATAAATTCTTTGAGATCAATTCATCGAGAAGCTCGTTTGCCCTTTTGGTATTTCCAAGCTTGAATTGATTGTTGGCTAAGGTGAATTGCAAGTTCTCGTTGAAAAAGTAAGGCATGGTTAATTCAACTATGCTAACACCATTGGCCAGTTTAATCTGGTCTTCTTGATTTGACAGCATTTTATAATAACCATATAGTGCCATCAATTCAATATCGAATGCCTTTTCATTTCTTTTTAATTCTTTCTCGGCATCCGATCTCTTTTTGCTCCCAGCGAGTATATCCTGAATTAAGTAGATGGTTCGTTCATCCTTATATAAAGACCTTTCTGCCGGCTTGATACCCAATGCTTTTACTACCGCAAGAGCAGATTTTGTAGTTGAATAGGGGTTTTGTCCAGTGATAAATTGATCGGATACTGCTACGTGTGATAGCATAAAATCTGCCTGAGTAAAATTGGCCCCTCTTGATTTTAATTTATCCTCTAGTTTAAATGGGAATTCTTGTACCCACTTTTTACCAAACAGTTCTTCTTCCAGGTTACAAAAACCGGTAATTTGATGATCTTCTACAATGAAGTTGTCACCCTCTTTCACATTGATGAAGGCGGCAGAACCATTGCATACAGAAGAGATGATTGCCTTTTCCTTTTGGTAAAAACTTAATAGTAAATCCTGTAGGGAGGGGTCGTAGGGCAAATCGAACATTGCACCTTTACCACCGATGATATAGATAGCATTATAGTCCAGGGGGTTTATGCTTGCTGTGGGAATGGTATTCGTTAATCGAGTCATGATCGAAGTATCTTCTATCACAATCTTATTGTATTCTTTTTCTGGATTAAATTGATCTGGCTCCACTTGTCCACCTTTCGGACTTGCCACATCTATCTTTAAGCCGTTTTGCGAAAAAATCAAATAGGCTTGTGCAAACTCGTCAAATTCGTATCCGGGTCTTACTTCTCCCTGACTCTTTCCATAGCTACTTACCACTATAAGTACTTTTGATGATTGATCTGTTGACTGACCATTCGTTAGCAATGGAACAATAAGTAAGATGCTGATTATTAGTCTTTTCATTTTCTATTTATTTTAATGGTGATTGTTCCTCAGCCTTCAATTCCACACAATAAAATCAGGAAGAATAGGTGCTGGGTATTTGATGAAAAATGTATTCCATCTGCTTATTTATTGTTTTTCTGAAAGTGTAAAGTTTGCTAAAGAAGGAGCCCTATGCTTGACCCGTCAGGCCAAAGATTTGACTCTTGGGGCCATATTAGTTTTAGCACTGGGATTTGAGCGTGTGTAATCCTGCTTACATCACATTTCAGAATAAATCGATCTTTCGTTGGAAATGACTATTTTAATATCCTGGTCTATCTTTACTGAAATTGACATGCCTTTCGTTAGCAGTAGTATTTACCATAAAGCCAAACAACTTGCCCTTTCAGAAGGGTTAAGTACTACTGTTTTTGACACACATCTGGCATCCAATGAACTTCAGAGCGGAGCGAAGTACATTCCAATCGACTTATTGTTTGATGTTTATGAGGCAGCTGATGATCAGCTAGCTCCAGGGTTTGAAGTACGGCAAGGCAAGCAACTGGATTCAGATGATTATGGAACTCTGAGAATGTCGTGGAAAACTAGCTGGCAAGCAAGAGAAGTATTTGATCGATTGGTCAGGTTTATGGTGTTGGTCACTGATCATGGAAGTGTCAAGCTGGAAGAAAAGCAAGGATATACCTCGATTATACTGGATCGACGAGCACATCGTCGAGGTGTCGAAATTGCTAACGAGGTGAGTTTGGTGATGCTTACCAATATTCTACAAGAGGTAACTGGACAACTCATTCTTCCAATGGAAGTTGGGTTCCACCATTCATCTTTCAGTTCAAAACCTGTTGTTGATTTTTTTAAATGTGAAGTGATTTATAATCAGCCTTATGCTTCATTAAAATTCAAAACGACAGATTTAAATATTCCAACTTTAAAGGCCGATCGTACCATTAATACTTATTTGCTTGAACGCATGAATGAGGAGAAGCGTGGTATACACGCCGAGGCAGACCAATTGATGAAACAGATTCAACGTCTGATTGAAGAATCGCTTCCAAGTGGAATCCCGAGTATTGTGCAAGTGAGTGATTATTTGGGTACGAGTCCCAGGACACTTAAGAGGAGGCTGTCAGAAAAAGGAATGACTTTTCGTGATTGTGTTCAAAACATACAACAGGAAACCTCTATTGATTTAATTCGCAATTCCACAAGATCCATGGCGGAGATTGCTTTCCAAACGGGTTTTTCTGAGCAGAGTGCGTTCAATCGAGCCTTTAAACGCTGGACGGGAAAATCCCCAGCGGATTATCGGAAAAACCCATAAAAGTCCGCTCTGGCCTGAACTGTCAAGTCTTTGGCACATTGGGTCAAGAAATAGATTAGCCATAAGATCAATTTTACTCCAGAATTTAAACTGGAACTAAAATGAAAAGTCATCTACTAATCTTTATCAGTCTCACAATCATAACAGTAAGGCTCTTTGCGCAGGAGCAGTTCACCATTGGTGGATATGTTCGGGACGAAAGTAATGGAGAGGAGTTAATTGGGGCTACGGTCCTAGTCAACGAACTCTCAACTGGAGCAGTGGCCAATATGTATGGTTACTACGCTATAACACTACCTAAAGGAAACTATGAAATTACGTATCGATACATTGGCTATGAGTCAGTGATTCAGACAATCGAGGTTGATCAGGATATTCGAATGGATATGGAGCTACCTACGGTGAGTGAAGAGCTGGATGCTGTTGTTGTTTCCAGTAAATCTATGGATGCGAATGTGACCACTACCGAGATGAGTACCGCAGCATTAGATATACAGTCGATCAAGAAAATGCCAGCTTTTGCTGGTGAAGTTGATCTGATCAAAAGCCTCCAGATGCTTCCTGGAGTCACTTCCGTAGGAGAAGGTGCACCAGGCTTCAACGTTCGAGGAGGTAGCGTAGGGCAAAACCTGGTCTTATTGGATGAGGCTCCTGTCTACCAATCATCTCACATGTTTGGGTTCTTTTCTGTCTTTAATCCAGATGCAGTCAAGGACGTGAAGCTTTACAAAGGAGGAATTCCCGCCAGATATGGTGGACGCTTATCCTCTGTGTTGGATATTCGGATGAAAGAAGGTAACAATAAGCACTACGAGGTAAATGGTGGAGTCGGGACTATTTTCAGCAGACTATCAGTGGAGGGCCCACTGAAGAAGGATAAAGCATCTTTCATTCTGGCTGGGAGGAGATCTTATGCAGATGTGTTTGCGAAGCTCTTTACCGATATGTTGGCTGATGGAGGTTTGCATTTCTATGACCTTACGGCCAAAGTCAATTTGAATATCAATGAGAAGAACCGCGTGTTTGCTTCCGGTTATTGGGGGCGTGATGTTTTTGATTTTGGGGAAGCTACAGGCTTCAATTGGGGAAATCGAACGGCTACCATCCGATGGAACAACCTGATCAGTGAAAATCTGTTTAGTAACTATAGCTTCTATTATAGTTTGTACGATTACGGCTTCAATTTTGGTGATAATCTGGATAATTTCGACTGGAAATCCAGCATTCAAACTTTCAATTTTAAGCCACAATTTGCTTGGTCAGTCAACACTACCAATGAGTTAACTTTCGGAGGCGAGGCAGTGCTTTATGAATTCAATCCAGCGGAAGCAAAGGTGACAAATGCCGGTGTCCGAACGGATATTCTGTTGGATCGTAAACGAGCAATCGAGGCTTCGGTTTATTTGTCCAATGCTCAGGAAATCACAACGAAATTGGCACTGGACTATGGAGTGCGAATGAGTTATTTTTCAGCGTTGGGTGGACAGGAATATCTGTACGGTGATACTTTGGTTGGGCTGGAGAAACCGCTGGAAGGTGTCCAAAATATGGATGACTGGGAGGCTGGCGCGTCTTATGTTAATGCAGAACCCCGAGTGGCAGTAAAGTATCAGCTATCCAATTCATCATCGCTCAAGGCAAGCTACAATCGCACGGTGCAGTATTTGCATCAGATATCTAATACAACAGTCTCTACACCTACAGATATTTGGTATCCTAGCAATAGCAATGTCAAACCCCAAAAAGGGCAGCAAGTGGCTTTGGGCTATTTCCGAAATCTTAGGAATAACAGTTTGGAAGCTTCTATTGAGACCTATTACAAATGGACTGGCAATCAGGTGGACTACATTGATGGCGCTGATTTATTTGTAAATGAGTTTTTAGATGCCCAATTCCTTTCAGGAATCGGTCGCAGTTATGGACTAGAGTTTTACCTGAAAAAGAACACGGGCCGATTTCACGGCTGGGTAAGCTACACGTTGAGCAAAACAGAGCTTAAGGTGGATGGAATCAACTATAGAGATGATCTGGTTCATCGAAGTGGAAAGTGGTATCCAACCAGTTTCGATCAGCGTCACAACTTAAAAGTGGCAGCATTTTACCGACTTTCTGATCAGTTATTGCTGTCTTCCAATTTCAGCTTTATGTCAGGTACGCCTTCTACGTTTCCGACAGATCGGATGACAGTGAATGGGTATGTGATTCCTTATATCAAAGGAGGAGCGAGAAACAATTTTCGGGCTCCTGATTATCACCGACTGGACATCTCTCTGACTTTCCAGCAATTGGGAAGGAAGGGCAAAGCCAAATCAATTAATGATGAACTGGTAGTTTCAGTGTACAACCTCTACGCCAGAAAAAACCCTTTCAGTATTTACTTCTCACAGGGGGCAGATCGGCAGGGAGACACTAACGTCCAAACGGCTGCCAAGCAGATGTCAATCCTCGGGGCACTCATTCCGGCTGTGAGCTACAACTTCAAATTCTAACCTACTTCTTATCACTTAATAGTCAATTCAATCATGAAAAAGTCAATTCTTTTATTACTAGTGGTGTATGCTCTCGGATGTGAAATGACCATTCATCCAGAGTTGGAATCACCGGCAGAAATCCTCGTAGTGGATGCCTGGCTCATACATAACAAGCAAGAGCAGGTGGTGAAGCTTAGCAAGTCTCAGGGGTACTTTGAGGACCAGGATCCAGAGCCAATTACTGGTGCTCTTGTCAAGGTGCTTGATCAAACGTCTGGAGTGGTCTATGATTTTGCAGAAACAGATTTGGGCTATAGGTACACTACAGATTCCACTTTCGGTGTGATTGGACATGAATACCAACTTAGCATTGAGGTGGAAGGCGATAGTTTTAGTGCCAAAGCCCGCCTCGGAGCTGTACCAGCTGTTGATTCGGTCGTTTTTAGTCACAACCCGGAGGATTTCAATATCCTGAGCGATTACTATTCAGCAGAGTTTTTTGCTACAGATTTACAGGGCGACGGAAATACCTATTGGATTAAAACATGGAAAAATGGAATACTTCTCAATAAGCCGTCGGAGATCAATATTGCTTACGATGCAGGCTTTGGAGCTGGTCAACAGGTGGATGGAGTGGTGTTTCACAAGTCCATCCGTCGAGATTTCATCAATCCATTAGAAGAGCGAGAGGATCGTGCTAACTACTATTATCCACCCTATGATATTGGAGATTCAGTTTACGTGGAGATCCATTCCATTGATCAGGTGGCATACGACTATCTGGCAGCAGTGAAAACCCAGACTGATCGACCGGGAGGCTTTTCGGAGCTTTTTGCGGTGCCACTTTCTAATGTGATCACCAATGTTCAAAGCACTGACCGAAACTCGAGCACCCCAGTGGCAGGCTTTTTCAATGTGGCAGCTGTCTCTGCAGGCGGGAAGAAACTTACTCAGCAACTCGCCAATCAATTACAAGACTAATTAATCACCTTAAAACCAATACTATTATGAAATCTATTACAAAAGAAGCTCGACTAACCGGTCTAATGTATCTGGCAGTCATTGTCTGTGCGGGATTCAGTCAGGGGTACGTTCGTGCCAACCTTTTCATCCCAGGAGATGCAGTAGCGACAGCTACTAACATCATGGAAAATTCCGGCCTATTCAGACTTGGGTTAGTTTCAGACCTCATTGCATTCATTTTGGATGCAGTGATCTCTGTAATGTTCTATCAGATGTTAAAGCCTTATGGCAAGACACTCGCCTTAATTTCCTCGTCGCTAAGGTTACTGGCACACCCGGCTATTGGAGCGATCAACTTATTGAATCACTACATGGCTATAGATGTTTTGACCGGTATGGAAATGATGACTGGATTCGAGGTTGTCGAGATACAGACATTGAGTCTATGGTTTATGAACGCACACCGCTATGGTTATTTACTCGCAGGTGGGTTTTTTGGCGTTCATTGTTTGCTCCTGGGGATTCAGCTATCAAAGTCCAGGTTGGTTCCTGTCTTCTTCGGAGTGGCGATGATGATAGCCGGGGTGGGTTATCTAATGGAAACATTTGGAGATTTCCTGTTCCCGGGAAATGAAGAATGGCTGGCCTGGGTGGTGGGCTTATCTGCTGCCCTGGGCGAGGTGGAATTGACTCTTTACCTACTGATCAAAGGTGTGAAAAAATCAAATCTGAAGACAGAAAACCAATGAAGGCGATTATTTATGAACAATATGGAGGCCCTGAGAAGATGGAGCTTCAAGAAGTTAGCCGCCCTGAGCCTGGGCGAGGTGAGGTATTGATCAAAGTGCTGGCTGCATCAGTCAATAAAGCTGATTGGCACATACTTAGAGGTGAACCATTTCCAATCCGAATGATGGCAGGAATGTTCAAGCCAAAGTATCAAATACTCGGTGCAGATGTTGTCGGTATGGTGGAGCGAGTAGGTGAAGAAGTCACTCAGTTTAAGCCTGGGGATGAAGTGTTTGGTGAACTCTCCGCAACTGGATTTGGAGCTTTTGCCGAATATGCAATCTCTGATGAAAAGCATATTGCTAAAAAGCCTTCTAACCTGAGCTATGAAGAAACTGCCGCTCTTCCAATGGCAGCTGTTACAGCCCTTCAGGGTTTGCGAGATAAAGGCGAAATCAAAGTGGGACAACAGATTTTAATCAATGGCGCCTCAGGAGGTGTTGGTGGCTTTGCCATCCAAATAGCAAAGGCTTATGGCGCGGAAGTTACGGCTGTAGTTAGTACTAAAAAGGTAAATCAGGCATGGGCTTTGGGAGCAGACCAGATCATCGATTACTCCAAAGCTGACTTTACAGAGGGTTCGTCCCAATACGATTTAATTTTTGATGTGGTGGGCAATCATTCCATTAGTGAAATTGATCGGGTATTGAAAAAGGGAGGCCGCTATGTGAGTACGGTATTTTCTATGGGAGCCATGTTTTTAGGCCCGTGGAAGGCTATGACAGCTAAAAAGCAGCTAATTAACCTAATGGCAAGTACCACGAGCGCTGACTTGCAAACTATCTCTAAGCTAGCTGAGGAAGGGTTTGTAAAACCTGTTATCCAAAAGACCTACACTTTAGATGACGTGCCGGAGGCACTCCAGACGATGGGTGATGGAAGTATTGCAGGCAAACTTGTCATCTCTGTCTGAAGCCGCAATGTCGGTAAAATTGATCCCACGTGGCTATCTCTAAAACTAACTATTGAATCGACATGAAAACCTTATTAGTCATGCCTTATTTCGTGAGTTTGCTGATCGTTGCTTTTCCGGCGAATGGACGGCATGATGAAGCAGTAGTCATCAAATATGAAGAGTCAGATATGCTAGGTGCTCAAGAACAATACCTGATAGATTCTGCTGTTAACGCATACTCAAATGACTTGTGAAACTTGTTGCCTACTTTACCAGACTCTTTGGTCATTCAAGTCCTGCAGGCGCCGAATGACACGTCTAAAGTATTGGGAGTCACCAGCAGGGCAGATAGCAATGATCCAAAGGGAGAATTGGTGGTAATGCTATCAACTTCATATCCAGGGGGAATGCTAGCACCTGTACGTGAGCGACTTGCTATTGTGATTTATCACGAATTCCATCACATTGCTTACGGGTGGACAATGACCAATAGCCACCTCTCTAACAGCGTTTTAAGAGTAGCAGTTAATGAGGGCTGGCAGTAGTTTTTGCGGAAAAGTACACCCATCAAATTATGTTTGCCAATGCTTATCCACCTGATATCGATGAAGGGGTGCTAGACATTATGGCTTTACCCGATGGTGCCAATTACTTACATTGGGTTTCTGACACTAATTCGGATGGTCGGCAATACATTGGCTATCGTGCAGGAAAGTATTTGAAAGAGGAGGCTTTAAAAAATTCGAATAATGATATCCTCGATATGAGTGAATTAAAGGTATCCGAAATCGTCCAAACTTGCAGGCTTTTAGATAACTTCAGCTGCCTAAGTAAGATGCCTATGAACGGTCCAGATAAATCCACAAAGTTTCCTTTACCCAACTATGACAAGCTTTGTTTTTTGAAAAACATCATCACCAATCCGAACATCATCGTAGGGGACTACACCTATTATGATGACTTTGAGGAGGTGATGAATTTTGAGAAGAACGTGAAATACCACTTTGACTTTGTGGGTGATAAGCTGGTAATCGGCAAGTTCTGTATGATTGCCTCAGATGTGACGTTCATTATGAATGGAGCCAATCATCTCTCCAAATCACTCTCTTCCTATCCTTTTGCCATTTTTGGCAATGGTTGGGAAAGAGCCATGGAGGGCAAGAGTTATCCTTCAAAGGGCGATACAGTAATTGGCAATGACGTATGGATTGGCTACAATGCAACGATCATGCCTGGGGTAGCAATAGGTGATGGTGCCATCATTGGATCCAATAGTACGGTGGTGAAGGATGTGGAACCTTATACGATTGTAGGAGGCAATCCTGCCAGATCCATTCGGAAGCGTTTTGATGATGAGACTATTACGAGGTTATTGGAGTTGAAATGGTGGGATTGGGAGATCGAAAAGATTACCGCCAATGTAGATAAGCTAACAGCTGGAGCTGTTGATAAGCTAGGGAGTTAAGTGTTGATTCAAGCCACGGGGCTCTATTTTTTCCTAGTGTTTCACGAAACATCTGAGGGGAGACATCCGCATAATTTTTAAAAAACGTCTGAAATAATATCCATAGCTGTAGCCAACTCATTAGCAAACAGCTTGACTTGTTTGTTAGTCAAGAAAAGCTCACGCTTTGCCTCGATAATAATTCTTTCGGAGATGAGTTGCGTCACAGTTTTGTGTAGAAATGCTTTTTGGTGGTTTTTAGCAAGTGCCTTCGGTGTTTTATAAAGCTTATCTGCATAGACGAAAATTTTGGTATTGTGTTTAATGCATGAACTGTAGAATATAATTATTGCTACACTCAATTAGTCCTTGATATTCACATTTTAAGGTTTACAACAAGTTTTAAACAAAAAATATAACTACTTGAATATCAATGTGAAGAATAGTGCCCTACGGACTACAAATAGAGCCTGTCAGAGCAATCTGAGAGGCTTTTTTGGTTTGAGGCAATAGGTCTTTTATTCATAAGTCAAATCGGATCAAACAATATTTGTAAAGGGAGATTGTACTAAAGCATCGATTTTAGATAGGCTGTCAGGACAAACGATACGTTTCTAACCCAACCAAACTAGGCTCTAAGGATTGAATTCTTTAATGTTTCAGCTTGGTTGTACTGTTGAGAGTGTTAGCTGACGCCAACCTTTTTTGCCTTTGTTACAATAAATCCAATTTAAATAGGGACTGTATTGCATTCGTAAGAAACACGTTTAATGAAATTGTGGTTACTTTGCAAAAGAGTTTGATGTGTAGTGTTGTGATAGAAGCTAGTTTAATGAAGATCTATCTGGATAGATGAACTATTCAATAACATTTAGTTGAAAAATTTGAAAAATTGATAATTTAGCATTATCACAACCTACAAAATACCAAAAATACACCAACGACATGGAGTTGTTAAATAGTTTCTCAAGAATAGAAGTTGAATCCCCTTCTGATAAAATCATCCGCCAAATCAAAGAGTTAATCTCGTCAGGTCAATTGAACCCTGGGGATCGCCTTCCCTCTGAACGCATGATGTGTGAAAGATTAGGTGTTGGAAGGACTCATTTGAGAGATGCGCTCAAAAAGTTG
Organism: Marinoscillum sp.; assembly: GCA_024305105.1. Taxonomy (GTDB): domain Bacteria; phylum Bacteroidota; class Bacteroidia; order Cytophagales; family Cyclobacteriaceae; genus Marinoscillum. The sequence goes on from JAMWZA010000024.1 coordinate 44,462, forward strand.
GAATTCTATGGTATCCTCAAAACTCACCCTCAAAGTGGGACGGTGGTAGCTGGTATGGGTATTCCTGCACTTGAAGGGCTGATTACTGACATGCTTGGGCTTCATGATAATGATTTTAAGTCCTTAGTTGAAACCAGAGTTATATTGGAAACAAATGCTGCGATGCTTGCTGCAAAAAACAGGACGAATGATGACTTAATAGAGCTAAGTAAAGCGCTCGATGCTCATAGAGAAAAGGCTGAAGTTGATGAATACTCGGTAGAAGAAGATCTATTGTTTCATTTGAAAATTGCCGAAGCGGGGAAAAACTCTGTATTAATGTCTTTAATGATGATTATCACGCCTGATATTATGACTTACTTCAAAAAGCATAACGTCTGTAAAGATAGAAGGTCTGAGTTGGCTGTTGAGGAGCATGAGCGGATATTAAAACACATTCGAGAAGGAAATCCCGAGGAGGCCAGTAATGCGGTTCAGGACCATTTACAGGATATAGTGGACTATGTACGGTCTATAGATTTTAAAAATAGGTCTTAATGAGAGTGAATGTTTCTTAAATTGGTAATTACTGTTCAGGTAGCTGAGTTAAAAGTTGCAGTGTAAGCGCCCCGTCTAATCCAATAACCCAATCAAGTTCTGGATGTAGTAGTAAAAATGGAGCAGGATTAATTGAATCAATGAATAGGTACTGCTTATTTTCTCTTTTTAGACTTAAGGTTACGTTAACACATAATACGTTATGTCATAGAAACCTCAAGCATGGATGAATTAATCTTCCGAACACTTCCTCCGTTTCGTGATGTCTAAAAGTTTTTTCGTTTACCTGGGTCACCATAAAGTGAGACTTTTATAAAACGCTTATCTATTCCACAAAAGCGATCTAATGAAACTGTCTCAAAATTTATAGAACCAGATCATTTCATTTGTTAAAAGATCCACTACATCTACGATAAGTTAATTCCCTAAACTACTTCTGTTTTCCTGGGTGTAAATCCCCGGCCGTAGACTGACTTGACGAATGGTTCTTCTTAAATCGCCCAGTTCTGTTAAGCAATGTAGGGTTACTTCTCTAGTCATAAAGAAAGCCAGAAGATGGATTTTGATAAAAAACAATAAAAATATTTGGTTGTTCAATTAGTTCAATATAAATTGGTCAACCAATTGTTGGTCAATCAAGCACAGCATTTAGAGCATTAGTAAATAAGTTAATGGAATTATTAAAGAACTTTTCTCAGATAGAATACGAATCCCCGGCCGATAAAATAATTGGTCAGATAAAGGATTTGATTTCATCTGGTCAGCTCAAACCCGGAGACCGACTACCGTCAGAAAGAATGTTGTGCGACAGGTTAGGAGTGGGACGTACTCACTTGAGATATGCGATCAGGAAATTAGAATTCTATGGTATCCTGAAGACTCTTCCACAAAGTGGAACAGTGGTGGCAGGTATGGGGCTGCCTGCATTGGAAGGGCTCATAACTGATATGATAAGTCTTCATCCTCATGACTTCAAGTCGCTTGTTGAGACTCGCGTTATTCTTGAATGTAGAGCAGCAATGCTCGCAGCAGAGCACAGAACGGAAGAGGACTTGATTGAGCTAGAGAATGCTCTGGAAGCTCATAAGGTGAAGGTGAGAAAGGATGAATCTACTATAGAGGAAGATTTACTGTTCCATCTGAAGATTGCTGAAGCAAGCAGGAATTCTGTATTGAAATCACTAATGCTCATCATTACCCCTGATATCATGAGTTACTTTAAAACGAATAATGTTTGTGGTGAAGGTAGGGCTCAAATTGCCTTGCGTGAGCATGAAGAATTGCTCCAACATATCCGAGATGGCAATTCAGAATCTGCAGGTTCAGTTCTTAAGGAACACCTCAGGGATATATTGAATTACGTAAATCGTCCTGACCAGAAAATTGAAAATAGTAAAGAAATGGAGTGATATAATCGACAATAGTTATCGCTTCTACCCCTGTAATTTTAACAACGCATTTTATAATTATTTAATAACTGATAACCTTTTAAAACGATGATGAAGAAGAATTTGAAGAACTTAATAGCTGATACAAGCAAGAAGGGCATTTTTATGATGTCTTTGCTTCTATCTTTTGCTGTACTTATTTCATGTAGTGATGATGGTGATGATGAGCCGGATCCAGAACCAGATCCTGCGACAGTGAATGCAGGGTTTTCCTCAGAAGTGGATTTAGATGATTCATTTACCTACAATTTCACTAATGAAACTGTGATTTTGGGTATTGATGACGTTACTGGAACGTATGCTTGGGATTTCGGTGGAGACGGAACTTCTACTGAGACAAGCCCGTCGCATACTTTCTCAGCTGCAGGTGATTACGAAGTTGTATTAACAGTTACTGCTGCGGATGGCACTGAAGGTACTGCTTCTGAGACAATCACGGTTACAGCACCTAAGAATAAGTATGCTGTGATAGCCGATTTGTCTGATGCTGATACTGGTGAGCTTAGATATGCTCCTGAAGATTCAATCAGAACCGGGAGAGTTACTTTTGTGTATAGAGTGACGGCAGGTGCCGCTGATGGTTTTATCAGCGTTTCAGGTACTTCTACAAGTGGTGATGACGCGATTGTTGAAGTAAGACTAAAAGACGAAGGTAGTCATGAATTCCGTGAGGGTGCGTCTGATGCTGCTATAGCTGATGCAACCTTCCCAGATCCGAAGGTTGATGTATGGGTTCCTGTAGAAGTAAGCTGGTCTGCCAATGGTACTGATGTGCCAACGTATTCTGTCTCAATTGATGGTCAAACCGTAATCACAGATGCTACAAGTACTACTAACGGTGGTGATGGAGATGTACCAGGTCATTTAGAGGCTACCAAAGACGGTGCTCATACATGGCAATGGAAATACAACTCAAATTCATCTACTTCTGAGTTAACCTATCACGTTGATGATATCGTCATATATTCTTCTGATTCAGGATCTGAAGTGGAAGTTTTCAGCGATGATTTCCAAGGCTATCAAGTAGGAACAGATTTAAATCCTGAAGTTTATACTGAATCTGCATATCATGGAAACACTTCTGAAGTAACAGTAGCTGAAGAAGAGTAAGAATCAGATAGTGTAAAGGGTTTTATAAGATCTAATACTTTCATAAAAGAGGCTGTCCAATAAGTGATTTGGGCAGTCTTTTTTGTTTTAAGCCCTTTAGTGCGATATCCTTTTTGTACTCCTGTAGTGCAAATGGCGGGATGAGCTAGTCATAATGAATGGGGATTATATAAATAACTATGAAACTTCAAAAACTATCTTTTTTAATTCTCGGGTTTTTCAGCATGCACTTTACTTGTGGTCAAGGAGCATCTGAATTGGTCTATCTAGATCAGGGTAAATTGACCTACGAGCCTTTCGCTATGACAGGTCAATCGAATGCAGTCAATACAATACCAGATTTTTCCAATGCTGGTTACAAGGGTGGGGGAGTCTTACTGCCTACCGATATATCCATTGAAGCCACGGTCAGTCCAGAAGCAGGTGACGATAGTCCCGGAATTCAGGCGGCAATAGATCTCGTTTCGGCACTGGAAGCTGATGAACAGGGATTTAGAGGCGTTGTACTCATTAAGGCTGGTCATTACAGTTTAGAAACACCACTGACGATCCGGAAATCAGGGGTTGTTCTGATGGGTGAAGGACAAGGGTTAAATGGTACGGTTCTCCATTCCAATCGTAGGACTAAACACAATGTAATTAGCTTAAAAGGCAGTAACATCAGTATCGACACACAATCTGAGCAGCAAATAACTTCCTCATATGTACCTGTAGGATCTTACTCGTTTGATGTCTCTAATACGTCTGCTTTTAGTGAAGGTGATAAAATTGTCGTTACAAGAACGCCTAATCAAGTCTGGATAGAGGAGTTGGGTGTGGATCAGGAATCACTGTGTGAAGGCAAAAGTGGTTGCACGGGATGGACGACAAGTAGTTACACACTTAATCATGAGCGTATGATTACGGAGATATCCGGTAATACCATAACTATCAATATTCCAATAGTCGATGTAATTGAAGATTATTACGGAGGTGGCACCATTTCTAAAATAGTATCATCTGGTAGGATTAGTCAATGTGGTATTGAAAATATGAGGATTCAGTCCTTCTACGATGGTAATACCGATGAGGACCATGCCTGGGTGGCTATTAACATGGAATATGCAGAAAACTGTTGGGTGAAGGAAGTTACAGGACAGTACTTAGCTTATAGTACCGTGAATATTGAACACTCAATCTTCAATACGATTCAGGATTGTGCATTCATTGATCCAAAATCTCAGGTCTCTGGGGGAAGAAGATATTCTTTTGCAATACAGTCAGGGTTGGGAAATCTCTTTCAAAGGTGTTATGCCAAAAGTGGGCGGCATGATTTTGTTACAGGATCAAGGGTGACTGGTCCCAATGTTTTTCTGGATGGGCTGGCTGAAGATGCAAGATCCGATATCGGCCCTCATCACAGGTGGGCAACAGGAACGCTTTTCGACAATATTAGAGGCGAATCAACCAGGGTTTGGAATAGGGGAAATTCTGGCACAGGTCATGGTTGGTCAGGTGCTCAGACTATGTTTTGGAATATAGAATCATATGGCGGAGAGTTCCGTGTGGATAGTCCTCCCGGCTCAATGAATTGGGGTATTGGATGCATTGGTGTGGATCAGACGGGTGAAGGTTATTGGGAAAGTTGGGGTGTGAATGTTCAGCCGAGGAGCCTTTACCTTCAGCAGCTTGATGATCGATTAGGTAGAAATGCAGTAAATAATGTAGCCATACAAGAGCAAAAGTCAGGGGAAATATATGATTTACTAACCAAGTGGGGTGGTCAGGGAAATTTTTCAGATGGAGGATTTCAGGGTTCTGTTCCTAACGTTAGTTTTATTAGCCCTACAGGTACCATAGATGTATCTACGTGGACAGGTAGTGACATTGAGTTGTCTGCTTCAGACAGTGACGGAACAGTCCAAAGTTTGAAGTTGCTCATTAATGGAGAACCGATAGCCTCAAGCAACCAGTCACCTCACATATTCACAGACCTCACTACAAAGATCAGAGCTCTTTCTCATGACGTTCATTACCTACAGGCTATTGTCACAGATAATCATGGTAATACCAGTTCGACCAGACTCGCTATTATGGGAGGGGATCCACCACTGAGTAGTACTGTGCCCTTCGATCAGAAAGTAAAAGTATTTCCTAATCCGACTCAAAACAGCACATTTACCATACAGATAGCGCAGGAGGGTTTGTATGTAGCGCAGGTATTTGATATTTGTGGTCGGATAGTGGATCAATTCAGATTCCACGGAAAGAAGGATTATGTAATCAATCGAAATTTACCGGTGGCCACTTACCTTTTGCAAATTCGAAATGAACAAAAGGTGATCTCTAGAACAAAACTCATTGTTAAATAGAAAGGACTTACTTAGGGCTTGCTGAAAAAGTCTGGAGTGTGCCAGCTACGAGGCGGCAAAGAGAAGC
>JAMWZA010000240.1 GCA_024305105.1 Marinoscillum sp.
GAAACATTGTGATCGCTTATTTGCACATGGTGCTTTTGGGTTTTGTCTCCGTCTGGATTTTCTTCCTCGCTTTCAAGGTTGGTTTCCTGAGAGTGAGTCAAGTGTTAAAGGCGGCATTCATTCTCTTTCTTGCTGCTTTTTTGGTGACTGAGCTAGTGCTTGTTTTTCAAGGATCCATAGTCAATTCAGCCTTCTGGTTATTTGTTCTCGCCGTTTCTCAGCTGATAGGTATTGCAATTATTACCATGCATGTTCGGAAAAAATCAACTATAGCTCTATGAACAACACACTGGTAAAACTTCCTTTTATACTACTTGTTGCTGGGGCTCTGATCAGTGGCATATTTACGGGTTGGTACAGGCTGGGGTTTGATATGCCAGTAAGTCATGTGTTTCTCCATCACGGAGCTTTGATGATTGGAGGATTTTTGGGTACGGTTATTCTCATTGAACGTATTGTTGCACTGAAGCAAAAGTGGCTTTTTGCTTTTCCAATTGTTAATGGTTGTAGTGTGTTGTTTTATTTTCTGGAATTGCCGCAGGTTTCGTCTGTTTGTTTAATAATCGGGGCTCTGGGTTTATTCTATGTTTTTCATCTCATCAATAAAAAGCATTCTGATTTAGCTCATAAGGTGATGTGGGTGGGAGCCACAGCCTGGTTTATTGGTAACGTACACTTATTTCTTTTCGAATCCTATGGGCATTCCATATTGTGGTGGATGGCTTTTTTGCTGATTACCATTACTGGTGAACGTCTGGAGTTGAGTCGCTTTCTGCCAGTCAGTAATACAAAAAGGGTTGTTCTCATCGGGTTTCTCGTTGCCTTTCTTGTAGGCTGTGTGATTCCTTTTCATCTGGGAGGGAGGTATCTGGCAGGTGGCCCTATGCTACTGGTGGCAATCTGGCTTTTACGGTATGATATGGTTCGTAAGTCTGTGAAGCATTCGGGGATACATCGCTTTTCGGCTATTGCCTTAATTTTCGGCTACATCTGGCTCGCAGTTTCAGGTGTTTTGTTCCTGTTTGAGGGGACAGGGTCTATCCCGTATGATGCGCTGATGCATGCTTTTTTTCTCGGATTTGTTTTCTCTATGATTTTCGCACATGCGCCCATTATTCTTCCTGGCGTAGTTGGACTTAAGTTTAAACCATATCATGCTTCGCTCTATGTGTGGGTGATCATGTTACAGCTTACTTTAATGGCAAGGCTAGGTGGATGGTTTTTGGGAATAGTGGAAATGAAGAAATGGTTTGGTTTTATGAATGGAATCACAATCGTACTGTTTATCATAAACCTGATGATTGTCACAGTTCGATTGAATAGAAGTTCTCATGAACGGAATGTATGAGTTATACCCCCTTTATGATGCATTTTGTGGTGACAGTTTCTCCCATGAATTATCTTCTTGTTGTTCATGATACTTGTCATGTTTTGTCCTGAAAACCAGAGGGATATTTGCTCGGCTTATTTTTACCCGTACCACAGGCCATAAAGAATCGCGGGGGTTAAGACATTACTGGATCGATTAGCGGATTATCAAGCAATTATGTAGACCACTGTTGCTTTCCTGATGATAGAAGCTGGGTTGAGCCAATGGAAAAATTCAGGAACACTGATTGAAAACACATGAATAATCAAAAGGATCATCACCACTTTCATATTCCAGTTATGGGATTGGCATTTACCATTGACACACCTGTAAAAGTGGCTCATTTGGGTATTTCTTCGGTTATATCCATCGTTCAGGACAACCTGATAGAAAAAATGAGAACGTATTATTACGAGCAGATTAGAGAGGATTATGTGCCGATAAAAACCGGAGAAGCTGATTTTAGAGCTCGGCGCATCACCGATTACCTTAACCTCATAAAGCGGCTGGTTGATGGTAAGGTGGAGAAACTGCGTACTTCTCCTTTTGGTGTGGGTGCAGAGATTGATGGATATTTTGAGTTGCTTCCAGATACCAGTACGATAAAGAAGTCTTATCATCAAATGTGCAGAATGGAGGAGGGGATAGACAAAAGAGCCCTTCAAGATGAATTGAGAGCACAAATCCGTGCAGGAAGCATCGATGTGAACATCATGACCAAGCTGGACAAAAATGCCCATGATACGAATGGCGAGGAAATTACAGATGGGTCGGATGCTGTTGCTGCGTTGCGTGGTTTTGCGAAGAGTGAGCTTTCTGACTCCACCGTGGTGTTGTCTGCGGGGATGAATCCGCGTTTGTTTGCCTACATGGAAAAACTCGATGCATTCAATGCTGATTCGTCAGGCGTTTTCCAAAAGAAAATAGCTGTAAAAGTTTCGGATTATAGGTCGGCGCTTATTCAAGGTAAAATGCTCGCCAAAAAGGGGTTGTGGGTTAGCGAGTTTCGAATAGAATCCGGTCTCAACTGTGGAGGACATGCATTTGCGACAGATGGATTGCTTTTGGGACCTATTTTAGAAGAATTCAAAAACAACCGAGAGGAGTTGAAGTCATCACTTTCAGAAATCTACCTGCAAGCATGTTTGGGCAGAGGTCTGGTAAACGCTCCATCTTCACTTAACCTGAAAATCACTGTGCAAGGTGGTATAGGGAGTCATGAGGAAAACCAACTGCTCTTACAACATTATCAAGTGGACAGCACTGGCTGGGGGACACCGTTTTTACTCGTTCCAGAGGCCACCACGGTAGATGAGGCCACTTTGAAATCACTTGCCACGGCTGGAGAGGAAGATGTGGTGCTTAGTCATAATTCGCCTTTGGGCGTTCGTTTTCATTACCTGAAAGGCTCTTCTGCTGAAAAGGAAAAACTAGAACGAATAGCCAAGGGTAAACCGGGAAGTCCGTGTACTGAAAAGTACCTGGTATCCAATAATGAATTTGGAGGGGAGATGATCTGTACTGCGTCTCGTGCTTATCAAAAGAAGAAGCTTGAGTCTTTGAAGTTGGATTATTTGGATCAGGAAGCGTATCAAATCCAAAAACAACGAGTCCTTGATAAGGAATGTCTGTGTGTGGGACTTAGTAATGCGGCAGTGCTAGAGAACAGTTTGGAACCTTTTAAAAACCGTCTGGCTACCAATATTTGCCCGGGACCAAATATTGCCTATTTCTCTGATGTGGTATCGCTCAAAACAATGATTGACCATATTTATGGTCGATGTAATGTGTTAAAGGGCCAGCGTCCTCATATGTTTCTTAAAGAGCTGTCTCTGTATAGTGATTATTGGAATGAACTGTTGGAAGACAAAAATGCACTGCTGAGCACCCGACAAATGAAGTATGTAAGAAAATTTCATGAAAACCTGATTGAAGGCATTAATTATTACCGTCAACTCTCAGGGCAATTGAAAAACAAGTTTTCCGAATTATCCACCGAAATGGATGAGAAACTAACCGAAGTAGAACTCAAGCTGAACCAATGGTCTGAGTTGAAATTGGTCTGAAAAGAGTTTCAATAAAATGCTTTCCTCAACTTCCTTTGCTCATCGGGATTTGTAATCCCGATGCAAGGAGTAAGAGGATTTATAATCCGTTTTTAGTAGTGTACATGATGGATTACAAATCCATGATCTCTGCCGTTCGGATTGCAAACCGATGACGCGAGTGTGAGGATTTTCAATCCGGTTGTAATATAACAGTATCGTATAGTCTGGATTACAAATCCAATACCTCTTGCCAATCTGAATGAGGAGCATTAATCTGCAAAAAGAACATCAAGCAAACCTTTCTCTCCTGCATAATCCCTCGCTGAACTATACCAGTAATGCTCTGGTTCTGATACTATCTCTGCTTTTACCGGATTCATGTGGAGGTAATCTAGTTTCTGATCTAAGAATTCATTGGAATGGATTTCTTTGGGATCATTTCCATCTTGCCAGAATTTGTAGTTTTTGATTTTCGGATTGCGTCTACCACTAAATTCCAGACGATCCAACAACCATTCTCTTCTGCTTTCTGGTTCTTCCTTGATGATTTTAGTGATCGATTTATTCGTATGCTTTTTGAAGTCGCGAAGGATATCAGATAGGTTGTGACCTTCGGCAGCAGAGGCGATGAGATGCAAGTGATTGGTCATAAGACACCAAGCATATAGTTCCAGTCCTTTGTTTTGTTGACAAAATTTCAAGGAGTTAACAATCTCTTGTTTGTATGATGGTCTAGTAAAAACATCCACCCAATCCACTACAGTCATGGTTAAAAAGTACAGATACCCATCAGATATGTTATTGTTGATTCCCATTGTATCAAATTAGTAAAAGTGGATTGCAAATCCACCAACTCGTCAATTCGGATTGCAACCGAATTAGCTGGTATTAGTTAAGCTTCCCAGTTCATTGGGATTTGCAATCCCGATGCCTGGAGCAAAGGATTTATAATCCGGTTTTTAGTAATGTGCCTATTGGATTACAAATCCATGATCTCTGCCAATCGGAACGAGCTGGTAACGTCAATAAACGCCAACAAGGACACGGGGCACTTTAAAAAAAGTGTTGAAAACACAAAAAAGACCCACTGCCAGAAGCAGGTGGGTCTACCATCATGTATAAAACTAACTATGAGCGTTTTTACGAAGGTTCTACAATCCCCAGCGTTTCCAGGTACTGCGGATTGCTTTCCATAGCGATGCGCGAGATGGCGTAGAAGTCAGCCATCCAGTCCATCAGTTCCTCCAGAGCCTGATCACGTGCTTCGGTGGCGTTTTGTGCTTCGCCTTTTTCTTTGAGCTGAGCGGCTAGCCTAGTTTCCACATTCGTTACAGCGGATTTTCCTTCATTGAGCACTTCGGCGGTGATGCCAAATTTGGCCAGAGCCGATTGTATATCGGTATCTGCCAGCGCATTGGTATAGAAGATGGAGGCCTGTTTGATCCAGCCCGAGTACGTCTTCTTCCGGCGGCCATCAATCTCCAGGGTGGCCGATGCTCCGCGGTTGGTGCGAAGGGCTACTCTGGCGATCTTCACATGCCGCATATACAGCGTGTTGGCAGTGTCCAGGGCTTCATTGAGCGCATCGGAGGCAGCATACTGATCACCATACTCTTTCTTCTGGGCACTGTGTTTCTGTTGGGCATCTTCATAGAGTGCCAGCCCGGCATTGAGGCTCGTCTCATCATAACCATACAAAGCCAGCTCTGATTTGATGTTATCATTCGCCAGAGCGTTTTCCAGTGCTACTTTGGTCGATAAGAGCTTAGAATCAATGGTGTTGTTTTTCATCGTATTTGGTATTTATGATTAAAAAATAGGTTTATGTATGCAAAACTTGGGAGGTGTGGCTAATGGCTGTTAAAATGTCGTTCATCAGGTGGGAGATGTCATTTTTTAGTGGGAGATATGACCTGTAAGCTCGGAGATGTCATTTTTTTCCCGGCGCTATCACTCCTGAGGTGGGCGCTGTGG
>JAMWZA010000241.1 GCA_024305105.1 Marinoscillum sp.
TATATAGCTTCTCTTTGCCGCCTCGTAGCTGGCACACTCCAGACTTTTTCAGCAGACCCTAATTATTGGCATATTATTGATTTAGTGTCCTACGTCATAAAAGTACGATTTCTCTCCTCGATAGCCATCGGGATCGAAATGACAGTTTTAGGGTGATTCGGGATGCCAATAAATGATCAAAATGAATTGCTATTCACAAAGGCTAAAAACTTAGTCTTGTACTGGTCGGATACGGTGATGCGCTGATTGTTGATCAGGATCTGATGACGCTCTATGACCTCTACGTTTTCCAGAGCCACAATAAACGAGCGATGCACACGCATAAATTTGGTGTCTGGTAGCTGCTCTTCCAATGCTTTTAAACTCATGAGCGTTAGCACGGGTTTGGGATTGTCTTTCAGCCATATTTTGATAAAGTATTCTAATACGCCAAAAGTGAAATACTTCTCTCGCTTAATAAAAAGCGATATACGTTTGCCCCGATTGTCTAGACAGGAGGCTTTATTCTATCGATGGGAATTTGGGTAAAAAGTCAAACAAGTCTCAAAAATGAGTGATACATAAGGTGTATTATTTCTAGCAAAGGTATACTCCTGACTATAGGAATGAGGGTTGGGAAAGTGACTTGATAAGCCACCAGTTGGCTCTAAATAGAATCTTTTTTGTTCAGAAATCGCATAATTGTTCTATAATTGGAAGCTTAATTAGCTCATCTTTCAGTTGTATCATGCATTTAGTTTCCTTTTCCGGCCATTTTCCCTATCGTTTCATTGCACTACTCATCTTGTGTATAACAACCGGGTGTTCGGATACAATCAAAAATCATCATGTTCTGGATGCTTCTCCATATACCACCACTTTGTTTGGGGAAAATGTACTGGTATTTGATGCCTCCATGAATCAGGATAGTATTCAGATGACACTTGAGGCTTTGCACCAGCAGCAGCAGTATAGCGAGTTTGGCTCTGAGCGATATGCTTTGCTATTCAAGCCGGGAAGCTACGAGTTAGATGTTACGGTTGATTATTATGTTCAAGCCCTGGGTTTAGGGAGATATCCTGGAGATGTGGTCATAAATGGAGCGGTACAATCGATCGCCAGTACCAGTAGTAACGGTGTTTCAAATAAGGTGACCACCATGTTTTGGCGCGGCGCAGAAAATCTCAAAGTCTTACCTCGGAATGATGAAATGATTTACTGGGCAGTATCACAAGCTGCCCCCTACCGTCGCATGCATGTAGCAGGGGATATTAATTTTGACAAAGAAAGTTGGGCTAGCGGTGGCGTACTTGCCAATTCGCTGGTAGAAGGTCGTGCTGGATTGATGTCTGGCCAACAGTGGATGACCCGCAATTCGAGCATTGGGACCTGGGAGGGTGGAAACTGGAACAGGGTCTTCATAGGTGTGGAAGGCGCACCCAAAGATTCCTGGCCTGATGTACCAATAACCATCATTGACAAAACACCAGTGATCCGTGAGAAACCATTCCTAACCTACAATGAATCAGGCGAATATGCGGTATTTGTACCAGCTATCCGTAGGGAAAGCGCTGGCCCCTCGTGGATTAATGAGGATGAGGAAGGTGAAATGATCCCGATTAGCGCTTTTTATGTTGCTGATTCAAAAAAAGACAATGCAGCCTCAATCAATCAGGCCCTACTGAATGGCAAACATCTTTTATTCACACCAGGTATCTACGAGCTCGATGAACCGATTACCGTCACCAAAGCGAATACCACAATCCTCGGAATAGGATTGCCAACGCTCGTTCCACTAACAGGAAAGGTCGCAGTGAGCACGGCTGATGTTCCGGGAATCAAATTAGCAGGATTCATGGTAGATGCCGGACCGGAATTGTCCCCAGCTCTTATTCAGATTGGTGCGGAAGGTACGGATGCGGCTAATTCCGAGAGTCCTATCTCGCTTCATGATATCTATTGCAGAGTTGGAGGTGCTCGGGTTGGTCAAGCCGAAAGTGCTTTAACCATCAATAGCAATTATGTCATTGGTGATCATTTTTGGTTATGGCGAGCAGATCACGGCGTGGGAACAGAATGGATGGATGGCCAAAACAGGCACGGTCTCGTGGTGAATGGTGATCATGTGAAGATCTACGGGTTATTCAATGAGCACTTTCAATCGTATCAAACACTCTGGAACGGAGAGTACGGCCAAACGTATTTTTATCAATCTGAAATCCCCTATCACCCGCCCAACAATGCACTATGGAATGATCTGGGAAAGCCCGGTTACGCTTCTTATAAGGTTGCAGATTCTGTTCAAAACCATGAAGCCTTTGGACTTGGAATCTACAGTTTTTTTAGCGGTGAGTCTACGGTCGCTAATAATGTGAGACTGGAAAATGCAATGGAGGTTCCAGATAATCCTGGCATTAAAATCACCCATATCTCTTTGTTTGCCGGACTGAATGGAGGCATTAATCATGCGATCAATGGTCAGGGTCCCGGTACAGAAATGAGCAAGCTCACACAATATGATGGATTTAACGGGGGAGAATAACTGCTATCCGAATTGTTTCCAACTTCATTCAGTAGCGAATTGAAAATTTAAGTTGAAGAGTTGCATATCTTTTTGCTATGATTCCAGACGCCTACTAGAGTGCACGTTCCCATTTCTTATTAGCTAAGCGAAGGCCTATCCCCTCTTTTGCACCTGCTGAATGTGATCTCATGTTAGTCACGCCCTTTGACATTTGCTGCAGCGTTAAATTTTATCCTTTCAACTTGAGTACATGAGGACTGGTGTTGGGTATTCTTTCAATAATTCCTCGAGCTTCCAGGTCCAGTTTTACGGTAACGACATACCAAAGCACTTTACCGTCAAACGAATCGGTAAGCTCCTCCTGGGCTAAATCGGATAATTCCTCAAAACGTATTTCTGTACGCTTGTCAATCGTTTTAATAATAAAATCTTTGATAAAATCGTATTTCCTTTTTAGGATGTTTACCCCTTTTTTGCCTTGAGGATGGAGTGTGAGTATTTTATCTTCGTTCATAAGCTTTCGCGTTTAAGTTTCTCTCTAAAATATATTATGTATCCCCCAAAGATTCGTTCCATGAATAAGTACGGATGGCACAATCGATTTAAAACGCTCATTCAGGTAACCCCAAAGTAATCCAATAGGTAGAATACCCATGGCGCTGATGGTAGCCATATAGTAATCACCTGACTTAGAGCCAAAAAGCGGAATGTGTTGTAATGCCCAAATTAGGGAGACAGAAAACCATGCCACTGACTTGCTGTTGATGACTCTGCCCAGTCGGGATTGAAATAGATTCCTGGCGACTTCCTCAGGAATAGCAGCTGTCAGAAATCCGAAGACAAGGAAGCCCTGAAGTCCACTCTTTTGAAATTCAGTAACGAATTGGATCCCTTCCGGAAAAGTCAGGCAGGTAACCCCTCCTATCAGAATAATTAACGGCAGACTGACGTACCAATACTTAAAATTCCAAAGGCCAATTTCATGAGGCCTGTATCTCCTGATAGCCAAAAAGTAGATGAGTAAAAACACAGGAAAAATGAATAGCAACCTAAGCAGCATGGTTACGATCCGGATTACCTGCCCAGTATTTTCCTGGTCAACAAATACAAACCAGTAAATCAGGAGAGAAGAAGCGATCAGGGTCACCAGGATCACTATGGTAAGTTCCTTTTTAGGGCTTTTGATTTTCCATTGCCTGAGAACAGGCTGTCCGGATAAATAAATAAACTCAGACAACAGAAAACACAACATCATCACTGTCAGATAAGTAATGGTCTTCTCCAGCCGATGCTCCAGGAGACCTACAGCGATTAAACTTACCGCCAGGAGCGCAGACAAAAGAAATGCTAACCAGTGTCGAAGAAAAAGCCGATATAAGTGCTTTTTGTATTTCATTTTACATCTTTCGTTTGCACAATAATCTTTTGATTTTGTCGGTAATAAGTTCTGAAAATAAAATTAGAACGAATAATTTTCCATTAATGATCGACTTCTATTGGCTAAAAAGTTTTACGGAGATAATGCAGCTACTTTTGTCTGTATTATTCATTGTTTTCCTCAAGGTAAAGTTTGATCGCACCACACCAGTAGTCTTTTGGTTGTCATTGTTTTTCTACATCAAATTACCAACTGACATTTATGGGATACTTAACTATACTTCATGGATCTCGACCATTCTAAATAGTCCTTTTCTTACAATTTACCGAACAGCAATGGCCTTATTTGAGGTTGGGATGATTACGAGCTTATTTCTTTACGTCCGATCTACGGTTGATGATTCCTTCACGCCCAAAAAGCATCTGCTCTATTTTATTTTAGCTGCGCTCGTCTTTCCCATTAACTGGGTTTTGATACATCACGCCCAATCCGACCTACTGGAGATGTTCGTACTCGTAAAAATCATCTGGATAGGTTCATTGATCTATTTGATCAGAATTGCTCTTAGTAAACCATTAATATGGCTACTCGTTTCGATGGTTGTCTGGAATGCATTGTGGTTGACCGAGGTGGTTTTACATCAGCTATTGAATGCCATCAGTGAACCTACCTCATGGATGATGTTCATCACCTCTGAAATACTACTAACTGTGGGTTTGTCCTATTTTCTAATACAAGTTATTGCTCGTCCACGAATACTAAAGGTTGAAAATTTGACTAAGCAGCCTCAGGGGTTGATGACCTACATAGAGGACAAGTTGAGAAATGAATTCGAAAAAGTAAAGTTGTATAAAGACCCCGACTTGTCCGTAACTTCTCTTGCCGAAGTACTCAACATCCCCACGAGTGACCTGAGGATCTATCTGAACCGAGTCGTCAAGAAGAATTTCAATCAATACATAATTGATTTCAGGATTGAAGAAAGCAAACGTATTCTGGAGAATCCTGCTACTTCAAAAATGAATATTGAGCAGGTTATGCTTGCTTCAGGTTTTAATTCCAAATCAGTTTTCAATACGATTTTTAAACAAAAAACAGGATTAACTCCGTCACAGTTCAGAAAATACTTTAAGATCAAGACAATGAATAAATCAGCAAGCACAGACAATCCCTGAAGATATTGGACAATAGTTTGCAATCATCTTCTAGCGAATAGGTGAACTATTTGTCAAAGTCAATTATTAAAAATCAAAATTGTTAGCGAGAGAAAACAGAAATCAATCAGGGTGCTTTCCGTAATTCTAATTATTACCTAGGGCCTGCTGAAAAACGCTTCTGGTAGTGTAACTGCTTGACTTTCATTG
>JAMWZA010000242.1 GCA_024305105.1 Marinoscillum sp.
ACTCACCATCTGACCATTCAGAAACCCCAGCCGGTGTGATGTTTTTGGCTGTAAATATGCCTGGAAAACCAAAGTCGTGGTTAAAGACTTCACCGCCCTGTCCAAAAGTGCCAGGCACCAACGGTCCTGAGAATTTGCTCCAATCACGCTGTGAATGGCAGTCCATACAGACGGTCACATTATTTGCCAGGTATTCTCCACGAGCAAGTAGTTCTGGAGTAACGTCAACTGTTAGTTCTGGTGCTTCACCTACATTTGGAAGCGCCGCTTTCACATAGCCAATTCCGATAATGGCCAATAGAATAACCGCAGCAACAAGGATTCCGAGAATTTTTAAGATTTTCATTTCATTAAGTTATTTAGGGAGTGAGGAGTTTATTTACGTTTTACAGAGAAGACGCTAAAAATTGATCGTATCCACGCTAAAAAATGGTGAAGATGATTCAGAAGGTTTTGTTTCCTTCAGGTTCTTTTTTTCTTGTTCGCAAACAACGTCGTAATTTGCTTATACAGCGTAAACTGCAACGACAATACATCCAATATTTTTGGTCATATGTTTAGTTTGATTTGATCAATAATTTGAATTACCGGAAATATTACCAATTTTCCAAATCATCTAATTTTCTGAAGACAACCTTTTCTTATCCTGCGCAATCCGACTTATTTCATTGAGCAGCAAAGGGAAAGCCGGATGTGTCATGCCATGACCATAGCCATCCATCTCCATAATCCGTGTATCCTGATGTCCTGCCACCCGCATCATTCGCATCATGTAAGCGTTTTCTTCGTACCGTCCCAGCATCTCTAATTCGCGATCACCAGTTATCAGTAGGAGTGGAGGCGCATCCGCACGAACGTGATACAATGGAGCTAGTTCATCAATGATGGGTTGAGTGCCAGCGATTCCCATTTCTTGCCTTGCGGTAAAGTGGGTGATGGTATGTCCGCTAAAGGGGATCAATCCAGCTATTTTATCCGCATCGATTTCCCAATTGGCTAACCATGATTTATCCATACCAACCATGCTGGCAAGATATCCTCCTGCAGAGTGACCAGAAACAAAAATGAGTGTGGAGTCACCACCATATTCAGGAATATGTTGAAAAGTCCAGGCTACTGCAGCAGCGGCATCTGCAATGCAGTCTTTCACTTTGACCTTTGGAGATAGTCGGTAATTCACTCCAATTACGGCAATACCCTTTTCTGTAAGTGCACTTGGAATCTCTTTGGAGCCACCTGTCAGTCCGCCACCATGAAACCAAACCACTGTTGCAAATCCGGTCTTGTTTTCGGGATAGTAGAGGTCAAGTTTGCAACGGTCCTCAATGTAGTCAGACGGCTCTTCTTGGGGATAATACGGAAGGTCAGTTAAGGTCTTGTAGCTGGTTTGACCACAAACTACCGAAGTGCAAATAAGTATTACAAGGGTTACAAGCAGTTGCTTCATCTTGCTCATTTTGTTAGTTCGTAGTATTCGTCTGCAAAGGCTTTTCCAAAGTCAACATAATCTTCACTGAGGTAATGCCATGGGTCAGAAGAGCCATAGTATTTGGTGTTTCGTATGATGGCTGCTGCTGGATCTTCGCGTGCAAATTTTTCCTCGGCGTACTGTACCAGATCACCATATGGCCATACTTTGCCATTGAACTCTGGATTTAAGGAATCGGTAATTTTTCCAATCATTACCGGTAGATCATCAGTTCGAAGAGCTGCACGCATCAGATTCATCAAACGCACCAGATGCTCATAATACCTTAGCGCTAACTCCTCAGATTTGTCGGCATCACTTTCGCCCTGCATCCACAGTATACCAGCTGGTACCAGCACATCTGCTTGACCATTTCCATCGATATCCTGAATGCTCATCGCGTTGTTGAGCGTACTCAAAAAGTGATCGTACTGATTGATGCCGTTTTTTGACTGAAAGTCTGGATCCCAGCAGCCAAATCGACCGGCCGCCAGACTATCTATAGATGTGCCTCCCTTAGCATATTTGATGAAGGCAATTTTTTCTCCGGAATACAGTTCCAAAAGTCGGTCGGCAAAAGCCAGCTCCAAACCAAAACGATCTGAGAACTTGTTTTCCGATCTGGTAGCACTGTGACCAACACCATGTCCTGGCTTTAAAGGTTCCCAGATGCCTAAACCACCCGTTGCCAAGTCGCCATCATCGGCTGTATTGCCATGAAAAATCATGACATCATCAAATGTCTTATCCAATGAGTCAGGAAGATCTTTGTTATAGCCATATCCCACCATATTGGACTGACCGCCCAGGTAAAACAGACGGTAAGTATGCTGTGCATTCGCAAATGGAGTTAGACAAAGAATGCTTAAAACTGAAAGTAAAATAAGTCTCATTTGAAATAAAATTCGTTGATTTTGTAATTTGTAAAATATAATTTTTAGATGCTTCAAAATCCCACTAATTTTCCGTTGACGTTACCCACGCACCCCACAAAGCAATAATACATGATATCAGAGAATCGAATGGTGGTAAAGGTTGGAACCAATGTTCTGACCAGGGAAGACGGAATGTTGGATAAGTTGATCTTCAGAGAGATTGTGGTTCAACTGGTAAAGTTGAAACGACTGGGCTGGAGCCCAATATTGGTGTCATCTGGAGCCGTCGGTGCAGGGAAGAGTGTACTAGGAGAGAGTCATATTAAAGAAGAAGCCATCCGTCGGCAGGTGTTTTCGGCTATTGGTCAGACGTCACTCATGAAGCGGTATTTTGAGCTGTTTATTGAATATGATGTAGTGTGCGCACAGGTGCTTGCGACGAAAGAGGATTTCACTGGCGGAGAACATTATCAAAACATGATCAATTGCTTTGAAGGCTTACTTTCGGAAGGGATCATACCCATTGTGAACGAAAATGATGTGGTGTCTTTAACGGAGTTAATGTTTACTGACAATGATGAGCTAGCCGGCCTTACAGCAAAAATGGTCAATGCAAAGAAATTGGTCATTCTCAGTAATGTGGACGGAATTTATAATCCAGATAAAGAAGTGGTTAGTAAGATTTTTACAGATGATGAAGAAGTAAAGTCTTTTATATCCACTGAAAAATCAGGAATGGGAAGAGGAGGTATGTTGTCCAAATATGAGATTGCGAGGCAATGTGCTGCCCATGGTATCGAAACCCACATCGCAAATGGGAAGCGAGATGGAGTGGTTTTGGAGATCGTTTCAGGACAATCTGTAGGAACCACATTTCTAACGACTAATTCATGAAGGACGTATTATTAGAAAACTTAAAGCGAACGCAAACAGCGAGTAGAAAGCTTATTGGTATTGCTAACGAAACCAAAAAGCAAATTCTCAACGAAGTGGCGGATCTAGCCATGGCTAGCTGTGAAGCAATACTTTTAGCAAATCAGAAAGACCTGGATCGTATGGACCCACAAGACCCAAAGTACGATCGATTGTTGCTAAATGAAGATCGACTAAAGGGCGTTACGCAGGACATGCGCCGTGTAGCGGACCTTCCTGATCCACTTGGGACGGTATTGGAGGAGCGAACAAAGGAAAATGGGTTGCAGATTTCGCGAATTTCGGTACCGATTGGAGTGATCGGAGTGGTTTATGAATCACGACCCAATGTCACCTTCGATGTATTTGCCTTAACACTTAAAACAGGCAATGCTTGTGTGCTAAAAGGAAGCCGGGATGCAGCAGATTCCAATGAAGCAATAGTGCATATCATTCAGCAAGTTTTGAGTAATTATGGGTTAGCAGATACGGTATTATTGGCACCGTCTGCACGTGAAGCTTTACCGGTTATTCTTAGCGCTGAGGGACTTGTAGACTGTGTGATTCCACGAGGTAGTCAGGGGTTGATCGATTTTGTTCGAAAAAATGCGTCCATTCCGGTGATTGAAACGGGAGCTGGTATCGTGCATACATACGTGGATGCTTCGGCTGACTTGCGTAAGGCCAAGGCGATTGTCCAAAATGCGAAGACCAGAAGAGTCAGTGTATGTAATGCGCTGGATTGTCTCATTATTCATCAAGATAAACTCACTGATTTACCGGAAATCGTAGCGGGAATGGATCAGGCTTTTTCTGTTGAAATATATGCTGATGGACCAAGTTATAATTCGCTGGTCAAACATTATTCAGGAGCACTTTTAAAGAAGGCTACCGAGAGCGACTTTGGTGTAGAGTGGTTAAGTCATAAGATGTCGATAAAAGTGGTGAATTCTTTTCAGGAGGCACTGGATCACATTGCTATTTTTAGTTCTAAGCATAGCGAGGCGATTGTTGCTGAAGACCCGCAGTTGATTAATGCCTTTTTGCAGCAGGTAGATGCCGCTTGTGTTTATGCCAATGCCAGTACCGCATTCTCAGATGGAGCTGAGTTTGGTCTTGGAGCTGAGATTGGTATTAGCACACAGAAACTACACGCTCGCGGACCAATGGGACTCCGAGAGATGACTAGCTACAAGTGGGTAGTAAAAGGTAACGGTCAGGTGAGAGGTTGATCAGTTCAATTGTTTGGGATTTACCTAATCGTAAATGTGGTCATCTCAGATAAACCAATTCTTTATAACCCATTTTTCTAAAACACCTTTCAGTTTAAATCCGGCTTTTTCCAGAATCTAACTTGATGAAATTTTCAATTCTGTGGGACATTGGTACACTGCAGCATTTCGTCTAATATGCTGGGAAATGAGCACCACCCTATCCTGGAAGTTTCATGTTCGACAAATCTTAGCGTTGCGAAGGTGCATAAGCATTGTATTGAGCCTACTTCTATCGGTATGAATGTGTATTCAATTCATGTTTCAATGGGTTGAAACCAGTAGCGTCGTTGATTATAATGGATTTAATATGAAACAATATTCCGATTAATCAATTAAAAATGACATTATTGTTTAATAAAAATATTAAATAATTAAACAATAGTCTTATTCATTAGTCCTGTGTGAAATAAATTAATAAACCTAAATAAAAACACATGGAACTTCTTGATTTAATTCTTATCCCTAAGGATGATCCGGTTGCATTTACCTTTTTCACTGGTTACATGGCAATGATGGCTGCATCCCTTTTCTTCTTCTTTGAAAGAAGTAGCGTAGATGGCAAATGGAAATTGTCTCTGCTCGTCTCTGGATTGATTACTTTCATTGCAGCTGTACATTATTTC
>JAMWZA010000243.1 GCA_024305105.1 Marinoscillum sp.
GTCTATTCAGTCTGCCACTAAATTGGAAATGGAGCAGCAGTTTTCACAGGTAACCATTGAAAAAGTCAATGAGATCGAACTGGAAAGCAAGTATGGTGATGTGAAAATTGGAGAGGTTAACGTAATTGAGTCTGACGCTCAGTTTTCCGGATTCTCCATTGAGAAACTAAATAAAAGCCTCTATCTGGAAGCGAGCTATGTTTCTGATTTCGAGATTGATGAGTTAAATAAGGACTTTAACAAGGTTGAGATTTATGGAAAATTCAGTTCTTATACCATTCGATTACAAGAGGGAACCAACGCCGAATTGGAAGGAGAGTTTTCATTTGCTAATATGAGCGCCAGCAACAATCAAGTGGATATTTACTACAAGGTTAAGGATGATAATCGAAACGAATACAAAGCCAAAATAGGGAAGGGGAGTTCCGACAAGCGAATTATTGTCAAATCAAGTTATGGCGACTTGAAGGTTAAATAAGGGAAAAGAGGCCGTCTCGGATCAGGATACTGAGAAACCGCTTTTGAGACAGCTTCTTTTTTTATGTTTTAGTAGATTCCTGTGAGTTCAAAGTCTTCTTTGACGGAATCTCGAATTTTGCCAGTATCGCACTTCAGCACTCGTGCTGGAAACTGCTGGATAAAATGGTGATTGTGAGTAGCCATTACTACAGCTGTACCGCTTTTATTGATCTCCAGAAACAGTTTCATGATTCCCTCTGATACTTCAGGATCCAGATTTCCAGTTGGTTCATCCGCAAAGAGTATCTGCGGTTCATTGAGCAGTGCTCTGGCGATAACCACACGCTGTTGCTCTCCACCGCTTAGTTGATGCGGCATCTTGTTGCTAATGGCTCCAAGACCTACGCGCATGAGCACTTCGGCCAGTCGACTCTTCATCTTGGCTTTGTCTTTCCAGCCGGTAGCCTTCATCACAAAGTTGAGGTTTTCAGATACCGATCTGTCATAGAACAACTCAAAGTCCTGAAAGACGATTCCAATTTTCCTTCGAAGAAATGGTACATCTGCAGGCTTGATCCCGCGAATGTCATGACCGACAATCTTTATGTCT
This sequence comes from Marinoscillum sp., assembly GCA_024305105.1. Taxonomy (GTDB): domain Bacteria; phylum Bacteroidota; class Bacteroidia; order Cytophagales; family Cyclobacteriaceae; genus Marinoscillum. Next base: position 1,070 of record JAMWZA010000243.1, read on the forward strand.
CCCAGCCTAAGCGGCAGGTCTCCATACATAGTCTTCAATAGTGAGGATTTACCACTTCCTGTTCTACCCACAAGGTAAACGAATTCACCTTTTTCTATGGCAAAATCCAGCTCACTTAATACCGTGGCATGGTCTTGAAAGATGGTAGCATTGGTGACTTTTACAACCGGTTCATCTGAAAAGGACATCTATATCTCTAGTTTTTGAAGTTTGCCAAAAGGAAGCGAGTCGATCACTTCCTTTAGCTCAGCTTCTTTGTCTGCCAAACCAAACTTCTCAAGCTTCTGAAGAGGTCTGTCAGCTCTAAAATAAGCGATCAATACGAACTTGTCATCACGTAACTGGATGTAATCAGGGATTTTCGCTTTCCCTCTCACTTTGATGATATACATGTCTGAGTATGCAGTTTGTATCATCAACTAAAAACTTAACCTATTGGTTGCCTTTTTTATAGTCAGCAATGAATTTTTCCAAACCACTGTCAGTAAGTGGGTGCTTCAATAAGCCCGTAATCACAGAAAGTGGACAAGTAGCTACATCAGCTCCGATTTCAGCACATTGGATCAAGTGCATGTTGTGACGAATAGAGGCAGCAAGTACTTCTGTTTCAAAACCGTAGTTATCAAAAATCTGAACGATTTGCTCGATCAACGTCAAACCATCAGATCCAATGTCGTCCAATCTACCAATAAATGGAGAGATATAAGAAGCACCAGCTTTGGCTGCTAAAATGGCCTGCCCTGCGTTGAAAATCAACGTACAGTTGGTTCGAATACCTTCTTCAGAGAGTGCTTTTATCACTTTCACGCCATCTTTGATCATTGGTACTTTTACCACAATCTTATCGTCTATGGCAGCAAGCTTCTTACCTTCAGCCAACATCGCTTCGAACTCTGTAGAGATCACTTCAGCACTCACATTGTCATCTACTATGTCGCAGATGTCTTTGTAGTGTTTTAAAATATTATCTTCACCCGTGATTCCTTCCTTAGCCATTAGTGATGGGTTGGTGGTTACACCATCCAAAACTCCCATGTCGTAAGCTTCCTGGATCTCATCCAGGTTTGCAGTATCAATAAAAAACTTCATATTCTGTGTGAATTTATATCAGTAAATGTGGGGTAAAATAGGGATAATAAAAAAAGGCAAACGAAATGTCGCACCGCTACAACCGCTTACCCTTGCTACCTTCCGGTCCTGGGGGATTCAGCAGGAGCTGGTCGCACCCGTTTGCCGAAGTGCAAAGTTAGCAAACATTGTGACTTTGAAGAAATTATAATTCAGAAATTGGTCGGAATTCGTCGCTTTTGTTTTCGTAGTGATCTTCATCTTCCTCAAGGTCAGTGCATTCGTCCGAATTATTAAAATACGACCGATCTAAAACATCATCCAATTCATAAGAATCACTATCCAAATAGTCATCTTCAAGTCTCTCCATTTTGTTCATTTGTTAAAGTGATACGAAGTTATCGGTTGATTGAGCGCTAGTGAAGGTAAACTCGTTAAGAACTTGTTAATCAAGAATTATATAATCTCAATAGGTTCGCTGAGTGGATTATGAAAATGTTTGCTTTGTTCCGAACATTGATTCCATGTGAATGTTGTAATTTTGACAGGTAAAGCAAGGTTTTAATCATGCTTTCGTTACTGGTTGAGCCTTGTTATTTGTTTCATTTAAAATCATAAATATTATGGGAAAAGGAGACAGAAAAACTAAAAGAGGTAAGATTGCAAATAATTCGTACGGAGCACGAAGACCGAAAAAGGTGAGTAAGAGCCAAGAATCATCAAATTAATTAACAAGAAGAAGCACAGGGTATTTGAATGAGAATAATCATTGCGATAGGAATTTTATTTATTTCAAGTGCCCTCAGTGCACAGGTAAAGGGGTATCTGGGTGTAAGGGGTGGAGGACATTTAAGCACTGCTTACATTGAACATACCCTTTATAATATTGTTATGAACACGGGGTTTGAGCCTGGTTATCATGGAGGAGTGATGCTAAAGCTGTTCACGAATCAATCACCAACCTCCTTCTTGAACGCTGGTTTACAAAGTGGGTTACTTTATGAATCTAAGGGTTGGAGACAGAGTTTTGCGACCGATGAGCCTACTTATAAGGTTAGAATGAATTATATCAATATGCCAGTTGAAGCGGTCATTTATGCTGGTAAGCGAAAGACTAAATATTTCTTCACCCTAGGTGTTTTTATAGAAAAATTAGTTGGTTTTAATAAGGATGTCGCCCCGAATGAAGAGAACATTGGTGGTCAGGAATTCCACACTTTTCAGGAAAATCGTGATCGTGATTTCGGCTATGGTGTACGGGCTTCATTAGGTGCTCATAGAGATTTCTCTTTTGGCGCAGTGCACTTAGATGCATTCATCTCTTACAGTGCCAGTAATTTCATCCGATCTACAGACTTTTCCGAAAGACTTCCAGACCTTTCCAATCATTATCTAGGAGGTTTTAGCGTAGCATACCTAATCCCTTTCGGAAAAATGGAATTTTCCAAGTAGCTTTATCGGGTAACAGATACCCAATTAACCCATGAAACAATTAGGTCTTTTAAGATACCTGAGTGTTTTCACCCTTCCTGCTCTTGCATACATCTCGTTCACCAGCGAAGGGTGGATCACCTTTTTACCACTCGTTGAGGCATTCGCGCTTATTCCCTTGTTAGAGTTATTCTTCAAACCAAACCCTGCGAATTTCTCAGAAGAGGAGGAGAAAAGCCGACTCAAAAATTGGTTTTATGATCTGCTGATTTATCTAGTAGTTCCCGTTCAGTTCATTTGGCTCTGGTTATTTCTAGAATCCATGACTCAGCCGAATATCGACTTAATCACTACCATCGGGAGGGTTTCAGCTATGGGACTTCTATGTGGAGTGATGGGAATTAATGTAGCACATGAGCTAGGACATAGAAAAAAGAAATACGAGCAGTTCATGGCTAAAATGCTGCTGATGACCTCTCTATACATGCACTTTTTCATCGAGCACAATAGAGGGCACCATAAAAATGTCTCTACTGATGAGGACCCGTCCTCAGCCCGGTTTGGGGAGTCACTTTACTCGTTTTGGATCAGATCGGTATCTCAAGCCTACCTATCTGCATGGCATTTGGAATTTGAGCGGTTAAATAAGAAGGGTTTCTGGAAACTTTCCTGGCGCAATGAGATGTTACACTTTCAGATAGTGCAGGGGCTATTCGTATTACTTGTCTATCTGGTGTTCGGATGGGCTGTAACTGGTTATTTTGTGTTAGCAGCTATCATTGGCTTTTTACTTTTGGAAACAGTCAATTACATTGAGCACTATGGTCTGAGCAGAGATAAGCAAGGCGCGCGTTATGAACGAGTAATGCCCCAGCATTCCTGGAACTCGGATCATGTGGTAGGAAGAATGATGTTGTTTGAGCTGTCAAGACATTCAGACCATCATTACATTGCTAGCAGGAAGTATCAGGTGTTGAGGCATATGGATGATAGTCCTCAAATGCCAACAGGGTATCCGGGGATGATGTTGTTGGCAGTGGTGCCGCCACTTTGGTTTAAAGTAATGAATTCTAAAATTAATATTTTTAAGAAAACGTTTTCATAATTATGTATTTGTTAATTATTCAGTCAAATGGTTGAATATTATTTAATAATTGAGTTTACTTTGCATAAATATTCATAAAAGCTACCGTTTAAAATGTCTGACGAAAAAATGGAAAAAGTATTAATTGACGCAAAAGACAAGCTTACTCAACTTGGGATTGAAGAGCAATTGGTTTCTGAAATCGAGTGGTGCTTGGGAAGTTACGCACATGATCACAATCCTGATGGATTGTATGAAAAAGGAGCAGCTGCACAGGATGCTCTGGAGAAATTTAAGAAAGACAACCCGAGAAAGGTGTCGAAGAAATTGATTGATGATTTGACAAAAGCTGTAAAAGCCAAGTAATCATTCACTGAACACTATCAAAAAAAGGCCCTTTGTGGGCCTTTTTTATTTATTCTTCTTTGGTACCAAATGCTGATCGGCTATCGATCGCAGGTAACTCCGTTTTGTCATGATCGAAGGATCAGAGT
>JAMWZA010000244.1 GCA_024305105.1 Marinoscillum sp.
AAATGATAATCAGTGTATTACTGCTGTCTTCTCTAGCCATCGGGTGCTCCAACGACAATGAATCTCCAATTGTCATAGAAGAATCCCAATCAGTGGGTTCAAATGACAAAGTAGATTTCAAACCATCCACCTTATTCGGAAATCACATCGCCATTAATCAACCGCATGTTTCAATAACCCATGTAGAAGGGTCAGGTGACCATGATCATCAGTTCAATGTTCTTATGTTGGTTTCGCCTGGAACAGAAATTTCGTACACAGAACAGGACAATGAGTTCTGGGCCGATGGTCTCATCGATATTGTAATTACCACATCCAAAGGATTAAAAGACGTAAATTCATTGGTGAGAATGCCGGTTCAGTTGAATGGAGGGTCATACGAATTGCTATCATTCTCGATTATTCCTAGCCATCCCTTGGATAAACCCCGTCTAAATCTACAGATAATAAATTCTGATTCTAGGGTGAATGTACATCAGGGGGGAGCTATTCACTTACCTGGTGGTAACTAATTTTAGTAATATTACCTCCTTTTAGGTATTTACAAAATCCCCGATTCTGGGGATTTTTGGTTTAACGGTTTCTAGCCGTATATTAATGAATCACTTTAATAACACCTAAACCAACAGAACCATGAAATCTATTTTTTCTTACTCATTAATCTCTAGCATCATTCTACTTCTGTCATGCCAAAGCAGTGAACCCAATTCTAATAAAAACATTTCTTCATCAAAGCAGCTATCGATCAACCAACCTGAAACAAGCGCATACCTTCAAGATTTAGGATATTATTCCCAAGACACTTTGGTTGAAGATACGTTCGAGAAAGGCTTAAGAGATCGAACAGTTGAACCCGGAACAGGTGAACGTGTAAATTATTCAGCGACAATGATCGACAGTTTACTTGACAATATAATAGACTATAAAAACTATGGGATGTTATTTGCTAATTCACGTATAGCTGGACAATATCGTAAGAAAATAACCACTTCGGTTTCATTTTCTTTTGGTATTGATGAATTAAATGGCCTAGTAGAAGATATTAAGAAAAGTGGGCTACCAATTACCGGGGTGAGAGTACAGCTTTATGAAAAAATATCGGATGACACCAATAAAAATGTAATAGACGCACTAATTGTTGCAGTTAACAAAAACGGAGAAGTTATTGCTTCTACACAAAAGGATGGTCAAACCAAATCTTTTGTTCTAAATGTTTCTAATCCATGCCCAGATGAATGTGATGGCTCTAAATGATGTATGACATTAGTTAGTTTAATTAATTCCTTGCTACGATTATCCTCTACCTATTCACCAATATTACCATTGGGTATATTTTTATACTCAATGGTTTTTTCGAAAATATCACGAATAAATCGCACATATCAACCCATAATATTCTATATCATTTTTTCATTTCTCTCCGATATCATCTCTCTTCAATGGAGAATTGAAGGTAATAATTATCTAATCATACATATATATGGAATGATTCAATTCATATGTCTAATGACTTATTATCAAAAAAGTCTAAACGGCAAAAGCAAAACATGTTTGAGCATTGGAATCGCATATACAGTCTATTACATTCTTAATAGCTGGCTGATAGAACCATTAAACACCTTCAATTCCCATGCTTTCAGCCTTCAGTCCATTCTATTTATTATTTTGTCATTGTTGTACTTTTATCAGTTATATGAAAAAGTTACGAATTTCTTTATTGACCAATCACCTGACTTTTGGTTTAATACGGCCATTATTACCTACTTCTCTATCGCGTTATTTTCATTCACAATGAGCAGTGAGATACTCTCAGGCCCCTTACCATGGGCTTTCCACAACTTAGGAAATACACTCAAAAATGCATTAATCGCAATAGGTATAATAATGCTCTGGAAGAAGGTTAAACTGACATCTAAAATATGAAAGACGCAGAGATCGTACTTTTTTTTGGCACAACCGGAATGCTTCTTCTTACTATTGGAATCATCCTTTTCACCTATTTATACCAAAGAAAACTTGTTAAGAAACAACTTGAATTCAAAAAAATAGAGGACCTCCTCAAAAAACAAGAACTTAAATCCGCCTATGCCATGCTCGCTGGTCAGGAAAAAGCGCATAAGCGAATCGCGGAGGAGCTCCATGATAATCTGGGCAGTATATTAGTAACCCTAAACATGTTTGCTGACTCACTTCAAAACAAGAAAGATCCACAAGCCCAGAAAGAATTGGCTGGAAGAATTAGTGAAATCGCTCATCAGGCTAACGAAACCACTCGCCAGATCTCTCATAGTTTGCACTCGGGAGTGCTGAAACACTTCGGACTGGAGATCGCCATTAAAGAGCTTATCGAGGCTTTGAATGGGTCTGATGCTGTTGCAGTGGAGAGCCATGTCCAAATCACCTCCAAACTGAGCAGTGACCTTAGTATGAATATTTACCGGATCATACAGGAGCTGGTCAACAATACACTAAAGCATTCAAAGGCAACAAAAATTACGCTTGACCTCAATCAAATTAAAGACCAATTAAGCCTAATCTATTCAGATAATGGAGTGGGTTTTGTGAAAGAACAAGTAATAAATGGATTGGGCCTAAAGAATCTGGAATCCAGAGTTGACAAACTGGATGGAACCATAACCATTGAGAGCAAACCAGGTCAGGGAACTACCACCATCATTGAAGTACCAGTATCATGAGAGACATTAAAACACTGTTAGCCGACGATCATGCAATTGTCATGGAAGGTATCAAAGAAGTACTCAGCGCAGATGAGGAAATCAGCGTGTTAGGTTCGGTTGGGAATGGAGAAGAGGTCCTTCGATTTCTTAGAAAAAACCCCGAAGTAGATGTGGTCGTTCTCGACATTAATATGCCGGTAATGGACGGCATCAGCTGTAGCAGGCATCTTAAAAAAGATTTCCCCAATGTCAAAATCATCATTCTCACGATGTATGCTCAAAAGTCGTTTGTGGAAGAAATCGTCAAAATAGGTATTGATGGGTGTCTTCTCAAAAACAATACAGGCAAAGAGCTGATCGATGCTGTACTTCGGGTAATGAGTGGTAAACAATATTACGACAGAATAGGCACGTTTAACTCAGATGAAGAAGAAGTCACCCAATATAAGTTAAGTGAGCGTGAGCTGGAGATTATCAAGCTGATGTCTGAAGGGATGACCAGTAGTGAGATTGCGGAAAAACTGTTTCTTTCAGATCACACAGTTAAAACCCACCGCAAAAACATTCTGCGTAAATTGAACGTAAACAATAGCTCCCAGGCCGTCCAGTTTTGCCTGAACAATCAACTTATCTAGGCTGAGAATTTTATTAGAAAATTTTCACAGACAATTATCTATTATCATATTATTATCTATATTTGCACTCCTTTTTGAGAAACACTCAATAGAGTAAAGACATGAGCGAGCTAATAAAATTTGTAGAAGCAGAGAACAAAGCAACGAAAGAGAAGTTTCCAAAATTCTCTGCTGGTGATACAGTAAACGTACACTACAAAATTAAGGAAGGTGATAAGGAAAGAATTCAGCAATTCCAGGGAGCTGTAATTCAGATAAGAAACGTAAACTCTAGTGGCGAGACATTTACTGTTAGAAAAGTTTCTAGTGGAATTGGCGTAGAAAGAATTTTCCCAATCCTTTCGCCTAATATTGAAAAAATTGACCTTGTAAGAAAAGGTAAAGTGAGAAGAGCGAGATTATTCTACTTAAGAGGTAGAAAAGGAAAAGCTGCTCGTATTAAAGAAAAACTTTAATATTCAATCATTACGATATAAAGCCAACTTTGTCATAAAGTTGGCTTTTTTTGTTTCACTCCACACAATCTGTCCATGCTCTCCTGACTATTTGGCAGAATATTAATTTAATTTGCTCTCTTTTTTATTTACGTATGGTTTTTGACCAGCTACAGTTTCATGCAGATTAGATTTCACAAATATCAAGGTACAGGCAACGATTTCGTCATGATCGATGATCGCGATGAGTCCTTCCCTACAGATGACGCTTCTGTCATTGGTTTTCTCTGCGATCGCAAAATGGGCGTTGGTGCTGATGGCGTTATTCTTATTCAGAACCACCCCGAGCTAGACTTCCGAATGGTCTATTACAACCCAGATGGCAGCAAAAGTCTCTGTGGCAATGGAAGCCGCTGCGCAATCGCCTTTGCTGAAGCTCTGGGGATCATCAAAGATAAAACGACCTTTGAAACGACTGATGGAGTCCATGACGCATTCATCGAACAAGATATTTACCACTTTCACTTGCACGATGTGAGTGAAGTGGAACAAATCAGTAAAACCGATTTGTTCATCAATACAGGATCACCTCATCACATTCAAATTGTTGATAAAGTAGATCAGATTGATATCATTCCAGCAGGTCAGTCCATTCGCTACAGCGACAAATACGCACCAGCCGGAACCAATGTCAATTTTATAGAGAAGCTGGAAAATGGACTGAAAGTAAGGACTTACGAGCGTGGTGTTGAGAATGAAACGTTGTCCTGTGGGACCGGTGTCACAGCGTGTGCACTGGCTGCAGATTTGCTGAATTATAAAAGTCCTGTTACCGTACAAACCAAAGGAGGTGAGCTAAAAGTCTCTTTTGAGAAAAATGGCCACAACACATACCAAAACATTTATTTGGCAGGACCGGCTAAAAAAGTATTTGAAGGGGTAGTGGAAGTACCTCATTAATCAACTTCCATTTTATAACTTTAGGCCCAATTATTAAGAAAGATATTCATGTTAGATATAGTCAATAAGGGAATAGCAAAGGTTTTCGGAACCAAGGCAGAGAAAGACTTAAAAGAAATACGACCACTAGTTGGTTTGATAAATAAGGAATTTGCACAACTAGCGGATATCTCTGATGACGAACTGAGGGGTAAGACGGAAGAACTCAAAGGCTTTATTGCGGACAAGCTCAAGCACATTGATGATGAGTTAGCTGCATTACATGATCAAGTAGACGCTGACGACACCCTATCGATAGAGCAAAAAGAAGCAATCTTTGAGCAGATTGATACCCTCGAATCTAAAAGAGACGATCAACTTGAAGATGTTCTTAAAGAAATTCTTCCCCTGGGATTCGCTG
>JAMWZA010000245.1 GCA_024305105.1 Marinoscillum sp.
GATAGAATTGTACTAAAAAAAGTCGGAATGGGTTGATTTTACCATAGATATCGCCTCGCTGATTAACAATACTAACCGCAGGCATAAGATGGCCAACCTTCTCAACTATTAATTAGACACAAAAAAACCCGCTCTAAAAAGAACGGGTTTCGTTTTTGATGCTCCTCAGGTTGGGCTCGAACCAACGACCCTCTGATTAACAGTCAGATGCTCTAACCAACTGAGCTACTGAGGAATTTAGGCCTTAATTTTTTCACTCTCAAAAGTCAGATGCACTAATCGGAACGCCGAACCGCAACTGAGCTACTGAGGAATAATTAACCTTTGAAAAGAGGCGCATTTGTTACTGCTTCCTAAAAAGGATTGCAAACTTAAATTTCTGTTTCAAATTCTGCAATGTGTAGCACATAAAAATTTAAAGAATTTATCAATCTGCCAACTCTTACCTATAAAGCGGACATAATGACACTATAATTATCCTTATTAAGGTAAAAGTAGACATAATGTCAGCATTGTAGTTGAAAAACTCAATTGGTACGGAATTCGATTATCGTCTGGTGTATTTGAAAAATATAAATTCAACAATAACTAAAACTTAAAAAAATTATGGCACTTATAAAGTATAACCCAAACGGGTACAGACCAGCAACATTTAGCAATTTCGTTGACCGATTTTTTGATGATGATTTCTTTGGCGGTAAAAGAGCTACTAGCTTTTCTCCACAGGTAGATATTGCGGAGACTGATAAAAACTTTGAATTACAGTTTCACCTGGCTGGAATGAAGAAAGAGGATATCAAAATCGATATTAACGATGACAGGCTGACTGTGAGCGGAGAGCGCAAATTTGAGAATGAGAAGAACGAGAAAAACTACCACAGCGTAGAGAGTCACTATGGATCATTCACCAGATCGTTCTACCTCCCAGATAATGTCAATCTGGATAAAATCGATGCGTCCTATAAAGATGGAATTCTCAGTATCGACATTCCTAAGGATGAAAAGAAAGAAACAAAGAAGACGATTAACATCAAATAAGATAGGTTACTGGTGAAGTTGGAAACCCTGACCTAATAATGGGTCAGGGTTTTTTGTTAAGAATTGTTAAGCCATGACACTTCACGAAGACTTGGATCGTTTTTGGGACAACAATGATCCTCCAAATGGAGTATTATAACTACGATTAAAGACAAGAAAGGAAATGGATATGAATAAGAGAAATGTGTATTTCGCAATGGTGGTGTCTTCCTTTTTGGGAGCAGCTATTGCTATAGGAGGTTATTCCTTAATTATCGAGCCGCAGAGGGATCAGCAAGTGACCCCAGCAAGCGGGGAATCAAGTTCAGTCAGTCTGACGAATTATGTGTTTGATACGACAGATTATGTGGTGCCTAAAGGTCTCAATTTCGTGTATGCCGCTAAGCAAGCCACGCCTGCGGTAGTTCACATTCGCACTGAATATGATGGGTCCAGAGAATATGCTTCCCGCAACCCGATGGAAGAATTTTTCAAAGACTACTTTGGTGAACGATATGATCGTGGTGAGCGCTCTCCAAGACAAGGAGCTGGCTCTGGAGTGATTGTTTCTGCTGATGGCTATATAGCGACTAACAATCATGTGGTAGAAGGCGCTTCGGAGATCGAGGTAATGCTCAATGACAATAGAACGTATTCAGCTGAATTGATTGGAACAGACCCGGATACCGATTTGGCTTTGATTAAGATTGATGAAGAGCAGCTTCCTTATATGGGATTTGGGGACTCTGAAAACATACAAATTGGCGAATGGGTTTTGGCAATTGGCAATCCTTTTGAATTCCGATCCACGGTCACGGCCGGAATTGTGAGTGCTAAAGCCAGAAACATCAACATATTGGCGAGAAGTGGCAGTAGTACGCGGATAGAAGCATTTATCCAAACTGATGCAGCTGTTAATCCAGGAAACTCAGGCGGAGCATTGGTCAATTTGAATGGTGACTTAGTCGGTATCAATACCGCCATAGCTTCTCCAACTGGAGCATTTGCAGGATATTCCTTTGCTGTGCCGGCTACTCTCGTTAAAAAAGTTATTTGGGACTTGAAAGACTTTGGTGCCGTACAGCGCCCATTGCTGGGTATCCAGATTCGGGATGTAACGGCCGAGTTGGCAAACGCCGAAGACCTTGGTATATTGAAAGGGGTCTATGTGGCACGAGTCAATGAAGGAACTTCTGCAGCGGATGCGGGACTGAAAGAAAAGGATGTAATCATTGCAATTGATGGAAAGAAAGTGTCGAATGTAGCGCAATTGCAGGAACAAGTCGCACTGAATCGTCCTGGTGATGATATCGATGTGACCTACATCCGAGATGGTAAAACGGAGACGGTTAAAGCGACTTTGAAAAATCAATTTCAGAATACGGAGGTGGTAACAGCATCTAATTCATTCGAAATTGATGGAGCGACTTTTGAGCCTGTTTCCAAAACCATGAGATCAGAATTACAGCTGGATAATGGTATTCAGGTAAAAGATATTGGAAACGGTAAATGGAAAGAAGCTGGAATAGAAGAAGGCTTCATCATCACCCGAATAGACAAGCGACCTATCCGATCGGTGGATGATCTCAATGCCTCATTAAGCAATGCGATGGGTGAGGGGATTTTGATTGAAGGAATGTATCCCAACGGAGAAAAAGCATACTACGGAATAGGTTGGTAAGATAAGGTTAGCGTAGTTGTTACAATGCCACTTCAGAAAATAGTATGGAGTGGCATTTTTTATGCCTTTAGGTGAAAGATTTCTTTAGCTTTGTTGCCTCTAAACAACAAATAACCAAACGATAATATGACAAACTCATCAAAAGATATCAGTTCTATCCTGAAAAATCTTGGTGTAGAGGCATCCAACCCCGGTGCTGCAATTGGCACCAAATGGTTGCCAACCAGAGGTGAAAAAATCAACTCTTTTTCACCTGCTGATGGAAAGGCCATTGCAGAAGTGACCCTGGCTGGTGACGATGCATACGAAAAAGTGATTCATGGCGCTCAGGATGCCTACAAAACCTGGAGACTAAAACCTGCGCCTCAGCGTGGTGAAATCGTCCGACAAATAGGCGACGAGCTTAGAAAATACAAAGATGATCTAGGAAAACTTGTTTCATATGAAATGGGCAAGTCACTACAGGAAGGTCTTGGTGAAGTGCAGGAGATGATCGACATCTGTGACTTTGCTGTGGGGCTTTCGCGACAGCTATATGGGTTGACCATGCACTCCGAGCGACCTGCTCACCGCATGTACGAGCAGTGGCACCCAATTGGAATAGTGGGGATTATATCTGCATTCAACTTCCCTGTAGCGGTGTGGGCATGGAATGCTGCCATCGCATGGGTATGTGGTGATGTGTGCGTGTGGAAACCATCTGAAAAAGTACCACTCTCTGCAATAGCCTGCCACAAAATCGTACAAGGAATTTTTGATAAAAACGGCGTGCACCCTGGAGTATGTGGGTTGGTGATCGGAGATGCTGAAATTGGCAAAAAAATGGCTGACGACAAACGCATTCCGCTGGTCTCGGCAACAGGCTCTACCCGTATGGGCAAAGCTGTTGGAGAAGCTGTTGGTAGAAGATTGGGTAAAACCATTCTGGAGCTAGGAGGAAATAACGCGATCATCATCACGGAGAATGCAGACCTCAATGTAGCGATTCCAGGAGCAGTATTCGGAGCAGTAGGTACTGCAGGCCAACGTTGTACCAGCACCAGAAGGTTGATCATTCATGAAAGCCTGTTTGAGGAAGTCAAGCAGCAGTTAGTAAAAGCTTATGGACAGCTTCGTATTGGTAATCCACTCGATGAAAACAATCATGTTGGTCCATTGATCGACAAAGATGCGGTGAAGATGTATGAGGATGCTTTGAGCAAGATCGTAACCGAAGGGGGTAAGGAGATTGTGGGAGGAGAAGTCCTTTCTGGTAACGGGTATGAGTCTGGATGCTATGTAAAGCCTGCGATTTTTGAAGTGCAAAACGATTACGAGATCGTTTGTAATGAAACCTTTGCCCCAATAGTGTATTTAATCAAATACAGCACATTGGCTGAAGCCATCGAAATGCAGAATGCCGTTCCTCAGGGACTTTCTTCAGCTATAATGACGACTAACATGCGTGAGTCTGAGTTATTCTTGTCACAGGCAGGGTCAGATTGCGGTATTGCCAATGTGAATATTGGGACTTCTGGTGCAGAGATTGGAGGAGCCTTTGGTGGAGAGAAAGAGACCGGTGGCGGACGAGAGTCTGGTTCGGATGCCTGGAAGGCTTACATGAGAAGACAAACCAACACAATCAACTACTCCACAGAGCTGCCTCTTGCTCAGGGAATTAAGTTTGACTTGGGTTAAATGGTAATAAAAAAGCTGCCTCAATTTTTGAGGCAGCTTTTCACATTAGTCTAGTTTGAGTATTTGATCTATTTATTCATAACGTAGTGAGTCTACGGGATTTCTTGTTGCTGCACGCATGGTTCTACCAATAGAAGTAACAAACGCCACGGTTAATAAAACAATGACTGGTGCAAGCACGGTAAGTACTGAAAGCGCCTTGTAATAAGCAAAAATGGAGCCCATCAGCGCATCAATAGCCAGGTAGGATAACGCCGACCCGAGCATCACGGAGATCCCCAAAATCCAGACAAATTGAACGTTGACCTTGGCAATGATCTGACCAACGCTTGCTCCGAGTACTTTTCGTACACCTATTTCTTTAACACGTTTGATGATATTGAGGGATACCAGAGTGAAAAGACCTATGGAGGAAAGAGCCAGTGCCAATGTGCCCAGGAAGCTGAACATTACCATGATGTTGCTATTGACTTCTTCGGCGTCTTTTAAATATTCATCTTGATACCTACCGGGATATGGCTTGTTTGGCTCTACTTCGTACCACGCTTCTTCCACCAGAGCATACGTTTCTTTGAGTTTTCCGGGAAGAGCCTTAATCACTGCAAAGTTCGTACGCTCTTTGTGTGCCGGTCTAATCCCATAGGGTTCCAATGGAACCCAAAATCCTTCCATAAAAAAGTTTTTCATGACACCTACAACCTGTAGACGAGTAGAGTCATCAATCTGA
>JAMWZA010000246.1:0-1239 GCA_024305105.1 Marinoscillum sp.
TTGGGTTTCTAAGCAAAATCCCGACCTAAATTTATAGACTTTATCGTTCTTTCCGGTAATGGTTCCATCAAGAAAATTTCCTGAGTAGAACTGAATCCCTGGTTCTGTGGTGTAAACATCAAACGCACGACCACTTGTTGGCTCGTATGCCGTAGCTGCCAGGGACATTTCTTTAGGGTCCTCATTAAGCACCCAGCAATGGTCAAAACCGCCACCATACGCTAGCTGTTGATTTTCCACATCGATATCGGCACCTACTTTTTTGAATTCGGTGAAGTCAAATGGCGTACCAGCCACAGGGCGCAATTCTCCAGTAGGGATTAGCGTGCTATCAACTGGAATGAATTTGTCCGCATTGATCATCAACTCATGGCCTAATACGTCATCTTTCATTCCGGTAAGGTTAAAATAAGAGTGCTGTGTAAGGTTCACTACTGTTTTCTTATCGGTAGTCGCCTGGTAATTGAATTCCAATGTATTGTCATTACCAAGGGTGTAAGTAACGGTTACGTCGAGTGTTCCGGGATACCCTTCTTCCATGTCCAAGCTCTGATAAGTCAACTCAATAGCAACTCCTTTCTCAGACGCAACTTCCTTCACATTCCAGTTTACTTTATCAAAGCCTGTGAGCCCTCCATGAAGATGATTGCCGATATTATTCACAGCTAAATCGTAATCCACCGAATCCAATGTAAACTTCCCTTTGGCTATTCGATTGCCATATCGTCCGATAATCGCTCCGAAATAAGGACTTGCATCCAGATATCCCTGAAGGGTATCATACCCTAGAACGACATCTTCCAGCTTTCCATCTTTATCCGGAACTTTCAATGATGTGATAATTCCTCCATAAGAAATCACTTTAGCTTCCACCCCATTGGTGTTGGTCATCGTGTAGGCTGTAACCTCCTGTCCATTGGGCAGTTTTCCAAAAGGTGAACTCGAGACAGTCGCACTAGACTCTTCTTGTTTCTTTTCGGTGCTACAGCCAAAGAAGACAAATAGCATACTTGCCAAAAAGAACAGCTCAAAAACTGAGTTTTTCATTGTATTCATTTTAGGTTCTCAAAAAAGGTGGTAATATACTTCATTCCAGCGTAGATTATCTTTGAACGAACGCACTTTGGTCTCCTCATCTATTACCAAAAGTTCAATGTCCGCCATGTCAGCAAAATCCTCAAAAAACTGAGTGTCAATTGCTCTACTGTAAACCGTATGATGCGCACCTCCTGCCAAAAT
>JAMWZA010000246.1:1249-4993 GCA_024305105.1 Marinoscillum sp.
CTTGAGCAGCGATCTCAAGGTTTGGTTTCGGATCCCAAAGAACACTGGCCACAGGTAACTTAGGTAGTTCCTGATTTGGAGCAACGGCATCTACTTCATTGACTAACAGTCTGAATCGGTTACCCATATCCATCAGCGCAGCATTTACTGCAGGGCCGGATCCGGAGGTGAAGACCAGTCGAGCTGGATCCTCCTTACCGCCTATTCCCAATGGATGCACTTCACATTTCACGGCTCCCTGAGCAATGGTTGGACAGATTTCCAACATATGAGAACCTAGCACTCTTGATCTACTGCTTCGGAAATCGTAAGTGTAATCCTCCATAAACGAAGTACCGCCATTTAGGCCCTGTGCCATGACTTTAGAAGCGTATACCAACGCACTCGTTTTCCAGTCTCCCTCTCCAGCAAATCCATAGCCATCAGCCATGAGGCGTTGAGCAGCTATTCCTGGTAACTGCTTCATGCCATGAAGGTCTTCGAATGTATCAGTGAAGGCTCCAAACCCTCCATCTTCCATAAATGCTCTAAGACCCAATTCTATGCGAGCAGAATCCCTAAGTGATTGACTCTTCAGCACCTCTGATTTAATCTCGTATTCATCAGAATAGGATTTTAGTAGCTTCTCCACTTCAGCATCAGAAACCTGATTAACAAAAGCCACCACATCTCCAATACCCCAGGTGTTTACCTGAAAGCCGAATCGCATCTGTGCTTCTACTTTATCTCCTTCAGTGACCGCTACATTCCGCATGTTGTCACCAATACGAGCTACTTTCAGGTTTTGGAAAGCGTGCCATCCGGCTGCTACCCTACTCCAATTGCCAATTTGCTTTCTAGCGTCTTCATTTTTCCAGTGACCTACAATCACTTTTCTGTTCTTTCTCAGTCGGCTAACCATGAACCCAAACTCACGACCGCCATGCGCCGATTGGTTTTCGTTCATGAAATCCATATCGATATCCGACCATGGAATTTCGTCGTTGAATTGCGTATGGAAGTGTGCCATTGGTTTTCTCAGGATCTGAAGTCCTGAAATCCACATTTTGGCTGGAGAGAACGTGTGCATCCAGGCTACCATCCCGATACATTTCGGCTCATTATTCACCTCCTCACACACTTTAAATATTTCATCAGCGGTAGTAACTACACCTTTGTATTTCACCTGTACAGGAATGTGCTCAGAAGCATCCAGTGCTTTGGCAATCTCCTCTGTATGTTTTGCTACATTTTTAAGGGTTTCTTCACCATAGAGGTGCTGGCTACCTGTTACAAACCAGATTTCGAAATTATTTAAATCAGTCATTTATGAATCAATTTTGCCCGTAATAGGCGTTTTTACCATGTTTTCTTTCCCAGTGCTTGTTAATCAGCGCATCCTTAAGTCTTGGGGCTTGTGGGTTGATCTGACGCGTGACATACGCCATTCGGGCAAGCTCTTCCAACAATTTGCTGTTAAACACAGACTTAGCTGCTGTTTTACCCCAGGTAAATGGTCCATGATTCCCTAAAAGAACCATTTCCACTTCCTTGTATGAAATTCCTTTATCGTTGAAACAGTCTATGATTTGCTGACCAGTCATGTGCTCATAATTTCCTTTGATCAATTCATCGCTCATCGGTGGAGCACAAGGAATATCTGTGGTGAGGTAGTCTGCATGTGTCGTTCCCAAAATAGGAATATCCATCTGAGCTTGTGCCCAGGCAACCGAGTACGCCGCATGCGTATGGCTTACACCACCAACCTCTTCCCATTCTTTATATAGGAATGCGTGTGTCTTCGTATCTGAAGAGGGTCTCATTTCACCTTCTACGACATTGTTATCAAAATCAACAATCACCATATCCTCAGGCTTGAGCAAATCATAATCCACGCCACTTGGCTTTATCGCAAATACGCCCTCTTTACGATCTACGGCACTCACGTTACCAAAGGTGAAAATCACCAGGCCATATGCAGGCAGCTGCATATTCGCCTCGTAGCACTCTCTTTTAAGTTCTTTATACTTTGACATCCTGATCTATTTGTTATTGATGTTATTTTCCACAAATTCTCCGAGCAACTGGTACTTCTTATAAATGACTTCATACTTTGCTACATCTTCAGCGTTTGGTTCGTAGGTCTTCTCAAACCCATTGCCCATTGCTTTAATGGCGGTATTGGTGTCTGGATGAATTCCTGCTGCAACTGCTGCATAAATGGCTGCACCAAGAGCCGGAGCCTGTTCTGATACCGCAACCTTAATTGGCATGTTGAGCACATTGGCAAGTGTCTGCATGATAAACCCAGACTTCTTAGCAACTCCTCCGATGCCCACCACTGCGTTAATTTCTACGCCTTCAGACTTGAATCGATCGACAATGCTTTTGGAACCAAAACAGATAGCTTCTACCAAAGCCCTGAAAATGTGTGGTGCTTTTGTCCCTAAACTCAAATTAGCAATAGCTGCTTTGAGATTTTGATTGGCATCTGGTGTTCGGCGTCCATTGACCCAATCCAGGGCAATTGGTGCGCTCTCATCTATAGGAGTTTCTTCCGCTTGCCTGGACAGCTCTCCGATGATGTCATTTTTAATTTCTTCTATTTGCTCTGAGGATAGATTAAAGGTCAGCAGGTTATCCAAAGGCCATGAAATCAGGTCCTTAAACCATGCCAGCACATCACCAAAAGCGGATTGACCAGCCTCTAACCCAATCAACCCAGGAATAACAGAACCGTCTACCTGTCCACAGATCCCTGCCACCGTCTTATCTCCGACGACCTCTTTGGACGAGACGATAATATCACAGGTAGAAGTGCCCATCACACGAACCAAAGTGTTTTCTTCCACCTCTGCTCCTACCGCTCCTGAGTGTGCATCAAACGTACCCACAGCCACAACTACCTCGGTAGTAAGCCCTAGTTTTTGAGCCCACTCCGCACTGAGTTTTCCTGCTACCTCATCTGAGGTATACGTTTCATTGTATAAATTTTTCTTCAGTGCACTCAGGTATGGATCCAGCTTCGAAAGGAATTCATCGGCTGGTAATCCGCCCCAGCTCTCGTGCCACATGGCTTTGTGACCTGCCGCACATCTGGATCGTTTCAATTCATGCAGCGCTGGCTCACCGATTAATAGATAGGTCATCAAATCACAGTGCTCTATCCAGGAGTGCGCTGCTTCTTTAACGGCAGCATCTTCACGAGCTATGTGAAGCACCTTGGCCCAAAACCATTCGGAGGAATAGATACCTCCTTCATATTTGGTGAAGTCCTCACCACCCCATGTTCTTGCCAGTTCATTGATTTCATCCGCTTCCTTAATGGCCGTATGATCTTTCCATAATATCATCATGGCATTTGGGTTCTCAGCGAACTCTGGTAACAAGCTGAGTGCTTTGCCCTCCTCGTTTACCGGAATGGGCGAAGAACCGGTCGTATCAACACATATTCCCTTTACAGCATCAGCAGGTATTCCTGATTCTCTAACTACCTCTTTGATGGTATATTCCATTCCTTCAATGAGATCTAATGGATGCTGACGAAACTGATTTGCTGAAGGCTCGCAATATTTACCTTCCTTCCATCTTTTATACCAGTGAACTTTGCTACCTAATGTTTCTCCATTAGCGGTGTCAACCAAAACAGAGCGCACAGAGTCCGAACCAAAGTCCAATCCAATAACATACGTATTTTCCATATCGAAACTGCAATATTTTTAGTCAATAGCTAAAGTAATAAAAATAATCCTATAAGTGTATTAT
>JAMWZA010000247.1 GCA_024305105.1 Marinoscillum sp.
AGAGGTGAGTCATATCGGATGGAGTGTGTTCCGGGAACTTCACCCTCTCTTTTAGATACAATTCCTACTTTATTTTTATCAGTGGTTGGTTCATTTATCCAGGAACCCACAGCATTGTTACTATTCATTATTCCTTCAGCAAGGGTAATGGCTGTACCAGAAGGAGCATCTTTTTTATGAATGTGGTGAATTTCCTCCATGCTCACATCATACCCTTCTAGCATAGCCATTTTTCGTGCTAACCACTCATTGAGTTCAAAGAACAGGTTTACACCAATGCTGAAATTGGAGGCATATAAAAAGGTGCCGTTTTTTTCGGTACATAGATCTACTACATTTTGGTATTTATCCAGCCAGCCTGTAGTTCCTGCGATCGTTTTCACTCCATTAGAAAGAAGCGTGATGATATTTTGATATGCAGAGTCAGGTTGAGAAAATTCAATAGCGATATCTGTATTGTCAGGAGATATATCAGCTATTTCTTCCTGATTATTTTGGTCAATGATATAGCTAATCTCGTGACCTCTAGCTTTGCCTATTGATTCGATGGACTTGCCCATCTTGCCGTATCCTATAAGTGCTATGCGCATTATTTGAATCTTAATGAAACAGAAACTCCTAATGCCTGCGAAAATAGTGGAGTTGACTCAATAGAAGGGGATACTTTCATGGAAAGGTTTTCATTAATGTCAAATTCATGCAGGTGAGCTGAAACATGAGCATCCACGATATTCAGTAAATAGAAGGCTCCGGCAATAACGATGAGCATGTCGCGGTTTCGTCTAAATGCGTCTCTATTACGCGTCAGCGCATCCTGAGAGAATCGGCCAGCGTAAGGGTTGATAGTTTCGGGACGTCCATCCACCTCGGCTACCAGTGCATTTCTAAACTCATGATAAATCCGGTGGTTGTACTCGATGTAGTGGCCTATTAGTAACCCACCGCCATAAATCAATGGGATTTTCCAGTATTGGTTATTATAGGCTTGTCCCATTCCGGGTAGGACAGCTGAGAAAATGGCTGCTTTGTTGGGATCGAGTTGTGAATATGTCTCAATCGTTTCAATATCTTCTCTGTTGAGAAATATGGAATCTGCTCTATTGGATTGACTAAAAGAAACAAAAGATAGAGCCATTAACACTGTGAGTGAAATGGCTCTGAATGATATGTCAGACTTGAAGGAGTTCAAGAATGCGCTCCAACTCATCAGCTGATACAAAAGGGATCTTGATTTCACCTTTATTATTTTTATCTGCTTTGATCTTAATACTTGTCCCAAAGTGCGACGTTAATTTTTTCTGCAAGTTAGCAATCTCGGGGTTAACAACTTGTGCTGGTTGTGGAGCTTCTTTTTTCTTTCCAAGATCACGAACAAGCTCTTCTACCTTTCTAACCGATAGTCCTTCGTTAATGATCTTTTTAAAGATATCCAACTGCTGGTCTACATTTTCGATGCTGATCAACGCTCTGGCATGACCCATTGATAACTTATTGTCCCTCACGGCTATCTGAATGTCTGGTGGTAATTTCAGCAGTCTCAGGTAGTTGTTAACGGTCGTTCTGTTTTTACCAACTCGCTCTCCAAGTTGCTCTTGTTTCAGGTCGCATTCGGATAGTAAACGTTGATAACTCAAAGCTATTTCAATTGAGTTAAGATTTTCGCGTTGGATGTTTTCAATCAAAGCCATTTCCAGCATTTGCTGATCATCCGCAGTACGAATGTATGCTGGAATCATCTCCAATCCAGCGCGCTTACTAGCTTGAAGTCTACGTTCTCCAGAGATTAACTGAAATTCGTTTTCGGAAAGTGCTCTTACCGTAATTGGCTGAATAATCCCCTGAACTCTGATGGACTCAGCAAGTTCTTCCAGAGCTTCTTCATTAAAGTCCGTCCTTGGCTGAAAAGGATTGACTTCTATAGAGTCAATCGAAATTTCACTAATGGCACCTCTGATGGTCGCTCCAGATCCACTTATTTCCTGCTTCTCATCTGAGTCTTCCAGCAAAGCACCAAGACCTCTGCCTAAACCTGTCTTCTTTTTGAACTTCTTATCTGCCATCTCTCGACTATGCGGTTACTTCGTTTTTTTGCATGATCTCACGTGCCAGATTTAAGTAGGCGAGGGAGCCTTTACTTTCTGCATCATGAGAAATTGCCGGTACTCCAAAACTTGGAGATTCGCTCAATTTGATATTTCTAGGAATCAAGGTATTGAATACCATTGATTTAAAATGCGTTTTAACCTCTTCTACCACCTGGTTCGAAAGATTGAGTCTCAGGTCATACATGGTTAGTAGAATTCCTTCGATCTCCAGGTCTGGGTTGAGGCGATTCTGAATAATTTTAATGGTATTCAAAAGCTTTCCTAAACCTTCCAAAGCGAAATACTCACATTGTACAGGAACAACTACAGAGTCCGCTGCAGTTAATGCGTTTACAGTAATCAAACCCAGTGAAGGAGAGCAGTCGATGATGACATAATCATACTTGTCTACTACTTTGCTCAAAGCCAGCTTCATTTTTTCCTCACGCTGCGAAATGCTCACCATTTCTACTTCAGCACCTACCAGATCAATATGAGACGGTAGAAGGTCCAGGTATTTGATGTCCGTGGTAACAATGCTCTTTTCTGCATCAGCGCCATCCACCATGCATTCGTAAATGCTGACTTCAACTTCCTTAGGGTTTTTTCCTACACCAGAAGTAGCATTGGCCTGTGGATCAGCATCGACAATCAATGTCTTAAGTTCCAGTGCAGCCAGACTTGCAGCGAGGTTAATTGCAGTGGTTGTCTTACCAACACCACCTTTTTGATTTGCTATAGCAATGATTTTACCCATAGTTTCGAAGAGTTTAGGATCTTTTCTAAAATGAAAAGGACACAAATATATTTAACCTAAAGACAAGATGAAGGCACACATGAAAAGAATTGAAATGATGTGGATCATCGAATTGTCTAGATTGTTAATAATCAAGTAATTAACAATTGAAATGTGTATAACTCGTTGATTACTTTAATGATTGGCCTTGCAAAAACACTTCGCAGGAAATTTCACAGTAAAAGTGACTTCTTTGTTTTTTCCGTCATTTGAACCTTCGATTTCAATAGTGTAGTGAAAATTAAGGCTGGAACTTTGGCTCACTGAATGAAATGAAAAACGCCCAGCAGAAATGCCGGGCGTTCACAATCAATTTTTTCAGTCGAACTACTTCTTCTTCTTCGACTCCTTTTTCTTCTTCTCTTGCGCTTTCATGGCATCATCCAGACGCTGCTGGAAAGACGACTTCTTTTTATTCGCATTCTTCTTTTTATTCTCTTCCAGCTTAGTAAGGATCTTCTCCTCATTGATCACTTTTCTAAACAATGAGATTTGACCGAACGAAACGATGTTGGAAACGAAGTAGTAGAAAGTCAATCCTGATGAGTAGCTGTTCAGGAAGAACAAGAACATGATCGGCATCAGGTATTGCAACGACTTCATTGGTCCTTGTACGGTTGTTACCTGACTGTTAGACCAGGTATAAAGGATGGTTGAAGCGGTCATTAATAGTGTAAATAAACTCACATGATCTCCGTAAAAAGGAATCGTAAATGGAAGGTTTAAGACACTATCATAAGTTGATAAATCGTCTGCCCATAGAAATGCCTCTTGTCTCAACTCTATTGAGTTCGGAAAGAAGTAGAACATCGCAAATAGAATAGGCATTTGTAGAACCACTGGGATACACCCACTCAGCGGATTGATCCCCACTTTTTGATACAGCGCCATTTGCTCTTGCTGAGCTTTTTGCATATCGCCATCATGCTTGGCTTTGATCTCATCCAGTTCAGGCTTTAACACCCGCATCTTCGCCATGCCTATATGTGACTTGTAAGTCAGTGGTGATAGTACCAGACGCACGATAAACACCATAATAATGATGATCACGCCATAGTTGCTGATGTATTTCTCAAGGAAGTGAAAAATAGGAATAATAGCGTACTTATTAATCCACCTCAACACACTCCAACCCATCTCCACATTTTCCGAGAAATCTGGAGCTACATTCTTCAGTATGCTGTAATTGTTAGGGCCGTAATAAAACTTGAAATTGGTTTGGTTGCCAATGAAATTTCCATAAGGCATGGTCATGGACATCTCCACGTTTTTCACAGCTGTGGTGTCACTTTGGTTGACGTAACTGCTTACGTAACCTCCTGTAAAAGCTTTATCTGCAATAATTGATGAAGTAAAGAATTTTTGTCTGAATGACACCCATGATGTAGCCAACTCAAGCGTTTCTTCTTCTTTCTCCGTGGATGTTGCTGACAGCTCATCTACATCCCCATCTGTAAAACGATATTTTACAGTAGATCTATTTCTAGCATCAGTAAAATCTTTTTCCAGACGATTCATTCGCTGGTTCCAGGCAAATTTAACTTCTTGTCCGATCAGGGACTCTAATCCTTGTTGTCTTACTGTCATGCCAATCTGGTATCCTTCACCAGGAATGGAGTACGTGTACGTAATCGACTGTCCTTCAGGAAGACTTACAGAGTAGGTCAGCTTAGCCGTATCTCCAGCTTGTAGCTTACGTCCTGTGCCACTGGCTGTGTAGTACAAATCGGACAGGTCAATTGTTCGGGACAAATGCTCCACATAAATGTGCTGAGCAGCATGTTCATCATCAATTAAAACCAGTGGATTTCCTCTGAAATCTTCAAACTCTTTTAAGATTAGCTTTTGGACCGTTCCACCTTTTGAGGAAAAGGAAATGATCATTTGCTCATTTTCAAAAGTGGCTACTTGCTCGCTTCCTTCGGATGCAGGAGAGAACATGCCATATTTCATCTCGTTGAGTTTCGTTCGCGCACTATCCGAAAG
>JAMWZA010000248.1 GCA_024305105.1 Marinoscillum sp.
TTATCTAAATAACCAATATTTTAGCAAAAAGCTTATTCCTATTGCATAATCAAGGGTAAATCGATATTAATCCATTAATTATTGGGAAGATATCCCTGGCAGGGCGCCTCCACCTGCATGCCGGCAAAGGCAGGTTTCATTACGATATAACCGAGTCGTAGACCGGGTCACGTAGACCGGGTCACTTTGACAGTTTTAGGGTGGTTTTGAATCGACCTCAAGCTAAAAGTTTTAATAAGTGACTTGTTCAGATAGTCAATGAAAAGAGGACAAAAGAACCTTTTGTTGAAAATAGACTGATGCCATTGTCCTCTTCTTACGAACCCAATAAATGGGATTGGACTATTAAAAAAGTGAAGCCAACTTCATCGCAACGCCTTTGTCTCCATCGATTTTCATCTTTCCAGCCATGAATGCCATCATTGGATTCAAGTTGCCGGTCATTAGTTTTTCAAAGTTAGAAAGAGACATCTTAATCGTGCAGGCAGCATTCTTTTCCTCATTGCTGACAAGTGTCGGAGTTACCGTATCATCCAGGTGAATCAACCCTTCATCAAATTTGAAATTAATTACTGCATTGACTTTTCCGGCATTATTTTCAGCCATTTTGGATACTTTTTGAGTCGCTTCTTCTAGGTTCATGGTTTTGGGTATGTTTAATTGATCAGTAAAAATTCTACTTCAAATATATTGGGCCAGTTCTTACCAGTGACAAAAATCTGATCTGAATTTTGCTTATAAGCTATCCCGTTTAGTACTTCAGCAGTATTCGAGTTGAAATTTTTTTGGAGGCTACTCAGATCGATGATTTCGAGAACTTTTCCTGTTTTTGGGTCAATGGAGATGATCACATCTTCCATCCAGACATTGGCATATATTTTTCCATTGAAGTACTCTAATTCATTTAGGTCGGTCACTTTTCCTTCATCATCATAGACCTGTAGCTGACCGATTTCAGACATATCTCGAGGGTCAACCAGATGGAGAACTTCCTGTCCATCACTGATGATCAAGGTGTCACCCATAGTGGTCATTCCCCATCCTTCATGTGTGTAATTGAATTGTCCGGTTACTTCCAATTGCGTGTTATAAATAAATCCCACATTAGTGGTCCAGGTCAGGTAATAGATTTGATCGTTCCAGTAAGTGCTTCCTTCCCCGAAGTATTGGTTATCGAGATTGGTAGTGCGGTAAATCTCACCCGTATTTAGATTGAGCTTTGAGATTCTGGATGACCCTTCTTGTCCTGTACTCTCCACGAGGGTGTCACCAATGAAGAACAGCCCTTGAACAAAGGCGGACTCATCATGTGGGTAGCTATCGATCAGCCGGTAAGTAAGCTCTGATGGTGTTAGGTCGGAGAGCATAACGACTCTGGCATAGTGGGTTTCGGATTGGTCTCCTGAGTAGACAGTGATTTTGATTTTTTGTTTACCGGTTTTGGCTTGTTGAGGAGCCCATGAAAATGTGAGTTCTTCATAGACGATTGCCTCATCTTCATATACTAATAGAATGGAGTCTACATTTTCTGAGGAGGAGATCTCAAAATCCAAAGGCTCTCCAATAATCACCTCTGAATTACTCGAAGGTAGAATGAGCTTACTGAAATTCTTGATCCTTGGTGAGGTAGGAGTTTCGGTGCTTTCTTTTTCTCCGCTACATGACATGAGAAAAGTCAGCGAGCATATGATAATAATCCTGTTCATGTAATTCATTGTCATAGGTTGGCAAAATTAGTAGAATTCGTACTAACTTAATCTTGAGTCTTTAACGAAGAAATGATGAAACGTTTTTTGGTCCCCACAGATTTTACTGATTACTCCATTTTCGCCATTAGCTCAGCTGCAGGGTTAGCTGAAAAACTGGATGCAGAGGTGATTTTACTGCATGTTTTGGATGAACCCACCGATGCGGATGATTTAGCCAATGAAGTAGAGCGTGTGCTTAAAATGGCCGAGCTAAAAGAGCTCAGGTATCATTACAAGCAAATTTCTGGAGATGTTGTGGACAGTATTGTAGAGCAGCAAGTTGATCTTATTATTATGGGTTCAGAAGGAGCTAAGGGATTAGAGAGTTTCTTTGTCGGCACGAATGCGGAGAAAGTCGCTAAGCAAGCGGAGTGTCCGGTAGTCATTGTAAAAACAAGAACGGATCTGACCAGTATTGATAAGATTGTCTTCCCAACCAATATGAATAGAGAGGATGACAAGATGATCGAAGAATTAAAGTTCTTGCAGTTGGTATTTGGCAGCAAGGTGCATATCGTCAAAGCTTTTGACGATACATTGGTGTCTCAAAGAGATGTTGAAAAACGACTCACCGATTTCGCTGAATTCCATCAAATAAAAGATTATTCCGTCTCAGCTATTGCGGGGATTGATGAAGGTGAACTCATTCTGCATTATGCCGAAAAGGAAATGGCTGATTTACTTCTTTTGGCAACACATAATCGGAAAGGGCTGGATCGCATATTTGCAGGACACATTTCCACTGAGGTGATTAATGAATCCAATATTCCTATCTGGACAAAATCAATTGATCTGCCTAGCCTTTAGTTCCATAGCTCTTCATAAGAAGTGGAACGGAGAGACCTTGATAAAGCACGGAACATACCACCACGATATAGGTCATAGTGAGAATAACGTCTTTTCCATGAAATTCCGTGAGTGACAAGGATAAGGCAATAGGTAACCCACCTCTCAATGCACCCCAGGTCAGCACAGGTATCGTGTTGGGTCTAAAACTACGCTTGACAGACATCAGCTTGATTGGAATGAATACACTCAACCACCTGCCAAATAGAACAATATTTACGGCGAAGAAGCCCGCAGCGAAATAGTCAAATCTCCAGGGGATGACCAGCATCTCCAGGCCGATCAATACAAAGAGCATTGCCGCGAGGGATTCCTCCATGAGGTTCCAGAATTTGAACACATAATCACCAGCAGCACTCGTTACATATTCTCCCTTTCCTTCATTTCCAATCACCAGTCCCATGACCACAGCGGCTTGTTTCGAAGAAACGTGAACAAAATCTGCCAGGAATGAACCGACCATGACTACTGCCAGTGTGATGAGAATTTCTACCTCCACAGCATCATTATCAACATACTTCAGCAGTCGATACCCGAGATATCCGAGCATCAGCCCAATGAAGATACCACCTCCGATATCAGCACCAATGATGTAAACGGTCTCGAAAACCGAGAGTGGGTGGTCTTCTCCAGCATGCGCAATGTCTAGTAGTGTCAATGCAAGTACCACTGCAACACCATCATTGAAAAGGGACTCACCCTGAATTTTCACTTCAAGTTCTTTGTCCAGATTAAATTTCTTAATCGTCTTGGTCACAGCGATCGGATCTGTAGGCGAGATCAATGCACCGAATACAAGGCAGTAGAGGTAATGCAACTCTATGCCAATGTAGTGCAGCATGTAATAGACCAGGGTGCCTATCACAAATGTGGAGATCAATACTCCTGTAGTCGCAAGCACCAGTACGGGTGTACGCTCCTTGGATAATTTCTTGAAATCTATCTGTAGCGCTCCAGCGAATAGCATAAAGGATAGCACCACATGATAAAGCACTTCTGCATAGTCGTATTCTTCTAGCTCCTCAACTCCAAATTTGAGTTCGGGAAAAATGTAGCCAGCAATAAACAGGATCACAGATAGCGCAATAGCCATGATCATCAGTCCGATAGATGACGGTAGCTTTAGGAAATAGGTGTTGACAAATATGAAAAGCCCTGCTAAAAATATAAATAGGGCAATAATGTCGAAAACGTGCATAAATCTTTGCCGATTAAGGTTGTGGCTTGTGCCGCAAAATTATTTCAATTTTAAAATAAATTACTAGGATCAGCTTGTCTATAGCTTGACCCGACCTAATATTCGATTAGGTTTCGGCTTTGGTGGTTTATCGACATTCGACAAGAAAGTCAGCACAATATACTTTTTTTTTGCTATTTATTGCAATTATTACTGTTTTTGGGAAGTCCCCAACAATGAACAACTTTACCCCTTATAAAGAAATAGAATGCACCACTCTTTGGAAGAACATTTCGCTCAAATGGAGCAAAACAAGCAGCTTATTTGGCAGATGTTGGATGGAATAGATGAGACGCAGTTTCATTTGAAAAAAAATGATAGAACATGGTCTCTGGCGCAAGTGCTCGATCACGTAATTTATTCAGAGGAAAGTGCCTTAAATTATTGTGAAAAGAAAATGCAGGCGGGTGACCAAATGCCTGATAGGTCATTTTTTAACAGCTTGAAAATCAAGATTTACTTTTGGGCCCTTTTGACTAAACTGCGGTTTAAAGCCCCAAAGCCGATAAGCAATCCTTCCAATGATCGCTCATTGCAGCGTACAAAAGCGTACTGGGATCAAACAAGAGATGCTTATGTTCGTTTTTTGGAAGATTACCCTGCAAAGTATTTAGGTAAGGCAGTGTTTAAACATCCACTAGCCGGCAGGATAAAGTTGGACGAAATGCTGAGGTTTTTGAACACACACCTGATTCATCATCAGTTTCAGATTACTCGGATATCGGATGATTTGTAGCGTGTTGTTTGAGACGAACTTTGAACAATCGATAGGTGCATAAGACGATGATCAGATTGAATAAGACAAAGAACATAGACTGGTTGGTTTAAATTTACAAACTGGCTTAGCTTATAAATATACAAAAAAATATTTAAATAGTCATATAGTTGATTTCAGTTAAAGACCTTTTACATACGTTTGATGATGGAACTTCCTTGAAATTTCCAAATTGGGAAATTGGAGGTGGTCAGCACTCACTAATTCTTGGTGCCTCTGGGTGTGGTAAA
>JAMWZA010000249.1 GCA_024305105.1 Marinoscillum sp.
GCAAAGTTATCAATATCAATAAAAATAATGATTTTGACTTCCCAGATGACACCGATTTTATAGAACAACTTCTTGATGGAGAATAACATTATATTCACTGCTGACAGGCAAAAACCCTCTAATCCAGCTTATCAAGGTAATCCTCTAATTGAAACTTTGCCGGAACCTGTTAATTCTGCTCAATTCTATGAAGTAATTAAGGGAAGAAAACCATATAGTAGAGAATTTGTCTTAGGTTTTGATTGGCTAACAAGAGTTAAGCTTCTTGATACTTCATTAAGAGAAAAATTCTTGGTCCCAAATAGAAAACTGTATGAAATTTATGATTTAATCTATTCTTCAATTGTTTCAAGCTACTGCAAAAGAAATATATTGGTTAATCCAATTAAATCAGAACTACGAACTAACTATAGAAACCTCACTCAACTATTTCAATACAATTATGAATCTACATTTTCCTATAGTTCAATAATTATTGGAATAACAGGAATTGGGAAAACGACGGGAATAAATACAGGAGTATCACTATTCCCTAAGGCCATGCGGCATATTGAGTCCGAGTATGAAACTTTCGTTCAAGTTCCAATTGTAAAAATTGAATGCCCAAAAGACGGATCAATTAAAGCTCTTTGTAAATCCTTTTTTATAGAGTTAGACAGTATTGTTAATGAAAATTATCAAAATGAATACTGTAAAAGAGGAGATACTGTAGATGATCGTGTTAGTGCTATGGCCAAATTGGTAAAGTCTCATTGTATTGGCCTGCTGATCATAGATGAAATTCAGCATTTAAGTAAGGCCAAAAGTGGTGGCTCAGAAATGATGCTTAATTTTTTCCTCAACCTTGATAATACATTGCACATTTCAATTCTAATAGTTGGAACACCTGAAGCCTTAGATTTATTCTCAGATAAACAAAGATTGAAAAGGAGGTTCAGTT
Organism: Marinoscillum sp.; assembly: GCA_024305105.1. Classification (GTDB taxonomy): domain Bacteria; phylum Bacteroidota; class Bacteroidia; order Cytophagales; family Cyclobacteriaceae; genus Marinoscillum. The sequence goes on from JAMWZA010000249.1 coordinate 941, forward strand.
CTGGTGCAAGTATCCTTTGGGATAGATTTCCAGAAAAGAAAGAATGGTCAATTTTAATCAATCAGTTGTTTAAATATCAATACACGGAAGAGCTTGCAGATGACGAAACCAATTGGAGCAGCCTTTTTTATGGCCATTGTCAAGGGGTAACAGATCGTGCGGTAAAACTCTTCGTATTGACACAAAAATTGGCATACTTGTTCAATAGTAAATCAATAACCCTTGAATTAGTCAATAAAGCTGCTTCTGAAATGTGGTTAGATAAGGAGTCTTTTGAGAACCTTAGGTTAAATAAATCAAATGTAGATTCAGACTTAAGAATTCCAAATTACTTTAGGAATTCTGAGGATCGTGTTAAGAGCATTAGTAATGAACTTAAAAACCATGATATCCCAAACGACTTTTCTTTGTCAAGAATACAAGACCATCTTAAAAAAAGATATTCATTAACAAATACTGAAATATGTCTTGAAATAATTATAGAATTTAATGAATATGCTTTTACAGAAGCTTCAGAATCGCTTGGGAATATCAAGACACCGGAGGTTTCCCTTGAAGAAAATGACCTTAGAAATTGTAGCACTGAAAACCTCGAGACACTTCATAATCAATTAAAGAATTTAGGTTTAATTGCTACGTGTGATCACATCTTAAACTAGATAGTTTGTCATATTGGTCTAAACCTTATCCAGACGAAATTCTCTATAGCACCATTGCTAGAAATATTTGCTACCTAGGCACCAAAGGACCAAAACAGCTCCTTAAAAGACTTTTTGATAGAACCACTATCTGTTCAACGCTTGACCTTCCAAGTGGAATTAATCATCTGGCAAAACACATCAATATAAAAGATCAAACTGCAGAAAATTTAATTGATAAACATACGCTGTTCAAATATTATACTCGATTCATCCCAGATAATAGACGCAGAAAAGTATGGAACTCAATGCTCACCAAATCAGGAGATATTCATACGAGATGCGGTATTGTCACCGGGCCTTTTCCTCCATTGTCCACACCTAGGTTCTGTCCAATTTGCCTAAACGAACAAATCGAATTATATGGGGAGCCCTACTTAAAATTGACCCATCAGATTCCATCAGTTAATATTTGCACCAAACACAAAATACTTCTTAATCAAGTTGAGTTCAACTATGAATCAATTAATAAGCATCTATTCATTGATTTGTATGACTACCAATCTAATTTATGGCTCAAAAAAATTATCCCATTCTTCAATGAAGAAACAACCAGCCTCACAAAGAGATTGGAAAGTCTTGCTCTAAAACCCTTGAGTTCTTGGCCTTATGATGAGCCTTACATTTACAATGAGAAGATTAAGCAATTGGGCTTTAATAAAGGTCAAGATTCTCTTGACTGGTCCAAAATACATAATGAATTCGAAAATTTCTTTGCTAAATCAACACTGATACATTTCAGATCAGAAGTCAGTTTCGTTAATCCAAGCTGCTGGTTGAAGGCAATTTTGAGGAAACATCGCAAAACATTTGATCCGGTTCGGCATATGCTGATTGAAGCTTTTCTCGAATATTTAAAATCTAATCAGACTAAACCAATTCCATCTCAACATAAAAACTATGCATGTAAGAATCCAATATGCAAGAATTATGGGAAAGCTAACACAACACATGAGATTAAGAGGGATCCAAAGTCCAATAGAGATATCACTTATGTAAGTTGTAGTTGTGGCTATATATATACATCGTCATATTTAAAAGATAAAGGTCACCATTTTATTAGAGTTAGAACCTTTGGTAAAGAATGGGAGAATGAACTTCTAAAACTCATAAATCAAAAACTAAGTCTTAGAGCAATTGCTAAGAGGTTAAACGTTGACCCCAAAACAATAAAAACCTATTTAAAAGAACACCCTAGTGACGAAGGTCGAAAAAAGGAAATCTCAAGTGCAAAGAAGGAATGGCTATCCCTTGTTAAGGCAAACAAGGAATTATCTATAACACAAATCCGTAGGATAAAGCCAGCAGTATATTCATACTTATATAGGCATGACAAAAAATGGCTACTTTCTCACAAATACGCTCAAGCCATTCCAACTAATACTAATCGTATCGAATGGGAGAAACGAGATCGCCAGATTTTTATCAAACTACAGGCCTCATATAATAATTTGAAAATTAAGTTTCCAAGGAAACGAAGATCCAAAAGCCTTTTACTAAGACTAGCAAAATCCGAAGTGCTTTACAATCAACACATGATCAAGTTGCCAAAATGCAAAGCATTTTTAAATCACTACTCTGAATCACTCCAGAAACATAGAAAAAGAAGGCTGGTCCTCGCTTATAAAGCACTTTCCACAAAAGAAGTACCTGTAAAGAAATGGATACTTCTCCGTCAAGCCGGAATTAGAAAAGAGTACATTGATTTTGAAATTGAAACTCTAGTAAACCACCTTTTAACTTGTGGATTAGACACTACAAAAAATCAAACTAGTGAAATCGCGTAATCATTCATGAGAAAAGAGATCATTTCTGTGCCATATGCTTACAAAAAACTAAAAAGTTGGTATCTCAAGGTATTTGAAATTGATCTGGATAAGACGCCCTACTTCGTACAATCTAAAGATTACCCCCTTAAACAAAATACCTTATTGCCAATTGGTATAGAGATTAATGATGATATCATTCAAGGAAGAACAAATACAAAGTTCAGAGAGTATCAAATCAATAATTTTAAGACTGGTTTAATAAAGCCGCTGGCTGAGTTATCAGACAAAGTCTATCACCTTGTAAATAACCACCCCCTTCATAGGGAAACCCTTGTTTATTCTTTTACAGTCAATGGCCAGGAAACTGTGATTTTTTTATATGAGTTATTCAGGCAGTTCATTGGGTACAGTGAAGGCATTTGTCAATACATATTCGAGCATGATATGCTTGATATTTTTATAGATGGACAAACAATTACATCTGAGAATAACAAAACCACTCTATCAATCCAACTCAACAATCTACTAAACACCCAACTTGTTCTTAACAATGAATTTATTTCAAGTATGGTTTCCCTTCTATATGATGAGAGTTTAAGAAGTTACTGGAAGGAGATTCAAGCTCATACTATTGACAATCGTAATAACTTCAAGTTCATTTCTCCCCCTTATGACTCAATAAACTTAAGAGCCAGTGTTTTGACATATTCTGACTTTGACTTGATTACTAGCATAAAAGACATAAATTTTCAAAAAGAATTGCCTTTTGATAAAATCATCATCAAGCATCCCTCACTCAAACAAAGTCCAAAAAGTACTGGCAAAAAAACAAAGACTGGCAAGAGGGAAGTAGACATGCCAAAGGACTTCAAATTCGACAATGAGTCTAACCCCCCATCGAAAAAGAAGAAAGCCTCAATAACTATTAAAAAACCTGGATTTAGGTTTGGAGACCAAATGGAGATCATCAGGGAGAAATCAGATTATAGCACTGGTCTTGGAGGAAAAAAAGTATATACTGAATTCAAGCTGAATGATATAAACCTATCCATGGATAAAGCGGATAAGTCAGGCGAGACAACTGAACTTAAAATTAATGATGTTAATGATGAACCGTCATTTGATTTCACAGAAATCCCTAAAGGACTCCAACACTTCTGCAATGCAATTTCTCTTGTGAGCAAAGTATTAGACCTTGATTTTTCTTACGATTTACTT
>JAMWZA010000025.1 GCA_024305105.1 Marinoscillum sp.
ATAAGAGACAGCATAGTACTGTTCCAGAACCCCAGCGTCCAGCAGCTTGTACATAAATTCATGCGGAAAATACCGTTCACCGTTGGCTTCTGCATCTTTCCATATTTCGAAAATATGCTCTTGCAACCTTCTGAAAGCTTCCTCTTCGGGAATGCAAGTATCCGTCACACGATTCAACCCCTGATCTAACAGCTCGCGTTCTTGCTGTGGCGTCAAATCACGATAATTAGGGATTCGCTTGTAATGCGTATGGGCTACAAGGTTCATCAGATCTTCTTCCAAATTGGCTCCTGTACAGGAAATGATATGCACTTTATCATTTCGGATCATTTCTGCAAATGAGATTCCAAGCTCTCCGGTACTCATAGCCCCTGCCAGAGAAACGAGCATTTTCTTACCACTTTCCAAATGTGATTTATACCCCTTAGCCGCATCCACAAGTGCAGCCGAGTTGAAATGAAGAAAGTGTTTTTCTATAAAAGAGGTTATTGGCTTATCTGACATGAATCAATGTTTTAATTAGGGTACAAAAGTATGTTTAGCTACGGTACTTATCAAATAATAAATGAAGTGGACAATTTACGGCTGACGTGACCACAAAAGGATTGAAATATCGGTCTGCCAATGAGTTTACGCAATCGTTACTTTTTAGGAATCCAGCTCACGTTTTCTATCCCGGTTAGCGATATAGTCCAACACAGCGTCTTTAGTAGTTAGCCAATTACGACGTTCTTTAAACGCGTTAATCTTTCCTTGCCGCACCAACAAACTTACATACTCCTGACCATAAGGCACTTCCGGTTCATTTACAATATCAGAAATAGGTCGGTAATCATCATAATTGTTATTAAGCGAACTCAGGTAGATATCTAGTGTGCGCTCGCACGCCTGAAGAACCAACAATAATAACTTGCCGTAGTTACCCTTATTTGCAGCATTCAATGCGGTGTAGTACTTCTTGCGATCATTTCTAAGGATAATGGCCGGTGGATAGCCTGCGGCCATGAGGAGAAGGTTGAAAACCAAACGTACTGTGCGACCATTGCCATCGAAAAATGGATGAATCCAGACAAATCGATGATGAAAAATGGTTACTTTAATCAGGATATCCAGCTCAGACTCATGAACCCAGTTAACTAGCTCCATCATCAGATCATTAACCTTCAAAGCATTTGGGGGGACGAAATTGGCACCTGAAATACGAACACCGCTAGTACGGTATCTTCCTGCATAGTCGCGCTCAATCTTCTGAAGAACCAACTCGTGTAGTTTCAGGATGTCTTTTTCAACCAAGTGATAATCTGATGACACCAACGTTTCCACCAACTCAATTGCCTCTTGGTGATTGACCGCTTCAAAATGCTCTCTGAGAGATTTCCCCTTTATGGTAATACCTTCTTCCAACACCATTTTGGTTTCCTGCAGCGTGAGTGTATTCCCTTCGATGCTGTTGGAGTTGTAAGTCCACTCAATACTCAGGCTGTCCTTGATACTCTGAAGTGCATGCGCTGGAATTGGACGCTTTTTGTCAAGCGCGATCTTTTTTGCACGAATTCGCTCCATCTGCTTGTCTAAACCTTCATAGTGATATGGGTAATCTTGCCATGTCATATCACAAAAATACTTAATATCGGATAATATATATTAACTCTTAAACAATATTAAATCACTCAGACTTTAAAGATAGGATTATTAAACAGTAGCGGCTTTTGCTGATTGACAATATTGATCACAAAAAGCCAACTCCATTCCTGAAGCTGGCTTTCATTCCTAACAATTATTAACCTGTAAGAGCCTGCACTCTCCATTGTCTTACAATGCCAAAGTCTGGCTGCTACCTGAGTATTTCACTTCTTCGTAGGAGTTTAAATCATCAATGGTTCCAGGATGACCTTTATCGACCACAATCACCCGGAAAGTCCTTGACTCAAGCATTTCATCAAAGCTTCCCTTCCGGTCTCCAATAGTCAGTTCCCTCGCTGCATCGTCCCACGTTATCGGAATGGTTGTAAACAGGCCTTGTTCATAGTCGTAGTTGGTTCCTTCATCCTCATACAAGTCAAACGATGCATCAGCTCCAGCAAACACCATGATCGTGATGGGGTCAGCTGGCTTCTCATCCGTATATTCAATTTCTGGTCCGTTCAACAAAATCGACCCTGCCCTGGCATACATTGGCATACGCTCGTAGGGAGCCGCAGCATCAATTGTCTGACCACCTTTCAGATATTCTCCCGTATACACATCATACCATCCAGCTGATTCTGGCAAGTACACCTGACGACTTCTCGCCATATATTCAGTAACCGGACAAACCATCAGCGAAGGCCCAAATAGGTACTGATCACCAATATTAAATACCTTTTGATCTTGGGTAAAGTCCATCGCCAGTCCTCGCATCATCGTGTAGTCTCTGGTATATGTCCAACCAGCCAACGAATAGATGTAAGGCATCAGCTGGTATCTCAGTTTGTTGTAATACAATTGTGATTCATACAAAGGATGTCCCTCAGGTGCCAGGTTAAAAACCTCTCGGTAAGGAAACTGTCCATGTACTCTGAACAACGGCACAAACGCTCCAAACTGGTACCATCTGGCATTGAGTTCACGCCATTCTTTCATGTCTTCACTACCTTCCTCAGCACTTTCATAACGCTTCTCCACACAGAAGCCACCAATATCCTGTGTCCAGTATGGCAGACCAGACATAGCAAAATTGATGCCGGCAGAAACCTGCGCTTTCATGTCTTCCCATCTCGTACCAATATCGCCACTCCAGGTCACAGCTCCATATTTCTGAATACCAGCAAACCCAGATCTCGTCAGAATAAACACCCGTTCATCGTTGTTTTCCTCACGCTGCCCTTCGTAAATACCTTTGGCATTCATAAGCGCATAAGCATTGAAATACTCGGTAGAGGGCCCCAGTGCAGTAGGCGTGCTTAGCGCTTTGCGGTAAGGGATACTGGCATTGGACAAGATATCCGGTTCGGACGCATCCATCCACCAGGCATCAAAGCCTTTATCGTATAATTTCGTTTTGATCTGATCCCAGAATAGTTCTCTGGCACCCTCCGAGTAGGCATCATAAAAGGAACCGATATAGCCTGGATAAATCCAGTCACGCACACTGTCTTCTACAGCTCTGGTGTACATCCAGCCTTTTTCATCAAACGCTTTGTAATGATCCGTGGTGTGATAGAACTTTGGCCATACAGAAATCATTACTTGAGCATTCTTGTCATGAATTTCATCGATCATTCCCTCGGCATCTGGAAATCGATCCAGGTCAAAATCATGACTTCCCCAGGCATCTTTAGGCCAATAAGACCAGTCAAGCACAATATTGTCTATTGGAATGTGTCTCTCCCGAAAAGTTGACAGCACATCCAGAAGTTCGTCCTGCGTCTTGTATCGCTCTCGGCTTTGCCAGAATCCCATAGACCATTTAGGCATCACCTGTGCTTTACCGGTTACCGCTCTGTAGTTACTGATGACCTCATCAATAGAGTTCCCAGCCATAAAGTAATAGCGAATATCCTGGCCCATTTCAGAGCTGAAAGTGATTTGATTTTGTTCCGCTTCAGGCTTTGGTGACAAGGCTTTGAGACCAATGTAAGAAACACCTCCATCCGGAATCCACTCCAACTTCACATCATAGGTTTCACCAGCTTTCATGTCTACATTGAACTTAGCCACGGAGGGGTTCCATGCCGTTCTCCACTTATCAAACTGCAACTCATCATTTACCCAAAGCTTGGTGTATCCTGCATAGTAACACAGAAATCTAAAGATTCCGGATTCATCAGCTTCCAACTGACCTTCCCAGACTATTTTGGCATTGGCAAAAGGAAAATCTTTCGGAAATTTCTCCACAGTTTCCAGATTTTCATAATCTATGGTTGACTCGACCTGCTCTATGAAGACATGATCGGAGTTCTTATCATCGTAATAGGTAGCCGTCAATCCACCTTCTTTGCCATTTTTATCATAAAGTGTAAACTGATCGATATTGCTGTAAGGTCGTTCATCTCCAAATCTAGTGAGCGAGTAGTTATCCCAAAGCAATCCGTAGTTTCCGGTAGAAACAATGAATGGAATGGAAACTTTGGTGTTGTACTGGAAAAGCTCTTCGTTTTTTCCTTTGTAGTTCATCTCGTCTGCCTGATGCTGCCCCAGTCCATACAAGGCTTCATTATCGGGGGAATCAAAACTCTGACTCATGGCAAATCCTGACTTTTCTTCTACAGTGATCGGAGTAAATGATCGCTCATCCTCACTAACAATAGCGTGACCTTCCAAATCTTTATAAGATACCTGACCAGTATTTTGATTAACCGAAACGACCAGTGCCGCTGATTTCATTTCAATAGATGCTCCGCTCTCGGTCACCTCGAAATCAATTTTGCCGGGTTCCACCACTTCAATCAAACTTTTACTGTCATCAAACTCAGTATCTGCACTCGCTTCCACTTTGACAATATCCTCCGCCACAAAGGTGACTCTCACCGATTTTTGTGAAGGAAGCACTAATTCGATTCCATTTTCAACCACGGAGTAGGTAGAACCCTGTCCACAGGATAGTACGACTAGTGTCAAAACCAGCATCGCCAGGTTCCGCGCGATTCCGTCTATGGATTTTATATTCTTAATCATCTTTTACCTTTCTAATTGTGTCAGTTATGATTGGTGTGAATTTCTATTTCACCTACAGAAATGCCGTCTGCTTTAGCAGAAAGCTGCAAGGTTCCCGTGGTGTTTGTGCTTTGAATAATGACCATGCACTTTCCGGCCATTGCATTCATTTTAGTCCCTTTCAGTGACAAATGACTCGTTGGATCTCCATTATCCACTCCTACTATTTCACCAGGTCCGTCAAGGTTGAAATGAACGAGGTTATCAGCATACGGAACAACATTGCCCTGAGAGTCCAAAATGCTCACATTCACAAACGAGAGGTCTTTGCCATCAGCGTTTATGTTTGTTCTATCAGCCTCCAATTGAATGCTGGCCGGGGTTCCTGCCGTACGAATTGTTTTTGAAGCGATCTCCTTTCCCTCTTTTCTAGATATCACCCGGACTTCACCCGGCTCAAAAGTCAGCCTCCACATGACATGAAAATCATCTTTTCCTTTAGACCTGACTCCCTGAGAAACGCCATTGAGATAAAGCTCCACTTCATCCGCATGATTATAGTATGTCCAGACATCAATTGTCTGACCTACGTCCCAGTTCCAATGAGGAAAGACATGTAAAACAGTGTCTTCAGTCCACTCACTCTGGTACATGTAATAGGTGTCTTTTGGGAATCCCGCCAGGTCAACAATCCCAAAATAGGAACTTCGCGATGGCCATTCATATGGAGTGGGCTCGCCGATGTAATCAAACCCTGTCCAGATATAAAGTCCACTAATGAAATCGTTGTTTTTAACGATCCTCCAGGTGTCTTCCTGAGTAGAACCCCACGGAGTTCTGACATGATCATACGCAGACACTGTGTTATCAGGGTTTCCATCTTCGAATTTCTTATCCCAACTCTCTGGCCAAAGCATCACGCTATCAGACGGCATGTCATAATGCCCACGTGTTGCCAGTGAGGAGTTGGTTTCAGTCGCAATAAATGGACGCCCTGGATGATCTTTTGGTACATCTGTGAAGTTTTCATGATGATAGTTATAACCAACCAAATCCAGTCCTCCATTTTTTATCAGCGTATTATCTGGGCTGATATCGTTATTTGCTGTTATTAAAGGTCTGGCATCCAGCTCCCGAACAATTCCAGCTAGTTCACTGGCGATTTGCCCTCCAAGCGAATCTTCATGGTTGTATTGCTCCATGATTTCATTCCCTATGCTCCAAACAATAATACTCGGGTGATTTCGATCACGACGTATAAAATCCCTCAAATCCTGCTCGTGCCACTCTTCCCAATACATGGAATAGTCATGTTCTGTTTTGCTGATGGACCACATGTCGAACATTTCATCCATCACCAAAATCCCCATTTCATCGCACAGATCAAGGACTTCAGGTGCCGGCGGGTTATGAGCCGTTCGCAGCGAATTGACCCCCATGCCTTGCATGATTTCCAACTGACGCTGTGCTGCTCGCTTATTAAAGGCAGCTCCCAATGCTCCCAGATCATGATGAAGACATACACCCTTAATTTTTACGGACTCTCCGTTTAGAAAAAATCCTTCATCTACATCGAATCGAAAGGATCGAATACCGAAAGGCGTCTCAGAGATATCCACTATCGTTCCATTCTGAGAGACGGTAGTCTTAAGCTGATACAGGTGTGGCTCTTCGATAGACCATAGCTTCGGGTTTTGAACTGAAAACGTATGATTTCCTGTAGACTGGCTGGCAGCAGCTACTTTCATCTGCTCAGATTGAGTGTAAACAGACTCTCCATTTGGACTGATTACCTCATAACTTACTTGAAGTTCGGCGTCTTGATTAGAATCGTTTATTATATCTGTCAGCACACTCACCTGACCTTTTCCAGCTAAAAGTTCCGGCTTCACATATACCCCATAATTTGGAATGTAAATTCCTTTTGTTTGCACCAAACGCACTTCTCTATAGATTCCTGATCCAGAATACCATCGGGAGTTAGGCTGTGGTGAATTCTTTACACGAACCAGTACTTCGTTATTCGCTTCAGGCTTCACATAAGGTGTGATGTCATATTCAAAGGAGATATAACCATTTGGTCGGGTACCAACCGAGTCTCCATTAACCCAAACGGTGCTGTTTTGATATACACCATCGAATTGTAAAAAATACCGATCCAGTGATGGATCAACGGTAAAGTTCTTTTTATACCAACCTATACCTCCTGGCAAAGCTCCTCCACCCACACCGGCGGGATGATCTTCCGAAAAACTCCCTTCAATGCTCCAGTCGTGTGGTAAATCAAGGGTACGCCATTGTTTTCCGGTAGTCGGTAGTGTATCAGACTTTATAAATTGCCAGTCTCTGGTGAAGTCTACAACCACTCTGCCTTTTGAATTTTCTTGACATGAAAATACCCCTGTGACTAAAATGATTAGCCCAATTAGCTTCTTTATACTTTTCATCATTATTCTTTTGCGGATATAATGGCCTGCAAAGCATCGTTATGAACAACTTCACCTGTGGATCTATTGAACAAACCAAATCCGTTGTTACCTGTGTAACCGTTATCCCAGTAGACCGGCACCATGCCATTTTCGACTGCAGAAGCAGTTACATAGTTAAGATAAGCATTTCTTGATTTAAGGTGTTGTTCCAAAGCTGCACTTGCTAATTCCGTGCGTAAAATCGCCCCGTATTCCCCTAATATAACTGGGTAGCCATCATTCACAAAATTTGTTTTAACGTCTCCAAATGCTTTGTCAATCCAATCTTCATCACCCCAGCCACTGTGCGCATCACTTGAAGCATTTTCTGCACCCCAGAGGTAGGAACTTCCATTTTCTTCCAGTGCAAACTGATACGGATCATAAAAGTGAACTTCCACCATCATGCGATCTTCCGTTTCATCTTCCGGTACTGAGAAGTAATTGACACCATGTGCTATGTTGGTATTAAATGTTTGTACCACCAGATGCCGGTACGTATTTCGACCTCCGGTAGCCCTAACCGTATTGACGAAGGTCTGATTAAATGAATTCTGAACATCTACATTTTCCTGATCCGGATCACTATAATCTCCTGTGATATGTACCTCATTGGTCCCTGCAAAAAGTAAATGATCATCATAATCCCTAAAGAACTTGGCAATTTGCTTCCACATGATCCCTAGACGCTCATTAAGATCCTCCTGATCTTCATAAAAGGGTTGATCCAGCCAACCACCATCCCAATGGATGTTGATGATAACATACATATCATTGTCCAGAGCATAGTTTATTACCTCCTCTACCCGCAACTTCCATTCATAGCTAATATCAAAAGATTCGAAATCTTCAAATTTATGCGACCAGGCAACCGGAACACGAACAGTATTAAAACCTGCTGCCTTTACCGCATCTATTAGTTCTTTAGTCACAACTGGATTTCCCCAGGAAGTCTCGCCTCCAGAAAGAACACCATTGCTGACAGAAAGTGCCTCCATCGAATTTCCAAGATTCCAACCTAAACCCATTTTTGGCGCCATTTCTAGCGATGTGATTTCACGCATGTCTGTCTTATCAGGTTCAATAAAATCCGGTAGCTCAGGCTCTTCCGTTGAAATAATTTCTTCTCCTGCCTCCTGCTTCACAGATATAGAGATGGACTCCGTCTCATCAGCCTTGAGTGTGAAATTCAGTTCACGTGGCTCTGTAGTTTCATTCTTATCTGCCGTTATGCGAACGACAGCATCCCCTTTTGTAGACTGTATAGAAGGTCTGGCCCACTGCCCGGTTGGATACTCCAGTTTCCAAATCACATTGCTACTGACGGAAACCTCTTCAGTGCCACCCTCAGCACTAAAACTTAAAGCTGTCACATCTACACCCAGGACTATTTCATCCTTTGGTTCGGGAGTTGGCTCATCCGTTTTCTTGCAAGATGTAACCTGTATGAGTAGTGCTGTCGCAATGGTAAGCAAAGCGAGTTTTGAAATTTTGATCATAAACTGAATCAGATATTCTTTAATACATGAAAAAAACTGGATCAGACCAAGGTCTGACCCAGTTTTATAACAATCGAATTAGCCATTATCTGGCACAAACACATAAGCCATCAGGAACTCATCTTCACCTGATAGTTCGGCATCTCTCAAGACTTTGAGAACAATGACGTCTTCCTCTACTCTGTGAATGGTAAGGTCACCCCATTCTGCTACTGCAAAATCGCAAGTCCATGGGTGCAACATTGGAACGGAAATTCGTAACTTATTTTCGTCTATGTCCAAAGCCCAAATACCGGTCAGTGTTACCTCCTCATTGCTAGCAAGCACATCTCCATCTACTGGCATACCGTTTCTTACCAGAGTCTCTCCGCCTTCCTCATAAGTGTAAACTCTTTTGCGCTGTACAATTTCGATTGTACCGTTTTCCATAAAGGTCATCTGACCATAGTCTACATCAGCTTCACCAGCCGCGTAATGCTCTCCAGGCAAAGGATTCCATGCCCAGGTTGCAAAATCTGAGAAAATGATCGGACCTTGCTCTGCTCCCCAATCTGTAGGTACATCGTACGTTCGTTCGCTATCCAACTTCCACGACGAACCTACCAAAATACTCTTAAGTGCATCTTCCGGGTCAGAACCGCCACTTCCACCACCGGTGGCTTTTAAATGAACCGATAGGTATTCATCCTTATCGACTGCTTTTTGTCCCAACCAAATACCTGTAACAGAACCAGCCGTTTCTTCCGCCATGAGAATCCTAAGACTATTGGCATCAGTAGTTCCAAAATTTAACCAACCACCAACACCCGAGAAGAACGTTATCGGCTGACCAAAATCAATTTCATTCTGCTCATTCACCAGGTATGTACCTTCATAAACCCCATCATTGGTCTCAATCACGTACTCGCCTTCAGCATCTCCGGTCTTGGTTAGTTTCATGGAAAGACTAGAGAAAATACCCGCATCATACGGAGGCACCCAGGTAGTAAATGCAAAACCAGCAGAATCTGTGCCGAGTGTGGCCACTTCATTTAATGCTGTTCCTCCCAAATCATGCCAGTTATATGGGTAATCGAGATCTATTTCCCAGGTTTTCGAGGTTGAAGTATTCGTTGTTAAATCACCGTTAGCATCTCCATCATATGGAGGCTCAGGATCGCCTTCTTCTTCGGGCACCCAGTTATCTGAATACTCCTTACTGATGTAGTTGAAAATGATGAATTCCTCTTTGCCTTTGTCCTTGTAACCAATCTGCATCGCATCATCGGTAAGTGAAATTAGATATCCCATGCTCCAATCAGCAATGTTTGCACCATCTACCCAATCGTTCATCAATGGAGCTGCATCCGTCATGGAAATGGTCTTTGCGTCGGCATCAAGGAAAAATGTACCGCTTTCTTCTCCTCTACCCGGAGAGTTCATGTGGTCCACATTAATATATGCTCCGCCTTCAAGGCTGAAAGTCATCGTCCCATAGTCATTAGCCGCAGCTATCCAATTATTGCTGGGCCAGTCCGCTTCCCAAATCCAACACTTGTCTCCTTCTTCAGAGCAGGTATTATCCCATCTCCAAACATCTCCAGAGAAATACATTGGTCCTAACCAATATTTAGAAACACCATCTGCATTTAGATCCAAAAGCCATGTCTTGGAATTATTCTGTCCACCAGTCAGTGTGTTCCAAAGTGGATCTTCAATATATGTTAGGTTCGTGGTAGTAATTTCCAGTGTGGTTGTATCTCCCTGAATAAAGCCACCGGAAGCCGATGCATTGTACACAAACTTGTAAGTACCAGAGAATGCTAGTCTTACGGTATCCTTCACTTTAGTGGAGCGTCCCATAGGATGTGACCATTGGGGAATAACACCAGGTGTTAAACTTTCCAGAATCACCATATTCGGGTCATCTGGGTTCTGCGTAACCGAGTATTTCAGCTCTGAAGAGGCAATCAAATCGTCCAATTCAGGCTCATCCATCTGACAGCCGGTTACGAGAACCAGGGCCATCAGGATTAATGAATATATGTTGATTAATTTTTTCATGTCAATAGTTATTTAGATTCCTGAATTACCATCCTGCATTTTGCTTGAGCGTGCCGCTAGAGAGGGTGATTTGCGAATTAGGTATCTGCATCAAGCCTTTGGTCTCCATAAACTTATCAGAGGAAATGGTCTTGGTTTCGGAAACTCCTGCATTCGATACCGTCACTGATTCTTCGATTGCGCTAGCAGCGACATCTAATCCTTGTCGAAGTAAATCATAATAGCGTAGCCCTTCTAATGCGAACTCTAAGTGCCGCTCTTGCATAATATTAGCCTGAGACACACTCAACGCAGTAAAACTATCACCATATGCACGCTGACGCACCATATCGAAATAGCTCTGGGCATTGGGGCTACCTAACTCAGCAGCCATTAAAAGTACGTCGGCATAGCGAATGGACACGTAATCCTGAAACTGCCCAATCATGAAGTTGGTACCACCCATTTCTACAGCCACACTGTTTCCATCCATATCGGACATAGGCGTATACTTCTTCGTATAGTAGCCTGTGTACTCTCTTTGACGATCCACATCAAAATCGAACCCTTCTCCTTCAATAGAAATGATAGAAGCTAGCTTTCGGGAATCCTCATCTGCATAAGCGTTCCAAAGCTTTGGATTGACGGTACCGCCACCCCAGCCATTGCCGTAAGGATAAAACGACTGCTCACGCAAGCCGAACATGACCATCCAATGATTGCCATCAGTATTGCCATTGTAATCACTTGTAAAAGTGTATTTGATACCGAAAACAGTTTCCTGATTGTCCTCTCCGGCATAGTTCTCCACTGATGCTGCAGGCCATAGGTTTGCAAAGTCCTGCACCAAGCCAAATCCACCATTGGTAATTACATCCTCTAAGTATGCTAAAGCCTGAGACTGATTCACTACACCTGCCAGGTCAGGCTGACCGTAGTAGCCGGTGTAATACAGGTAAACCCTACCGATTAGCGACTCTGCTGCCCACTTGGATGCTCTACCATAAGTAGCAGGATCCTGAGAAGTGTATGGCTGACTGGCTAGATTCTCCGCCGCAAAAACAAGGTCTTCTGCAATCAGTTCATATACGTCTACAGGGTCTGCCTGAGGTACGTTTTCAGTTGTCGCCTCAGTCACTAGGGGAATATTACCCCACATTCTTACCATATCGAAATACAGATAGGCCCGGATAAATCGAGCTTCCGCTTCATAAACTGATCGAAGGTTTGCCTCAGTACCCCACTCAATCTGCTCCATTTTTGAAAGCAACACATTGACTCGGTATACTGCTCTATAATAGGCAGACCAGTTGTCACCAAACAGGTTTTGATAGGATGGTGCCAGTGAGATATCAAAGTGGTCCATTGCTTGATAATTGTAGGCATCGCTAGCGCCAGTACCACCAAAGCAATTGTCTGACATCACTTCTGCTGCTAACGGAAGCGCCACTCCTCCAGCCCAAACGGTCTGCAGTCCATCATAACACCCTACCAATGCCGTATAAGCATCTGAAGGAGTCTTGTAATAATTTGCATCTGTCACTGTGGTCAAAGGCTCTGTGGTGAGGTAGTCCTCACAGCTAGCCAATCCTAAAGTGACAATTGAAACGAATAATATTTTTAAAGTTTTCATATTTTAGTTCGTTTTAGAATGACACATTTAAACCAACCATGTACGTTCTAGGCCGTGGATAGTAACCCAGGTCAACACCTGAAGAAAACCGATCGGTCTCACCATTGTCAAGTCCAAATCCAATCTCCGGATCCATTCCCGTATAGTTGGTGAAGGTGTATAGGTTCAGCGCTGAGACATACAGCCTTAGCTTTCCAAATGCTTCACTTGGAAGGATTTTCGCAAAATCATACCCTAAAGTCACGTTACTGATTCTGAGATAATCGCCATTTTTTATGTAGAGATCAGAAAATTCCACCCAGTTGGATGCGTTTTCGGTAACTCTTGGAACGCTCGTGGAAGTGCCCTCTCCGTGCCATCTGTTCAGGATTTCTGAAGTGTAATTAGCATATTGGTTGGAGTGATCCCGATAAGACTGTACAATCTGATTACCAGCTACTCCTGAACCAAGAACAGAGAAATCAAATCCTTGATAGTCTAATGCAACGTTGAAACCGAAGATGAAATCAGGATTTGGATTTCCAATTTCTTTGCGATCCTCATCATCAATCATTCCATCACCATTCTGATCTACATAGCGCACATCTCCAGGCTTGGCAGCTGGCTGAATAAGCGCTCCCTCATTGCTTGAGTGTGCAGCTACTTCTGCTTCATTTTGGAAAATACCGTCTGTCTCCAGTCCCCAGAAGAATCCGATTGGATGACCAGTGGCAGCACGGTAAAACTCAAGTGAATTGGCAAATAGTTGGTTTGTAGCTCCGTGTACTATACCATCACTGGTCGGGATTTCACCCACCTCATTTTGATTGTAAGAGCCATTGATTCCTATTGAGCAATTAAGGTCTCCAATATTATCTCCATAAGACAAGGCCATCTCAATACCGGTATTAATCACATCTCCACCATTAATGTATGGTGCATCTGCTCCTGCAGTAGCCAATACCGGTGCCACGATCAACCAGTTTTTGTTTGTTTTCTTATACCAGTCAACACTTAGACTTAAAGCGCCTCCGAGCAATCTGGAATCGAAACCAACATTGATTTGCTCCGCTGTTTCCCACTGCAGGTTTGGATTGGAAAGTCTGCTTGGATAGGCACCAGAGGTTAAAGTTCCCTCAGTAGTACCAAAAATGTAGTTCACATTCTGTGTGCTGATTGGTGCCAAATACTGGTAGGCTCCTGCATTTTGATTTCCAACCTGTCCCCAGCTACCTCTTAGTTTTAAATAGTAAAACATGTTATTGGAACTTAGGAATCCTTCCTCACTAAGAATCCAACCGGCACTTACAGATGGAAAATAACCCCATTGGTTTCCTTCCGCAAAACGTGATGATCCATCCGCTCTGAACGTGGCGTTGAGTAAGTACTTTTCCTTGAAGTTATAATTCAGCCTTGCAAAATAGGAGAGCCTGTTATCAGGATTCTCTCCTTTACCATCAATATTAATATTAGCTCCCAAAGTGTTGGTTGTATTGTCAAGATAGGCATGCTCCAAATCACTAAAAACAGCATCTCTATTGGAAGTGTACATGCTTGATCCCTGATATTGATACATCGATGACCCAACCATTACTGAAAGTCCATACTGGTCAATGTTTAAGTCATAACTTGCCCAGTTGTCCCAAAGTATTGACCTTCCTTTTGACAGGCTCTGCCCCACTTCGGTGAAGTTTCTAAACGTGTAAATAGAAAGCTGATATTCCGGTGAATAGGAATGTCCCTCATTGGCGTAGTAATCCACACCAAATCGCGTCTTAAAACTCAACCCTTTTATTGGCTTTAACTCCGCATAAATATTACCCAACAGTTTTTGACCATTGCCTTCACTCTGGTTGTTCAGCATCATGGCCGCATAAGGGTTGGCTTCACCATTATACCAACTGGCGTTACTGTTGTCCCAATAGTTTCCAAGTGAATCATACATTGGTACTAATGGACTCGTATTGAAGGCAGACCTCAATGTGTTGTTATACTGATTTCCTACACCAACTCCTTTGGTTTTGGTATAAGCCATGGTCATGTTCTCACCAATGGTCAGAATGCCGTTAAAAAGCTCTCTTTCAGAATTCAGTCTAAAGCCATATCGCTCGTAGTTAGAAACCTCGGCTCCTCCTACTATTCCTTCCTGACCTGTGTAAGAGATTGAGGATGAAAAATTAGATACATCAGTTCCACCGGAAAAACCTAAGCTATAGTTCTGAGTAGGTGCATTTTCCACGAACATCTGATCCATCCAGTTGGTATTTGGATTGTTGGCCAGAGAGTCCACTTCAGCTGCGTTGAAATAAGGCAGTTTACCTGAGTTTACAGCAGCTTCATTCATGATGGTGGCGTACTCGCGACCATTCAGCATATCGGCCTTTCGGGCCACGTTTTGCACCCCGTAGTATGCATCGAATGTTATTCTTGACTGGCCAGACTTTCCTTTTTTGGTGGTGATCAAAACCACACCATTGGAAGCCTGAGATCCGTAAATGGCTGCAGATGCTGCATCTTTCAGAATGTCTACTGATGCGATATCTGCGGGGTTCAGATACGAAATATCACCAGTCAACACTCCATCCACCACATATAGTGGTCCTGTACCACTAAGAGAACCTGCACCGCGTATAACCACACGCATACCAGAGCCTGGCTGACCAGAAGTAGATGAGAGCTGCACACCTGGCGTCTGTCCCTGTAAACCCTGCAGTGCATTGGTAGTACTCAGCTTTTGAATATCGTCACCATCTACTCGCAGATTAGCACCTGTATTAAGTGCTTTCTTTTGTGTACCATACCCAACGACTACTACTTCCTCCAGAGAGGTAATGTCCAGTCCGAGTGAAACTTCTACCTGACTTTTCCCTGCGACTGATACTTCCTGAGTTTCATAGCCGACGAATGAAATGATCAACACTTGTTCGTCAGTGGGAGATAAACTTAAACGGAAATTACCGTCCAGGTCGGTAATGGTACCATTCTGAGTACCCTTAACTACAATAGTAGCTCCAGGAATAGATTCACTTGTTTCTGCGTCAATCACCCGTCCAGTTACTGTTTGTTCTTGCGCCAAAGCATTAAAGCTTTGCATCACTGTGAGTAGGATTATAAAGGATCTCATTATCAATTTTGATAACTTATCCTCCTTTCCCGCTCTCATTACGTAATTCTTCATCATGTTCATTAAAGTTTTGTCATGTTTAGGTATCAATGTTTGAAACATCCGTAATTAAAGAACCTTAAAAGGTCTGATCTTTAAACACTTTCCAATTTTACCGTCATTTCAAACCGACCATGGTGAACATTTTATCTGAATAGGGTACAGAAATGTCAGCAGCCAAAAAAAGCCCCTTCAGGAGTTCTAAAAGGGCTTTTTTGAGTGGTTATTTTTATGATAAACCTGAAGAAGGTATTGAAATGATCTTATTTGTTCTCGGATTTGCTCCGAAACTCGGATGGATACTTATTATAAACAGATTTAAAATACCTACTGAAAAGCTTAGGGTTGTTGTAGCCCACTTTGTAAGCCACTTCCGACACATTTAACTGGCTGCGCTGAAGCAAATCAGCGGCACGTTTCATTCGGATATTTCGAATGAAGTCGATGGGCGTCTGCCCCGTCAGTCGGAGTACTTTTTGGTAAAAGTGTCCTCTGCTGTAACCCAGTTCGTGGCTAAGATCTTCCACTGAAAACTCTGAATTGGACATATTCTCCTCCACTAAAGCAACTGCTTTACTGATCAGCTGCTCATCGAGCGATACGATCTCTGCCGCTTCCGGACTGACTTCTATCCTTTTCCCTGATTCTTTGACTCGTTTTTGGAATTTGAGTGCGCTATTTATGCTGCTGATCAGAATTTCAAAATTGAATGGTTTGGAAATGTACTCGATGGCTCCAGCCTCCAGTCCCTGTATGCGGTGACGATCAGAAGACTGTGCCGTGAGCATGATTACCGGAATGTGCAACGTACGTGGGTCTCCCTTTATTTTCTCACACAATTCATGGCCATCCATTACAGGCATCATTACGTCAGAGATAACAATGTCGGGAAGTTTGTTGAGGATGCTTTTCCAGGCATCTTTTCCATTAGAAGCCACATGAATGTTGTAATGCTGCTTTAGATTGTCTTTGAGGTAAAACCGAAAATCGTAATTGTCCTCCACCAATAAAACTGTGGGTAACGAATCATGATCAGTGGTATCATTTGCCTCTGGAGTATTAGCCGCCTCTGCTAACTTTTTACCCAGTTCGTCTGCCATGTCCTCGTCAGAGCTAATTTCCTTCATCGGCAAGTCCACAAGAAAAGTGGTCCCCATGTTGGGCATACTGTCCACGGCTATGGTACCCTTGTGTAGCTCTACAAACTCTTTGGTAATGGAAAGTCCAATCCCGGTCCCATTATTGATAATCCCTCCAGAAAGCTCGTTTTGGAAAAAGCGATTGAAAATCAATTCCTGCTTCTCTTTTGGGATACCAATACCTGTATCTGACACGCTGATCAAAGCACGGTTGCCTTCGGAGTTTCGCTGCAGTTCGAAATCAATGGTAATCTTTCCCTCGGATAATGTGAACTTGAAGGCGTTGGACAGTAAGTTAAACATGATTTTTTCCATCTTGTCCTTATCAAAGAAGGTGTAATAGCTTTTGACCTCACTCTGAAATACTACTGGAATATCCTTCTCTCTGGACCAGTCTGAAAACGAATCCACTACATCCTGAAGAAAGCCAACCAGGTCTCCGCTAGACTGACTCAGACTATGCTGATTTGCTTCTATTTTTCTAAAATCCAGCAGTTGATTAACCAGTGTCATGAGTCTTTTAGCATTGCGCTGCACCAGCACAAGATCGCATTGCTTTACCTGCTCATGGTTGTTTATCATTCGCTCTATCGGTGTTAACACCAGGGACAGAGGAGTTCTGAATTCATGGCTTATATTGGTGAAAAACTTAATTTTCATCATATCCAGTTGATGCTGACGCTCCACTTCCAAACGTTCATTTTCGATACTGGCTTTCAGCCGTTCACGACGGACAATGTAGGTGCGCGTAATGTAGAGCAATAAAATGATCGCGATAAAGTACAGGACAAATGCCCAGGGTGTTTCCCAAAAGGGCGGAGCAATGGATATGTCCAGATTCCTCGGTTCTGTCCAGGAATTAGACCCGGTAGAAGCCCGCACTTTGAAAAGGTAATTCCCATAATCCAGATTGGAGTAATTGACTTTGCGCAACTCAGCAGGTGCATTGATCCAGTCCGGATCAAAGCCTTCTAACTGATACTGATAACGCAACTTTCCCGACTGGAAAAAAGACAGTGCCAGGTAATCAATAGCGATAGCGTTTTCATAATGATCCAACCTTATTTCGGACGTCTCACGGATAGATTGTGACAGCAACACCCGATCATTGTACATCTGACCTGTAACCACTTCCTGATTGTTGACAGTCAAACCCGTAATGAGTACATCCGGGGCATTTCGCTTAATATCGATCTCTTTTGGATCGAATAAATTAAACCCGTTTTGACCTGAAAAGATCAGCTGACCGTTTTTGGTTTTGTAGCTGGCATCTTCCGTGAAGGTTTCTGCTTGTAGCCCATCCGAAATGTCATAATTGTGAAACTCGTATTGAGCATCCACAGCTACCATCTTCGTAATTCCATGATCAGTGCTGAGCCAAATATTTCGCTGATCGTCTTCTTCTATGGCCATGATGATATTGGACGACAGCCCCTGGTCTTTCCGAATAGTAGTAATCTGATTGCTTTTAGTATCAAATCGATTGAGGCCGTTCAGCGTGCCTACCCACATATAATTCTGTGTTGCCTGTAAGGAAATCACAGAATTATTGGCCAGAGACTGTGTGTCGTTTTCGCTTTGGTAGCTGGTTAATTCAGCCGTCTCCGGATCGTATCTGGACAATCCGTTACCGGTGCCCACCCAGATATGGCCTTCACTATCCTCTTCTATACATGTGACATAATTGACCTGGAGACCACTATCCATATCGATTACCTCAATAGAGCCATCTACCGGATCATATTTGTAAACACCCTTATTGAGCGTACCTATCCAGATATTTCTACGGGAATCTTCAAACAACTCCCACACACTAGTCCCGTCGCCACCCGGTAACACAAATGGCTCCAGTTGACCATTGCGATACCGACTCACTCCCTCCAGATAAGTTCCAATCCATAGCGTCTGCTGTGAATCCATCAAAAGGCTGACAATCACTTTCGGCTGATTTCTCGATAGCGTAGATTCGATCGATTCAAATCGTTTCTTTCTTAAATCAAATTTGAGCAGGCCTTTACCATTCGTTCCTATCCACAAATGTCTGTTGGAAGTTTCCGCAAACGAACTCATATCGTTGTAAGCCAACTCCTTGTTATGAGATTTGTAGTGACTAAAACTGCTAGCTGCCGGATGGTAATAGCTTAAGCCACTTTTGGTGGTCCCTACCCATATAGCGTTCGTTCGATCTTTAAAGAGTGTGTTCACATTGTCATTCACCAGACTCTTAGGTGCATCGGGATCGTTCTTGACAATTCGCGTCGCTTGTGTTGACTTATTGAGCAGGGTAATACCTCCGTGATCTGTACCGATCCACATAATTCCATTCTCAGCTTGCACAACGCTAGTCACCAGATTACTCCCGAGCTGCGGTGCTTTGTAGATCGTAGATTCCCCGGTACTGACATTGAGGTAGTACACGCCAAATGGGTCAGTCTTGGAGTACAACCAGGCATCGCGATCATCGTCCACATAGAGATTCCAGTACTCCACACGCTGATTCAGGTCTTCAGGTAAGCCATATTTGCGAACAACCTTTTTAGTGTCCACATTGATCACTTCGACCATTCCTGTACTATGAACTAACCAAAGCTGGTTTTTCCTGTCGAGCTGCATGTCATGGATGTCATTGGAAGAAATCTCCAGGTCTGCATCATTCTCACTGTTTACTTCAATGAGGGTTCCATTTTGATCCAAACCAACCACTCCACGATTTAGAATACCAAACCAGTACGTTCCTAAACTATCTCTCACAAGGTGGTCAATCAAAACTGGCTCAGTCTGGAGCAGCTCTAAGTAACTGTCTGGTTTACTAAACTGATCGGTGGATGGATCGTAGACTGATATCCCTGAGGAATTCTTGAGCCAAATTTTATCCTCTGGTCCATACGCCATCCAAATGACGGTATTTCCCTGAATAGACGTGCTGTCATCGTCCTGATGGTAGTAGGTCTTAATTTCATACCCATCGAACCGGTTCAGTCCGGACAAAGTACCGATCCAGATAAAGCCATCCTTATCCTGAAAGATGCAGTTGGTCTGATCATTGGATAAGCCACTGGATACGGTCAGCCGCTCCAACTTGATATCCTCGGCAGTCTGTGCCTGAGTGTAAAAAGCACTCAGGTATAAAAATGTCAGGCTAACAAATCTTAACCCACGAATTAACAAATCCATAAACCATGTGGTCTTACTCGGTGTATTAATGATGTCTAATACAATTAAAGAAGAATAAGTTACATCTTTTCAAAAGATGACATTCTTTACCTTGATATAACTCAATGCATCACCACATTCGTTTATGAGCTAATCAGCATGGATAGACATTTATAGTTCATAAAACGGTTTCACTATTCTATGTCAACAACTCCGAGTACATCAAACTTTTTGTGATTTGAGATAACAGGTCTGACCCTAAAAAACTGACAGATGTTAACAAGCAATGATCGGATTCGGAGACACAAACGATTTTCTCTATGAAAGGCTATTTGGCAAAACGAATTCAATACAGTTAAATATTATCTGGGGTCTTATTTAGCCTATTATTGGGTCTGCTGATAACGCTCTTTACGGTAAGCAATTAATGAATTGGTCGTGACAGCATAGATTAGATGGCTTCCTGAAAACCAAATGAAGCTTATGATCCTGCGCAATCATTCCCTCCATTTTCCGTACATTCACTACCTGATCCACTAAAAATATTCATCAATCCATACCATAAGTTGATGGGAACAAAAGACACAACACTCAGAGAAGGTTTACAAAAATTCTACCAAGAGTATGACAGCCACCTTAGCCATAAAAAAGAGGGACTTCCTGATGACGTCAAATCATTCTTCCTGTCGCATGATATCACTCACGTGCTCTTTGGGTGTGATATATCGCTTTATGGAGAGGGTCTGTAAAAATATGGACCATCTTTGGTACCACTTTGGGATTTTGGAGTCACATCCGTGCCTATAAAAAAGCCAACGCCTATGAGTTGGCAAGAAATTCCACATTCATCCATGTGATTGCCAATGTTTTCAAACTTTTTATCGAGATTCCGTCATTGATCATTCGAGCAAAACAAATGTACAAACTCTGGCCCTGGACGGGTTTTGAGGATTATTTAGATGTCCCCATTTCCAAAATTAGAACTGAGTTTAACATCCGGGTTCTGTCGTGAATACACTTAGCCTCACCTGCTTTCTAAAAAAGAAACTAAGGATCACAAAAAAGCACCACCGTCTCTGGTGATGCTTCATGCAGTCTAAACTTATGGCAATCAATTAATCGTTACCAATGATTCTTCGCGAATGTCCCTGGAAGAAGCCCCGACAAGTACTTTGTATTCTCCCGGCTCCAACTTCCAGCCGTTGGAACCCTCATCCCAGTAGCGAAGCTCGGAAATCATCACGGTCATCTTCAGCACTTCTGATTCACCAGGAGCCAACGCCTGGGTTTTGCCAAAAGCCTCCAATTCCCGAATGGGTCGATCGATAGTGGTGCCTACTTTGGACACATAGAGCTGAACCACCTCTTTTCCTGTCACCTCTCCGGTATTAGTCACCGAAACACCCACGCTAATGGTGTCGCCAGACACTTGCACTTCCATGGCTGAGTAATCAAAATTTGTGTAGGACAACCCAAAACCAAATGGATAGGAAACGTCCAACCCCTGCTTGTCAAAGTGTCGGTAACCGACGTAAATCCCTTCTTCATATTCAGTAAAATCCTCGTTCTTAATTTGTTTCGATTCGGGGATCACTTCTCCTGTTTTAAACATATCCGTCATCCTCATCATTTTACCACTTTTGGGAAAATTGGCATCAGAAGCATGATCACTTAGGTTTTTTGGAAAAGTCATTGGCAGCTTACCGCTTGGGTTCACCTGACCACTTAAGATATCTGCTACAGAGTTGCCACCTTCCTGTCCTCCCTGCCATGCAAGCAAAATCGCATCGGGCTGCGCCTTCCAGGAATCCGTTTCAATAACACCTCCAATGTTCAATACCACCACGACCTGCTTGCCTACGTCATGAAAAGCTTTCATCACTTGAGTAATCATTTGCTGCTCTGTTTCGTTAAGAAGAAAGTCATTTTCCACCACTCGATCTCCACCTTCACCAGCATTCCTACCAATGGTAATGATTGCAGCATCCGAAGCACCAGCTAACTCTTCGATCTGCTCACTGGTGTACTTTATTTGTGGGGGGTTATACGGCTGAAACATGGCGTTCATACCTTCCGGCCTTATAAATTGTTCAGCATTTGCTGCCTTGTGTGCCTCAAATAACGCTTTGGATGTAGGGTTGATAGTGAAGCCTGCATTCCGGAGTCCTTCTTCAAGTGAAACCGTATAAGCTTCATTCACATCACCCGAACCAGTACCTCCAGCAATGAACTCAAAAGAGGTCACGCCAAATAATGCCACATTGTTGGTAGACGTGAGTGGCAGTGTGGCTTCATTTTTCAACAGCACCATTCCTTCTGCTGCAGACTGACGAGTAGTTCGAGCATGCGCATTTAAGTCAGGATTGTTAGTGTATGTTTCACCATCCAGTTTCCTCGATTTGATAATTAATTCTAAGATTCTTTTAACGG
The DNA here is from genome assembly GCA_024305105.1 of Marinoscillum sp. Taxonomy (GTDB): domain Bacteria; phylum Bacteroidota; class Bacteroidia; order Cytophagales; family Cyclobacteriaceae; genus Marinoscillum. Next base: position 22,122 of record JAMWZA010000025.1, read on the forward strand.
ATGTATCAATCACCTTTGATGAGAGGACACCTTCTTCATAACCTTCTTTTAGTGCATCCCATTGATTTTTCGTTCCAGGCTCCAGTAGATCATTTCCGGCTTGTATTTGTGCTACGGCATCATGTCCACCAAACCAGTCCGACATCACCAACCCGTCAAATCCCCAATCACCACGCAAGACTTCTGTGAGTAAGTATCGGCTTTCAGAAGTATAGGTTCCATTCACCTTATTGTAAGAAGACATGATGGTCCACGGCTGAGCTTCTTTTACAATGATCTCAAACCCTTTCAGATAAATCTCACGCATCGCTCGTTCAGAAACGATCACATCATTCTTAAATCGTTCGGTCTCCTGGTTATTGGCTACATAATGTTTGACAGATGTGCCAATGTTATTTGCCTCAATACCATTGACCATGGCTGCTCCCATTTTTCCAGTCAATACCGGATCTTCAGAGTAATACTCAAAGTTTCTGCCGCACAATGGATGCCGATGAATATTAGCACCAGGGCCTAGAATCACATCAATGCCATACTCAACAGCTTCATTGCCCATGGCATCACCTACCTCCTGTACCAGGTCCAGATTCCAGGTAGAGGCCAGTAATGTGGCAATTGGAAAAGCTGTACAATAAAACGTCCGATCCGTTCCGGGCCGTGTTGGTTCAATTCGCAATCCTGCGGGACCGTCTGAGAGATATACGGTAGGAATTCCCAATCTCGGTGTGGGGACAATCGTACCTACAGCTCCAGGGATACCCTGCGGTTCGCCCATCCCAATTCCAGACGCCATACCAGACCCTTTCAGCAGGTGAATCTTCTCATTTATGTTCATTTGTGACAACAAATCGCTCGCCCGCTCTTCTACAGACCTACGACTGTCTTCATAAACATCCAATTCTCCATTTTCATTGCGATCCAAAAAAGTGTATCCATCGACAGTCACTTCTTTGAAGTCCAGTTTCTCCGTATAATCTCCCTCAAAATCCAGGAATTTGGAACTCAGCCACATCCATCCTGCACCGCCGGCAAGGAGTAAAAGGACAATTAACGACCCCAGGCCTATTAAGGTGATTTTAATTAACTTCTTCATACGTTTATTTTTATATCAACATGAAACAAATATAGTGGCGATCCTCGAAAATTAGATCTGTTAAGGTTTACGCACTATTGCGAGATTTAGAGTTGGACCTAAAGTCCGATCACGAGTTCTGATCAGTTTCACTAATACAGCACATTATTCTAGTAAGCACAAAAAAAAGCACCACCGTCTCTGGTGATGCTTCTCATGCATTCTAAACTTATGGCAATCAATTATTCGTTTATAGATACTAATGTTTCTTCACGAATGTCCCTGGAAGAAGCTCCTACGAGCACTTTGTATTCTCCTGACTCCACTTTCCAGTCGCTAGCCGCTACGTCATAGTAGGCAAGCTCCTGTACCGGTACCTCTATGGTGACAGTTTTGCTTTCGCCTGCTTTTAAATCTACTTTGGTGAATGCTTTCAATTCCTTCGCTGCACGTTCTACGTCTGACCCTTCCTTAGAGAAGTATACCTGCACTATTTCTTTACCATCAGACTCTCCTGTGTTGGTCACATCGAGTGATAATTTGATCATTCCATTGGAGACTTCACCAACGGAGACTTCACCATACGCAAAGTTCGTGTAGGACAAGCCAAAGCCAAACGGATAAAACGGCTCCACATTCTTCGTATCAAACCATCGGTAACCAATTAGGATACCTTCTTCGTAGCTCACTACATCAGGTCCTCCAGGGAAGCTATTGGTTGCGTGTGCTGGAGAATCTTCCAGTTTTTTCGGAAAAGTCACCGGGAGCTTACCGCTTGGATTCACATCACCAAAAAGCACGTCTGCCAGTGCATCACCAGCTCTGGAGCCATTAAACCAGGACCAAATCAATGCATCAACTGTCGCATGAATGCCTGACACATCGTACGGCGCTCCAGCCACCATCACCACGATGGTATTGGGATTAGCCGCTTTTACGGCTTTGATCAACTCTTCCTGTGCGAATGGTAGTTTTAGTCCTTTTCGGTCTTCTGCTTCAGTCTCTACCAATCGATTAGATCCGGCAAAAACGATTGCCACATCCGACTTCTTAGCTGCTGCCACAGCTTCCTTGATCAACTCTGGATCAGCTGAGTAATCAATTGGAAGTCCCCATGATCGGTTGAGATCATTTGGTAGATACTTTTCTGCATAACCCTGTGCATAATTGATGGTCTTACTTGGAAATTTAGCTACCAAACCATCATAAGGTGTTACTTCAGTCTTGGTTTTTACTCCTGCACCGAATCCCTGATTCGCGTGCTTTCGTTTGGCATTGTCGCCAATCACTGCAATACTGTTCACCACATCAGCTTTGAGCGGAAGGATGTAACCTTCATTCTTCAAGAGAATAATCGACTCAGCCGCCACATCATATGCCACTTGCAGATGTTCCGGTGTATTGATTGACCCTTCTTTACGTTGAGCTGTATCCAGCGCATTGATCTCTTTCATGACATACAAAATGTTCTTTACTTTGTCATCGATTACTGATTCAGAGACTTCACCATTGTTCACAGCTTCTATCAATGCTTCTGAAAAATACCACTCATCATAGTCATCGAGCTCTGTTCCCATTTCGATATCCAAGCCATATTGTGCTGACTCGACAGTCGAATGAACAGCTCCCCAGTCTGACATCACAAATCCTTTAAAACCCCACTCGTCACGTAAAATCGTATTGAGCATGTAGTCATTTTCAGACAGGTATTCACCTCTGAAACGGTTGTAAGCACTCATCATGGAATATGCTTTCCCTTCTTTCACCGCTGCTTCAAAAACGGGCAGGTACATTTCACGGATGGTTCGTTCGTCTGCTTGTACATCGATGCTTCCACGTAAAGTCTCCTGATTATTAATCGCATAATGCTTCACACAGGCAGCCATATCCTGGTCCTGTAGACCCAGGACATACGGAACGGTTAATTTCTTGTTGAGAAACGGATCTTCCGTGAAGTACTCAAAATTTCTACCTCCAAGTGGAGATCTGATTAAGTTGACCGCAGGAGCCAAAAGCACGTCCTTGTCTCTGGCTCGGGCTTCCTCTCCTATCGCCACACCATATTTCTCAGCCAGCTCCAGATTCCAGGTAGAAGATAAGCCTCCGCCTGCCGGGAAAAAAGTAGCAAAATCATTGGTCCAACCTGCAGGTGCCCAGCTGTCATTTTGAATTTCCTCCCGAACCCCCAATGGTCCATCAGCAGACTTTAAATCAGGAATACCAAGGCGCTCCACGCCATCTGAATTGAATTTCCCACTTCCATGCAGCATGTGCACTTTTTCTTCCAGGGTCATTTGCCCGATGAGCTCATCTATATTGGATTCAGACTTATTTTCTTCACTATTAGGTGTTGTGCATGCATAGGTCATTGCTAAACCAATAAGAATTAAAAAATTGCGTATCATTAGTTTCGTTGTTCTAGTTTGTGGAACAAATGTAGAGGTTAACATTGCAGTCAAGGGGATGTAAAATGAAATGAAGAGGGCATAAAATGTATTCTTTAAGCCCTATTCAAATCTCAATTTTCCTCAGTACAAGTCGCTTTCACTAGCTTCAGACTATCGAATTATGAAAATACAAGTAAAAAAATTTCGAATTTCTCAACAGATCATGCTCTTACAGATTTGTCTGATAGCACTTCTGGTAATTTCTTGTTCTCAAAAGATTAGCACGAGTCATGTAGCCAATGGATGGGCCAAAAACTCCGTGAATACAGTGATATTTCGTCGAAATGCGCTTTATACGCATAAAGACCATCAGTATATCGGATTTTATGACAACAACCGAGACATGATTCTTGGGAAACGAAAACTAGGCACTTCTCAATGGCTGCTCGAAAGAACACCCTACAAAGGCAATGCATTTGACGCCCACAATAGCATTAGTCTGATCGTAGATCAGGAAGGCTACCTTCACGTTAGCTGGGACCATCACAATAACTACCTGCGCTATGCCCGATCCGTCAGTCCAGAGAGTCTGAAACTTGGCGAAGAACAGTCCATGACTGGAACCCTTGAGAAAGTCGTCACCTATCCTGAATTCTATAAACTAAATGACAATAAACTGCTTTTTGCTTATCGATCGGGAGAATCCGGAAATGGTGATCTGATCTTAAACAAATACAACACTTCCTTAAAGGAATGGTCACGCGCACAGAGTAACCTGATAGATGGTGAAGGAGAACGAAATGCCTACTGGCAGTTAACAAGTGACGCTAATGGAATCATTCATTTAAGCTGGGTTTGGCGAGAGTCTGCTGATGTCGCCAGCAATCACGATATGTGTTATGCTCGTTCGCTGGATGGAGGTATTACCTGGCAAAAGTCCGATGGCACACCGTATGATTTACCCATTACACAATCCAGCGCAGAGATCGTTCAGCGTATTCCGCAGGGAAGTGAACTTATCAACCAAACGAGCATGACCACAACTGATACCGGAAAACCAATTATCGTGACGTATTGGAAAGATTCTCTGGACCGGGCTCCACAGTACAAAATCGTCACACAAGTAGGTGACCGATGGCAGACTCATTCACTCGATTTCAGGACGCTTGATTTTAGTCTTTCTGGTGTAGGCACAAAAGCCATCCCCATCTCCAGACCACAGGTTGTTGCTTCCAAAAACAACCTACACGTTATCTTTCGTGATGCCGAGCGTGGCAATCCTATTTCTGTTGCTACATCGTCTCTCGATCGCTTGTCTCAATGGAATATCACTGATCTGACAACTGATGGATATGAAAGCTGGGAGCCTACTATAGATCCCGTACAGTGGAGAGAGAACCAGGAGATGCATCTGTTCCTACAAAACACAACTCAAGTAGATGGCGAAGGGCTGTCAAACGCGCCTCCTTCAGCTATTAAAGTCCTTGAGTGGCAACCAAAAGAGTAATACCGTGTGGTTACAGAATAAACCGATACGTGTACTTCAATAAGAAAATATTACTTCCCTGGGTTTGATTTAAATCACCAGACAGTTCGCGAAAACTGTTTTCACGGGAATTGTGAAACTCGGACGCATTGGATGTCCATACTAAAAACAGTGTAGACCCAGGCACATACTCCCATCGCAAGACGCAGTTGGACCGGAACTGCATAAAATTGAAATTGGGATCATCCATTTCATAATCTGTCACGCCATCCCTGTTATGATCTATGAGATACGCATCCAATTCCTGTTGATGTGCGATCTGTTGGTCATCATAAGGAATGTATCGACTATTGAATTCTGAAGCGTTGGCATCCATTACTCGTTTGAAGTTGGAGTATTCTCCACTAGAGATAAATGGCTGTCCCCAAAACTCGATAGAAAGGTTCGGTGTAATAATGTAGTTGGCCCGAAGTGACGCACTATAAGTTACCTGATCGATCCTACCCAAAACGTACTCATCAGTGGCGCCGGAAGAATACGAAGATACATACTGTAGTTCGTCACTGTTAAACGAAACACCTGGAGAAACCGATACTCTCAATGCGTCAGTAGGCTGGTAGCGAATACCAAAATCAAACCCTTTTCCATAATAGTTTTCATGGTTTCCATAAGCGATCCAGAGATTGATGTCCACATACAGTTTTTTGTTATCATTCGAACTGATGTATATCCAAAACTCCCGGGCACCAGGGTAACGAATAGACGGGCCCCCTCTCAAATCAGCATTGGAGACGGATTGACCAGAAAAAGTGGAGCCCAAACCCAAAAACCACAAATTATTGAACTGCATGTGCATATTGAAGTTAGCCGCACGGTACTGATTGACCCCATCAAAATCCCAGGTGAGGTACTGATTTCCATTGATTCGCATCCATCTAAAGATAGAAAAGGGCTGTAGGAAACGGTATTGAGCCCAGGACCACTGTGAGATGTAATCTGACTGCACTAAAAACCCAACGTCGTTTAGTTCAAACTCAGGTGAACGCATTGTTGCCCCAGATTGGAAAACCAGTTTACCATTTCTCTTTCCAAAAGCGACACTACCTGAAGTCCCGGTGAGTGAAGTACGAGTAGAATCCACTTCCTTGGTTCTATTGTCAGGTCGTTGAAAAAAACGTTCACTGGAAGTTTGGGTATTGTAAATGGATTCGGTGCTTCCCTGGACGTTGCTAAAAACTCCATTTAGCGTGATGTAGTAGTTTCTGTCAATAAAGTTCTGGGTAAAATCAATTCCCGCGCTGTATGCTTCTTCATGTAAGTAACCAAATCGGTTTTCATTCAGGTTCCTGTTTGTTGCTGTGACCATTGCCCCAATGAGCGCATTCCCTTGATTAATATCTTGCTGTACTCTACCTACTACATAATTGGTGAGCGGCTCCACGGCTTCCATCCGCGTATTTCCCATAGTATCAGTCACTTCCACTTTTTCTTTACGAGTGACTGATTCTAAAACTCCCCACGAGAAGCCATTCTTGTTCTTTCCTGTGAGTTTGGCCGCTCCCAGTATTCGAGTATTATTGATGTCATCTACATAGGCGATATCTTCTGCATTAGGATAGTAAGAGGGTCGACCTCCGATCCTTCGGGAGTAGAACATATTGTCATTATTGAAAGGACCACCAGCTTGTGACTGAGTAAGTCTGAAATTCAATGTGTTATTGCCTTCCAAAAAGAAAGGTCTTCGCTCTTGAAAAAAGAGTTGGAACGCCGAAAGGTTCACTCTGGAAGGATCGGCCTCCACCTGACCAAAATCTGGATTTATAGTTAGATCCAATGTGATATCGCTGGTGATTCCGATTTTGGCATCAATCCCTACATCCAAATCAGCTTCCCTTCCAGTTGCGTAGGGATTACCTTCCTCCTCTGGAGATCTTTCTGCTTTTGCCAGTAGATAAGGTTGTATTTCCAATTGCTTCTGAGGTTTGATGCCGTTGATTCCATCCATTTCTCCGAAAAGATGCACCCACCCCGGAGCTGCCTGCGGGATCGGTTGCCAATAGGACCTTTCCTGTTCTCTGAAAAGCATGCGCATCACCTGTATACCCCAGGTGTGTGATTCCTTGTCGGCAAATCGTAACTGTGAGAGCGGAATCTTGAACTCGGCAATCCACCCCAGATCATCCAAACTCGTTTTTAAATACCAGATAGGATCCCATGTTGAATCCCAATTATCACCATTATTGGAAATGTATTCTTCACCCTTTACACCTGAAGCTGACGCTGAAAAACTAAAGGCCGTTCGCTTGTCTGCATAACTGTCAATGTTGATCTCGACAAAATCACCTTCGAATCCATCTCGACGAGACATTCTACGAACCACCTTATCAGGTTCCGTATCAAAAGCCCGAATGCCTACATACAGGTACTTTTCATCATACAAGATTTTGAATTGTGTTTCTTGAGAAGGTTCTGCTCCGTCTACTGGCTGTCTCTGAACAAATTCTCCGGCCCAGTCAACTTCATTCCATGCTGGATCATCCAGTTGACCATCAATTAAGGGTGCCGACTGACCAACATGTGATGTGGCGTAAGTTCTAATAGGAATATCTGCCTGCGCAGTAGCATACAGCACATTTCCGATAAAAAAAATGACCGCTAAAACTCTCATTAATTGGGTTAGTCCGGTGGGTTTCCGGTTAGTTAGTTGTTACTCTAACGTAATACTGACGAATAATGTACAGGTTACATAAAAAAGAATGACCGGCCCGAAAACATGACCAATGGTAAATTGTATCGTTTTCAAGCCGGTCTTCCAAAGCACTCTTTTCTTTAAATTCAGCCTACATATAGTAGTGAAAGAAAAATAAGTACTAAAAGTGTCAAGGTGGAAAGCCTAATCAATTCAAACTTTTTAGGCTTTTCTTCCATTAGCTGCTCCGAGGGAGCAATTGTTCTGTCTTTCATATCTGGCGTGTAGTTAGTTAACGATTATATAGACTCTTCGAATAACCGAAGGGTTGGAAGGGTTTTTAATTAAAATTGTATCGTAAACCTGTAGTCAAAGCAAACCCAGAAGGGTTGGTAATAAAATTACTATTCGACTTAGTAAGTGTATTGATTGACTGGCGGTAGTTTGGTTCTAAAATTACGTCCAAACGTTTCATAAAACGATAACCCAGTTCAAGGCCAGCTTGGCCACTAAAACTTAAATCTCTGTACGGAGAAGCGTCACCAGGACCTATCGTCAATTCAGCAATGTTTGGATCTTCTGTAGAAAGTCGGTTTCCCATATAGATATTCGCAATCACTCCGGCGTTTATTTCCATACTAAATTTCTTGTCCAGAAGTAAATAACCAGCCTTTACAGGTATTGATGTAAACTCAAATACATTGTTCAGATTCACATCCTGATAGTCATATTCCACTAAAGACTCTCTTGCTACCACTTGTTCCACCTCTGGCACACGCTTTCCTTGTACGGTCGCTGGAATTACCTCTTGAAATGAATTGCTTTTTATAATCACGTTTGTCTCGGTAATGGCATCAGCCCGGGCATACTGCACACCGGTTTCCAATGTCCATTTATTGCCCAGTTTGAGTCCAAAGTTCACACCCATGGACACCGTTTCTCCACTGCTCATATTTTCTCTTACTGTAGGTGACTCAGTATCAAACGCGCTATTGCTATTAAGTGCAAACCCAGCCTCAGGATTCACACCTAGGTTTGAATTCAGCGAATTAGCTGTAGAAGAGTAATTTGGATTGAAACTCCCGGACCCTACATCGACTCCAGCCCAGTATTTAGAACGGTCGGTGGTTTTTTTCTTTTTATGAAACTGGTACACTGGTAAAAAGTACAAATGCTTATCCACATAACTCGTCTCTGTATTCAAGGAAGTCGCCAAACTAGCCACTTGATATGTTTCAAACTGCTTTTCGGCTTGCTCTTCTTCCTGTGCAAATAATTCTGAATCGGAAGTATTTTCATCCGATAAAGTGGATGCAATTACGGCATTTGAGCCACTCCCTCCGCCATGTAGACCACCTCTAAAATCTGACTGACCATCGTTTAACGACCACTTATACGTCTCCAAAGGGTTAGGCGAGTCAATAGTAGCAGCAACCGAAATCACATAGTTATCCGATGTTGCAAAATATTGTATAGTACCAAAAGAAACGAACAGTAACACGACTGCTGCCGCAACCCAACGGTACATGGCTGCTTTGGCCTTGTACGCACTCAGGTCGTTGTAAGCCAATCCTCTATCTATCTCAGACCAGACAGCCTTAGGAGGCTCAGCGCTCCACTCATCAAAGGCTTCGCGCCATTGCTCCTCAAATTTATCCTCAGAATTCTCCCGCCCTGTCATAATCAATATTGTTATTCACTGATATCCACTCCTTTAGCAAGCTCTTGGCTCTTGCATACTGCGATTTGCTAGTCCCTTCACTGATATTGAGCTGTTTTGCTATTTCATGATGTTTGTAACCTTCAATCGCATAAAGATTAAAAATTACCTGACATCCCGTTGGCAACCGTCTTACCATAGCCAGGAGTTCCTCGTAAGTGAAATTTGACAAGATTAACTCTGGGCCGGTATGATTTCTTAAGTCACCAATATCCACCATCGGGTAGAGATACAACTTACTTCTCTGATGATTCAGTGCTGTATTGATCACTATTCGCTTGATCCAATACGCAAGTGACGAATCCTTACGGAAACTGTTAATATTCTTGAAAACCTTAATAAAGGCTTCCTGTAGGATATCCTCAGCTTCTTGCTGCATTTTCGAATAACGCAAGGCAATAGGATACATCTTAGAACTGTATCTCGCATACAATTCTTCCTGTGCTTTGCGTTTTCCTTTGGAGCAGGCGTCGATTAGGTCTTCGTCACTGAAAGTCATTCAGTATAGTTTAAATCATTAGACTCTGATATCTTGCAAATCGTTGGAATCAGTATAACAAATTTATGAAATATCTTCCATCAATTCTTATATCGCTACTAATAACAAGTTGCGTGCCAGTTGTGTCGGATACAAGCACTTCTTCTGGAAAAAAGATAGTTAACGACAATGTCGACTATGAAAATGCGGTTGGTATGGTTCAATTATTCCCTAAAGGAGATAATTCAGACAATAGCCTCGAATACCCTGTGGTGTCGCTTAATAACCGTTCTGGGGTACGATTAGAGTTTGATTTGTTGCAAAAAAATGCAGACTATGTGAACGTACACTTCATTCATTGTAACCGTAACTGGACCCAATCCAATTTGAATGACATTCAGTTTCTGAAAGAATACAATGAATTTTCTGTGAATGAGTATGATTTCTCTCAGAATACCCGCATTCAATACGTCAAATATGGCGTTAACCTGCCTACTCCAATCAAGTCAGGGAATTACATCATAGTAGCATATAAAGACAGTGATAAATCTGATCTTTTATTCACCAGGCGATTGTTGGTTTATGATAATCGAGCACGAATTCAGTCCACTGTTCGTTCAAGTAACATTGTATCCAAGCGTGAAATCAATCAGCAAATCCAGTTTGGAGTCTACTTCGATGGTATTGAAAACATCAATCCAATGAATGACATTATGGTAACTTTACTGCAAAATCACAATTGGCGAACGAAAATAAGTGACCTTAAACCAACCAGAATCAGACAAGATGAAGGTTTTTTGGATTATGATCATTTCAATGGTGAAAACAACTTCTCAGCATGGAATGAATTTCGTTTTTTTGATATTCGAACCACTGAGTTTAGGGGTAGAAATATCGCAAATATCCGCATTGAAGATTCTAGAGTCCAGGCATTTCTCGGTCAGGACAAATCCAGAAAAGGGCTGGCATACTCGCAGCAAATCCATGATGATCTAAACGGAGGTTACTTTCTTCAAAATCAGGACCCCAATGACAGTCAGCTAGAGAGTGAATATGTGGAAGCACATTTTGAGCTGAATGCGGATAAAATTGAAGGTGATGTTTATATCACTAGCCGTTTCAATAATTGGAGGCTTCAAGATGACAATAAAATGGTCTATGACCAGGCTCTGGGTAGTTACAAAGGCATTCTCTTGTTAAAACAAGGGTATTATGATTATCAGTATTCTGTTCAGAATAGTGAATTACCTTCTACTTACTTTGAGGGAAGTCACTACCAAACAATCAATGATTATGAGGTGTTGGTCTATTTCAGAAGCCCTTTTAACAACTATGATGAATTGATCGGTTACCAGCTAACGTCAAGCCGAAACCAGTTCTGATTTAGTCATAAATGGAACTGTACGTTCTATAGGGTTAGAGTTCGCCAGATCCAACATACCAAACCCTTTACAGCACTGTGCTCCCAATCCGCAAGTAAATATGAAATCTTGTATTTCATCAGCAGCATATAGTGTAAATGGAAAGGTATATCCTCTTACCTCCTGTTTCTCACCATTACTATACACTGGATATATACGTGCAAACTTTTTGTTAGAAGATCGAATTTTGTCGAGATAATCCTTATCCGGTACCAACTGGAATTTTTGAACTTCGGGTATCTTATCTGTTTCTATTCCGTACTTAGACATTCTTATGATGGTTGTATCATATAGGTAATCTGAAAACTCATCATAAGATGGGTCGATAAATTGCTTGGACGCCTCAGGACCCTGATCTGGAGATATTAGTACCAAAGGACTAATGCATAGGTATTTGGTATTTCGCTCAAGCGATACGGAAACTTCTTCCTCTGCTATTTCGGGATGGATATTCAATTCAGCAATTGAAATGCACTCTTCTTTGAGAATAAGCCCTACTAGGTGTCCAATAAATTCTTCACTCAATGAAGAAACGACGATAGTCACCTTTTTAGAATTATATCTTAATCCATTCCTACTTAGTCTTGTTTGGCCTTTCAGACCCGAAAAACTATAAAAAGGGTACTCTTTATATTCTTTGGCATCATCCTTTAACAACAATTCCTTAATAACTTCCGAAATTAAAAACTGATGATGAAAGGGAACTAAAGCTCCTCTATTACTGACATTAAACGTTATCCTGACTCTCACGGCACAATAGTTAAAAAATAATCTACATGTGCAACAAGGCGTTAAGATTTTTTGTTTAGCAAATTGTTATAAATCTTAAACATTAAATCTAAAGTGCATAACATCTCCATCATGTACAATGTACTCTTTACCCTCTACTGAGAGTTTTCCGGCTTCTTTACATGCCTGCTCGGACCCGAACTCCTGATAATCTTTCATTTTGATCACCTCAGCTTTGATAAATCCACGCTCAAAGTCAGTATGAATAACGCCCGCCGCCTGTGGAGCTTTCCAGCCTTTCTTAATGGTCCAGGCTCTAACTTCCTGCACACCAGCAGTAAAGTAGGTGATAAGATCAAGGAGCGAATATGCCGCTTTAATCAAACGGTTTAGTCCTGATTCCTTCAACCCATATTCCTCCAGAAACATGGCTTTATCATCTTCATCATCAAACTCTGCTATTTGGGCTTCTAATGCAGCAGAAACTTTCACTACAAGGGCATTCTCTGCAGCAACAGCTGCTTCAAACGTCTTGCTGTGTTCGTTTCCAGAGTTTACATTTTCTTCCTCTACGTTAGCCACATAGATGATTGGCTTATCTGTGAGCAACTGTAGTTCTTTAATCAAAACACGTTGCTCTTTGTCCATCTCCAGAGCTCTTGCATTTTGACCAGATTCGATATGTTTTTTAAATACTTGGAGCACTTCCAGTTCCTTCCTAGCGGTAGCATCTCCACTTTTGGCTACTTTTTCTACACGTTGAATTCTTTTCTCAATAGAATCCAAATCTCGAAACTGAAGTTCCGTATCGATTACATCCTTATCATCAACAGGATCAACTCGGCCCTCTACATGCACGATATTATCATTATCAAAACACCTAACCACATGGATGATGGCATCTACTTCACGAATGTTGGCAAGAAACTGGTTACCCAAACCTTCGCCTTTACTGGCACCCTTTACCAATCCGGCAATATCCACAAACTCGATAACAGTCGGCACCACTTTTTCAGGACTAACCAGCCCTTTTAATATATCCAGACGCTCATCTGGAACTGTAATCACTCCAACATTTGGTTCGATGGTACAAAAAGGAAAGTTTGCTGCCTCAGCTTTGGCGTTTGAAAGCGCGTTAAACAAAGTGGATTTTCCTACATTGGGAAGCCCTACAATTCCACATCTTAATCCCATATCTCAGCTCTTGCTTTTAAATACTCTGTATTGATTAAACCCAGCATAAATCTCTGTAGATGAGACTCTTAACACAGTATATACCGGTATCGCTGCAATCATACCAGGAATCCCAGCTACGGTTGCGCCCACAAAAATAATGACAAATATTTCTAAAGGATGAGCTTTTACACTTTTCGAGAAAATTAGTGGTTGGAGGACTATGTTATCAATGGCCTGAACCGCTCCAAAAACGGAAAACACTTTGATGATCAGAAGGATGTTTTCATTGCTAAAAGAAAAGTCTCCAGAGGTACTAATAGCCACTAAAATACCGAATATCCCACCGAGTAACGGTCCCAGGTATGGAATCAGGTTAGCAATAGCCGCAAATACCGCAATGGTCACCGCATAATTCACGCCTACTATGGAGAGACCAATCGACGCTAAACTAAAAATGGAGAACATCTGAAACAAAATACCCAAAAGGAAATTTGACAACAACCGCTCAATTTTATAAAGACCTGATATAAAAACTTCAAAATATTGATTGGGAATCAAGGCGATCAGTTGTCTCCGGATAATGCCATTTTCATACAGCAGGAAAAATGTGATGAACGTCACAGCTAATACACCGATAAAAAAGCTCCCAGTAAGTGATAAGAGGTGATTCAAAACGTCGGTAAAATTGATCTCCTGAATGAATTCCAGCAATCCCGAGCGAGTAGAGTTGACAATAAATCCCGAGCCTTGCTCTGTTAGATTATTATCAATAAGAAACTGCTCTAGCCAACGTAGGGGAGCAACGAATGAATCATATACCACATTGAATTCCAGTGAATTCAATACCTCAATCTGCTCAGAAATCAATGGAACAAATAGCAATACAAAAAGGGACAATACCGCAATCACCACGACATACGAACTCAAAATAGCCACAAATCTCGGAATTTTCCCCCCGAAGATCTGAAATCGAGTGATTTGATTGGTTAAAGGCCGAAGCACTGTGGCCAGTACAATAGATATAGTGAGGTAAGCGAATATGTTAGAGAAGTACCATACGGCAATCCCCAGCAAAACGACAAACCCAATAATGGCGGCCAAAGTACGGTTCATGACCTAAAAATAAAAAAAGCTCCGTACTCGGGAGCTTTTATTTCAATATCTATTAGATTAATCCCACTTGAGGTCCGAGTCTTCGTCAGCTACATTCACTGTCTTGGACTCATCGGACTCATTGTTATCAAATTGTGAAAAATCTACTTCTGGAAGAAGTTCGGTCTTCACATGGTTTACCGTCTCATTTAAGGCATCTACGAACTTGTGAAAATCTTCCTTATACAAGAAGATTTTATGCTTTTCATAGAAAAATCCGTCATCCTTAAACCTTCTTTTACTTTCTGTGATAGTCAGGTAATAATCATTGGATCTGGTAGCCTTCACATCAAAAAAATAGGTTCTCTTCCCCGCTCGCACTCTTTCCGAATAAATCTCGTCTCTCCCTTTTTCCTTATTCTCTTCCACAATTCTAAATGTTTGTTTGGTCTTAAATTGTTACTGATTCGGTTCAATCAATTTGCAGATAAATATAGCATTTATAAATTAACAAATGCAAACCGTGATTTTTAAGAAGTGAGATGAAAATGCGTTACTTTGGTATTAGAATCGTTGAGAATAAATGATAACGTTGATTCAATGGATATTAGACTAGCAGATATAAAACAGTTTGAAAACCTCGAATTACTGGCGAAACAGCTCGTCGAAGGGTTCATTACCGGTCTGCACAAGTCTCCATATCATGGATTCTCGGTGGAGTTTGCTGAACATAAGCTTTACAATTTCGGTGAGAGTACCCGCCATGTGGACTGGAAGGTCTATGCACGTACCGACAGACTCTACACCAAACAATTTGAAGAAGAAACCAACCTCAGAGCGCAGATACTACTGGATGTGTCCAATTCCATGCACTATCCAAAACCTGGTAACCAAAAGCTGCAGTTCTCTGTGGTTTGCGCTGCAGCACTAGCCTATTTACTTACCTCTCAGCGCGATGCAGTGGGTCTTACTACGTTCTCCGACAAAATCATCTATCAATCGCCACTAAAGACTACAAAATCTCATCTGAGTCAGCTTCTGACACATCTGAACAGTCAGCTCGATAGCGAAGGTGATACCAATACGGATGTCTCTGGTGTATTGCATCAAATCGCTCAGAAAATCCATAAACGTTCATTGGTTATCCTATTCAGTGACATGTTCCAGAAAGCCAATGACCTGGATGAAATATTCAAAGCGCTACAACACCTGAAGCACAACAAACATGAGATTCTTATATTTCATGTTTCAGACCATACGACAGAGTTGGAATTTGAGTTTGACGACCGTCCACATCGATTCATTGATCTGGAAACCAAACAAAGTGTGAAACTAAACCCTAGAGATGTCAAAGAAGCGTATAAAGAACGAATGGCCGCTTTGTATCAAGAGTTAAAGATCAGATGTGGCACTTACAAGATCGACATGATAGAGGCCAACGTAGCAGATAGTTTTGATAAGATTTTGGGTGCTTACCTGATAAAAAGAAAGCGGATGCGTTAAGCTCTGAAATTTAAAGACATAAAAAAAGCGGGACAAGCCCGCTTTCTCTATATCTCTAAGTAATTGCTTTTAAACGTGCAACCACTCTTTCTTAGCTTCGAGCTCTTCTTGCGTTTCCTCATAGTCTGGATCAGGGACACAACAATCCACCGGACAGACAGCAGCACACTGAGGTTCTTCATGAAAACCTGTACATTCAGTACACTTTCCTGAAACGATGTAGTAAAATTCGTCTGAAACAGGCTCCTGGTCTGCGTCACCATCTATGACAGCTCCGTCTTCCATTTCAACCTCTTTCAGATCCGTGCCATCAGACCATTTCCATTCTTCTCCACCTTCATAGATGGCAGTGTTTGGGCATTCCGGCTCGCATGCACCGCAGTTGATGCATTCATCTGTGATCATTATTGCCATGTTGAAACTATTTTATGTTGTACAACAACAGTGAACAAAATTATCTACAATAAGTTTGCGTGCAAACAATATCCAGACAATTAAATGACTCTCAACGAAAGAATTAATGCATTTGCACTATTAGGGGAGAAAATCGTGAATTTATCACCCCAAGATCTTTCTGAATACAGTTATAGGGCCCAATCCCAAAACCAGTGGTTTACCGAAGACAATGTAACCAGGGCATTTTCGGGCATTAGCTACATGCTTTCCAGAGTAAAGCTGGATCAGTGGTTGTCAAAATATCCTAAACTTAATCCAGAGGTTCCGAAAATCGTAGGGATTATCATGGCTGGTAACATTCCGCTAGTTGGTTTCCATGATTTACTATGTGTGCTGCTGTCTGGACATTTTGCAGCGATTAAAACGAGTTCTCAAGATAGCTTCCTTATACAATTGGTCATTAACTGGCTGGAGGAGATTGAACCACGGTTTAAGAAAAACCTGGAGATTAGAGAGCGATTGAATGAAATAGATGCCCTAATCGCCACAGGAAGTGACAACACCGCTCGCTATTTTGAGTATTATTTTAAAAACCACCCAAAAATTATTCGCAAAAACCGAACGTCAATTGCCGTTTTGGACGGTTCTGAAACAGAAGACCAACTCAAAGCGCTTGGCAACGATATTTTCTGGTATTTTGGGTTAGGCTGTAGAAACGTTTCCAAAATATTCGTACCTCAAGACTATGATCCCAGAAAATTTTTCGAGTCAATTGAAGTCTTTAGTGGCATCTCTAACCACTCGAAATACTGCAACAACTACGACTACCATAAATCCATTTTACTGGTGAACGGCACCAAACACCTGGATAATGGATTTTTGTTATGGCTACCAACCGATAACCTGGTTTCACCAATTTCGATTTTACATGCTCATGAGTATGCTGACAAGGAAGAAGTGAATCGTATCATCTCTGTAAACGAGAATAAGCTTCAGTGCATTATTGGTAATGGGTACACCTCTTTTGGTGGTGGTCAACTACCCGAACCATGGGATTATGCTGACAATGTGGATACCCTTGATTTTTTGAGTCAACTCTAGGCGTGCAATTAATCCATCGGTTGATCCGAAAGATGCAAATCGTCAATCAGCAACACAGTGGCTACATCCGACGCAGTAATTCCTACTTCTAGTGAATTAAGTATGGCATTTGATGTAGGTAGATTAATTCCTGTTTCACTTATAACCAGGTTTTCATCTTGCCAGACTTCAATTATGCCATTATCGGTATCGCTCAACACGAGGTGTAGTTTAACAGTAAACCATTTTTTTTCTGGCACTTTAATATCTGTTTCGTTCCTGTAAAGAATCTTTGAACCAAATTTATTTTCTAACGCGATCTGTCCCCCCGAAATTACTACTCGTGGACCCGGAGATTCCTCGAAATAAACAGACTCAAAATCCACAAGACTATATGGAATACCAGACTCAATGTAATACTTGCACTGAAACCATAAGTCGTCTCCAAGTTCAAAATATGTTAAAGTAGTACTCACTGAAGATTTGGAAGTAACCATATCGGCTCCAGGTGACACAGTCTGAAACTTGACGGCAGCATTATTCTCGTGACTTATGAGATCTATCCTATTATCCAGAAAATCACACTCACCATCCAATATGCACGAAAAAAGTGTGACATACTCACTCACTGATGGAGTTTCCGGACTTAGCAAAGTGAAGTTTGTCCAAACTTTAGATGCTAACTCATCAACTGATGCTATAATCAGATCCGTGAATTCTAGGTACCCATCAAACCCTTCATTGATCTGTTGAACAACAGGCACCATCACATCACCTTCTTTGAAATAAACCTGCCCACTAGCTGCTTTTTCATATTTATCCACGAACGAAGGATCAAAATACTGCAACTCGTAATTGCAACCTGTATCGTCATTGATGTACAAGTCGCCATTCTGGTAGATATAGATATCCAGCCCTGCAGAGGTTGTGAAACTATTTAAGAGGTCAGTCTCGTCACAACCTTTATTTACTTGCTTGTCATCATTGCAACCAACACTTAATAGTACTGTCACAAATAGCATTAAAGAATTCCTTTGATTAACATTCACAACAATACAATTTCGTCAATAACAGGATAATTACGAATAAAACGTTCAATATGCAGTGGTGTTATATTTCTTAGACACAAAAAAAGCCAGCCGATTTAGCTGACTTTTAAGTCTTTAAGAAAAGTAAACAAATCCTTACTTGTTCATCTCTTTGATTAGGTTCAATGCAGAACCCGCTTTGAACCATGCGATTTGACCTTCATTGTATGTATGATTCGTCACTACCACATCTTTAGAACCATCTTCATGTACAAACTCAAGCGTCAATGGCTTGCCAGTAGCAAAATCAGTTAAGTCAAGGAAATTGATCGTATCATTTTCCTGGATCTTATCATAATCCGCTTCATTGGCAAAGGTCAATGCAAGCATTCCTTGCTTCTTCAAATTTGTTTCATGAATTCGAGCGAACGATTTCACAAGAACAGCTCTAACTCCAAGGTGTCTCGGCTGCATCGCTGCATGCTCTCTGGAGGATCCTTCACCATAGTTATGATCACCCACAACAATGGTCGGGATTCCTTCGGCTTTATAGGCCCTTTGAACATCAGGTACTCCACCATACTCACCAGTCAGAAGGTTTTTCACCTTGTCAGTTTCACCATTGAATGCGTTTACAGCACCTGTCAAAGTGTTATTGGCAATATTATCCAGATGACCTCTGAACCTCAACCATGGACCAGCCATAGAAATATGATCCGTCGTACATTTGCCTTGTGCCTTGATCAAGAGCTTAGCGCCAGTGATGTTTTTCCCATCCCATGGAGTAAAGCCTTCTAGAAGCTGCAATCTCTTAGATTCTGGATTCACAACTACAGATACGCCTGACCCATCTTCTGCTGGATTGATGTACCCTGCATCTTCTACATCAAATCCTTTTGGAGGAAGTTCCCAGCCTGTTGGCGGATCTAATTTTACTTGTTCTCCTTTATCATTGGTCAACGTATCCGTGATTGGGTTGAAGCCCAAATTACCAGAAATCGCAATTGCAGCTACCATCTCAGGTGAGGTCACAAACGCGTGGGTATTTGGGTTCCCATCCGCTCTCTTCGCAAAGTTCCTGTTAAAAGAATGTACAATCGTATTCTTTTCTTTCTTATCCGCTCCTGCTCTATCCCACTGGCCGATACATGGCCCACAAGCGTTGGTAAATACTTTAGTGCCAAGCTTCTCAAACGTATCGATAAAGCCATCACGAGCTATAGTATATCTCACTTGTTCCGATCCTGGATTAATTCCAAAATCAGCTGCCGGCTTTAACCCTTTCGCCAAAGCCTGCTCTGCAATAGATGCAGCTCTGGAAATGTCCTCGTATGAAGAGTTGGTACATGAACCAATCAATCCCCACTCAACCTTTTCAGGCCATCCATTCTCCTTGGCTTTCGCACTCATTTCTGAAACAGGAGTTGCTAAATCTGGTGTGAACGGTCCATTTACATGCGGCTCCAACTTATCTAGATTGATCTCGATCACCTGATCAAAATATTGTTCGGGATTGGCATAAACCTCCGCATCACCAGTCAGATGTTCTTTCACACCATTAGCCAGATCAGCCACCTCGTCTCGTCCGGTTGCTCTTAGGTAGCGTTCCATAGACGCATCGTATCCAAACGTAGAAGTAGTGGCACCTATTTCAGCACCCATATTACAAATGGTACCTTTTCCAGTACACGACATGTTTTCAGCGCCATCGCCAAAGTATTCTACAATAGCTCCAGTACCACCTTTTACGGTAAGTATACCAGCTACTTTTAATATAACATCCTTCGGTGCAGTCCAGCCATTTAGCTTTCCAGTAAGCTTCACACCTATTAGTTTAGGGAATTTAAGCTCCCATGGCATACCTGCCATTACATCCACAGCATCGGCACCACCAACACCCACTGCAACCATACCAAGGCCACCAGCATTTACCGTATGGGAATCCGTACCAATCATCATTCCACCTGGAAATGCATAGTTTTCAAGAACTACCTGATGAATGATACCAGCACCGGGTTTCCAAAATCCAATTCCGTATTTGTTCGAAACAGATTCCAAAAAATTGAAAACCTCATTGGAAGAGTTGATTGCATTCTGTAAATCAGCTGCGGCTCCTACTTTAGCCTGGATCAGGTGATCACAGTGTACTGTAGTTGGAACAGCTACTTTCTCTTTTCCTGCTTGCATAAACTGTAAAAGCGCCATCTGAGCGGTGGCATCCTGGCAAGCAATTCTGTCTGGAGCAAAATCCACGTATGACTCACCTCTTTTAAACCCCTCTTTTGGCTCGCCTTCGTAAAGGTGACTATACAAAATCTTTTCTGCGAGTGTAAGCGGTTTACCCGTTACCTCTTTCGCTTTATTCACTCTTTGGCCTATCGTTTCATAGACCTTTTTAATCATATCAATATCAAATGCCATGTGCTATGAATTTTCTCTAAAATCAGACAAACGCCAAAGTTATCTAAATCTCAAAAATCTTCATCATAAACCCCCAAATCAATTATGGTAGACTATTAAGAATCCAAGGAAATTATAACAGATGACCGGTTGAATTGGTTGGAAAGGTATAATCATGTCTATAAATCATTAAAACTGCTTAATATGCCACAGGATTTTTTTGGTATAGAAAAGGAACTTACCACTCCACTCGGAAAACACAAATACTTTTCACTACGGGAATTATCTCAAAAAAGACCGGAAGTAAAAAGCCTTCCTTATGCTATTCGGATTCTTTTGGAGAATGCTATCCGCAACTACGATGATTTTGCAGTCACAGAAGATCATTTGGAAACTTTGCTGAACTGGCAAAAAACAGCCGGAAACAAGGATATTCCGTATTCCCCGGCCAGGGTTCTCATGCAGGACTTTACGGGCGTTCCAGCGGTAGTAGATATTGCTTCTATTCGATCTGAAGTGGCCAGAAAAGGAAAAGATACTGGAAAAACAAACCCTGTAGTGCCAGCTGACATGGTCATAGACCATTCTGTAATGGTCGATTTTTTTGGAACACAAAACTCCTACAAGAAAAATGTGGACCTGGAATATCAGCGTAATGAAGAACGATATAAACTATTGAAATGGGCACAAAAAGGCTTTAGTAATTTTTCAGTAGTTCCTCCAGGAATGGGAATTTGCCATCAGGTGAATCTGGAATATTTGGCAAAAGGGGTGATTGAAAGAGATGGTTATTTATTGCCAGATACGCTTGTTGGTACTGACTCTCACACTCCGATGGTCAATGGAATAGGCGTTCTTGGATGGGGTGTTGGCGGAATAGAGGCAGAAGCAGCCATGCTCGGCCAACCAATCTACATGATTCTACCTGAAGTGGTAGGCCTTAAGTTAACCGGATCCCTTCCTGAGGGAGCCACCTCTACTGATTTGGTATTAACGGTAACCAAACTCCTTCGTGACTATGGAGTAGTAGGCAAAATCGTTGAAATCTTTGGTCCTGGGCTTGCTCATTTAACTGTTCCAGATAGAGGAACCATTAGTAACATGTCTCCTGAGTTTGGTTGTACGGACACACATTGGCCGATAGATGATCAGACCTTAGCTTATATGCTGAAAACAAATCGATCTAAGGAGCATGTAGAAATGGTCAAAAAGTATGCTCAAGAAAATATGCTTTGGAGAAATCCTGAAGACACCATTCAGTACACGGGTGAGATCGAATTGGACTTGAGTACAGTCGAACCAACAATTTCCGGACCGAAACGACCTCAGGATAAAATCTTGCTGAAAGATGCTAAAGATCAAATTATCAGTTTACTAAAAGAGTCACATAGCCGTACCTACATTCCCGTACAGGAACGTACCGGCAACTGGGCTTACGAAGGTGGTCAGGCTGTTGAGCCAATAGAGGTAGAAACAGGCATCAAGAGTATACCGATGAAGCGTGGAGATGTCAGTTACAACCTATCTGATGGAGCTGTAGTGATAGCTGCCATTACTTCATGTACTAATACTTCCAATCCGAGCGTAATGATCGGCGCTGGACTTGTCGCCAAAAAAGCTGTAGAAAGAGGACTGAATGTAAAGCCATGGGTAAAAACATCTCTTGCTCCGGGTTCGAGGGTAGTGACGGATTACCTCGAAAAAGCACATCTTCTACCTTACCTGGAAGCACTAAAGTTTCATACAGTAGGTTATGGATGTACTACATGTATTGGTAATTCTGGCGACATGATGCCCGAAGTACAGAAAGCGGTGATTGAAAACGATTTGGTGGTGTGTTCTGCCCTATCGGGAAACAGAAACTTTGAAGCCAGAATTCACCCAAATATTAAAATGAACTTCCTGGCATCTCCAATGCTCGTTGTTGCATATGCGCTTTCCGGGCGTATGGACTTTGACATGAACAATGAGCCACTTGGTATCGACTCGAACGGAGAAGCCATATACCTAAAAGATATCTGGCCAACATTGGAAGAAATCAATGAAATCATGGATGTGGTCGTAACGCCAGAGGATTATAAGCGTACGTACGAGACCATTTTCGATGGGGATGATGCCTGGCAAGGATTAAATGCTCCAGAAGGAAATATCTACAAATGGGATGATCAATCAACCTATATTCAGGAAGCTCCATTCTTTAAGGATATATCTGAGGATGTGGCAGAGCCTGAAGATATTGAAGGGGCTAAGGTTTTGCTTCAGCTGGGCGATATGGTTACAACTGACCATATTTCTCCTGCTGGTAAATTTCAGCCAGAGCACCCTGCCGGACAATACTTAACGGAACATGGTGTTCAGCAAAAAGATTTCAACTCCTATGGTTCTCGTAGAGGAAACCATGAAGTAATGATGAGAGGAACTTTTGCCAATGTGCGCATAAAAAACAAGTTAGCCAACCGGGAAGGCGGATGGACTACCTATCATCCTACTGGTGAAGAAATGCCCGTTTATGATGCTGCTATGAAGTATCAGGAAGATAATACGCCTTTGGTGGTCATTGGTGGTAAAGAGTACGGATCAGGGTCGTCCAGGGACTGGGCAGCCAAAGGAACTACACTTCTAGGCGTAAAAGCTGTCATCACTGAGAGTTATGAGCGTATACACCGATCCAACCTCGTGGGAATGGGTGTTCTGCCATTACAGTTTCTAGAAGGTGAAACTCAAGACAGTCTGGAGCTTAGTGGAGATGAAACTTATGCCATTCATGGAATCTCATCAGGCTTAACTCCTGGTAAAGAAATCGATGTGACTGCTACAAAACCTGATGGTTCATCTGTAGAGTTTAAAGCCAAAGTACGGTTGGATTCGTCTGTAGATGTTGCTTACTATAAGCATGGAGGAATTTTGAATTATGTGCTTAGGAATTTTCTGAAAGACTAATCAGATTCCGTCTGACCATAAAAAAACCCTGACGAAAATTCGTCAGGGTTTTTTGTTTGCATCTATATAATGCGCAGATCAATATTCATCTGCATCATTCTGGTTCATAAGATATCTAATCTGAATATCTCCAGCAGTTGGATTAGAAATCGTTTGCAGTAAATGCAACTTCTCGTAAGACTGGAACACGATTGCAAAATCGAAAACTGTACTATCTTCTGCAGTAAGGGTTAAATTAGTATCAGTTGCTACCCAATTGCCAACATAGACAAACCCGTTATCATCAGTTAAGACAAATGAGTCATCTCTTTCGAGAGTAAACCTATCAAAAACCAATGTAGAAGATGTGGAACCACCACTTCCAGCTGCCTGGCCGTTTACGTAGTATTCTGTTACCACCCAATCGCCATAGGACATATTGGTTGAGGTAGGCTCTACCGGTTCGGCACAGGAGATGGCATATAGCGCCATCCCTGTTATCATTATATAACTAAGTATCTTTCTCATGATTGTTATTTTTTAACGATTCTGATGTTTTCAACTTTATTTCCCTGCGTTACAGTCAGGTTATAGATTCCAGCGTTCAATCGTGAAACGTCGAATTCTTTAACAAACTGCTCTGCATTTTTCTCGAAACTTTCAGAGATCACAATCTGACCAGAAAGAGTCATTATTTGAACTTTAACTGTCCCGAGCACATCACCAGGTATATCCAGGTTCACTACATCTACTGTAGGGTTAGGATAAGTATTAGCAACGATGTTTTCACCAGCTGTGGTAGGTGAAACCCTGCCTCCTGCCGAGAGATCAATGGCATTAGAAGTAATGGTACATCCTCCTGCATAATCCGCTTCTACTCGATAAGTAGCAGCATCAATCACTGTAATGGATGTTGCGCCTTCTTTATTGACCATCTCCACATCGTTTCTAAACCATCTGATTTGATTGGTACCTGCTATAGTCAATACCGTTCCGGATGTAACCACACGAAGTGTTGCACCTTCTAACTCAAGCATTAAATTATTAGGTGTCAAAGCAACAGAACCAGATGTCTCGGCAGTACATCCTCCTGTACCATCAGCATAAGATACTTGCACATAAACTGGAGTACTCTCAGCTATATCCGGGTAAGAAACCTCTACACTTGCAGATGCTCCTGTTACTTGATTACCAATAAGCTCGTCAGTATTGAAGTTAATCAACTGATAAGCAAACTCTGGAGATGTTCCAGTGAAAGTCACAACTACTCCTGCTCCACAATCTGCTTCGGATGAAACAGTCAAGCCTGATGTTGATGGAAGAGGAACTTCTTCAATTGTAATGACATTAGAAAGCTCACTAGCACACCCATCTTCATGTGCCAATACTTCCACTGTGTAATCTCCTTCTACAGTCACATGAAGTTCATTGGATGAAATAGGCTCACCAATTTCATCTCCATCTAAGTACCACTGGTAGAACGCAGCTCCAGCATCAGCTGTAAGCGTAACATCTACCTCTCCTTCACAGAAAGTACCTGCACCTGGATCAGTAATTGACACAGCATCAGGTATTTCATAGTAATTAAGAACTACTGGATTCGTAGCAGTCACACATAAAGAAGTATTGTCATTGATGTTACCAACACTCTGAGTTACCTCGGCATAGTAAACACCACTCTGCATCACTTCAATAGAAGAGGCTCTGGCACTCAGGCCTGTTATTGCTGTACCGTCTAAGTACCAGGTTACTTGGTAAGAACCACCCGGAAGTCCGTCTACTTCTAAAACAGCCTCATCTTCTCCACAAACGTCGACAACTTCCATGTTATCAACATCATTTCCATCAACTTCTAGATCAAGATCCAGCTCAGCAAACACGCGAACTTTTACAACCGCCGAAGTTTCGCTTGCACAGAAGTTATAATTTGCACTGAATGGTGCATTAGCCACTTCTACCGTATAATCTCCAGCTTTTGTCACTTCAAGTGTTTCACTGTTGTTTTGAAGAACAGTACCATTACGCATCCATTGGTAATGAGTAAAACCTGTTGTAGCTGAAAGAGTTACAGTAC
This sequence comes from Marinoscillum sp., assembly GCA_024305105.1. Lineage (GTDB taxonomy): Bacteria > Bacteroidota > Bacteroidia > Cytophagales > Cyclobacteriaceae > Marinoscillum. The sequence continues at coordinate 47,772 of JAMWZA010000025.1, forward strand.
CACCTTCACAGAAAGCCAAAGGACCATCTGCTATGATTACTGGCATTACATCAACTTCATCAAGTATATCTACTGTAAATGTAGGTGACACAGTGGTACATGCATCAGGATTCAAAACATCTGAAACCCACTCAACAAAGTACTCCCCATCTTCTTCAATTGAGATTGACACTCCATTTGTTTGCTCCAATTGAACACCATCCTTATAGAGAATGAAAGTTCCCGAACCATCGTCTTGATAATCAGTATAGTCTGCAAACTCACGCGTTTGGAAGGTTGTTTTCTCACATCCGATGAAGTTTTGCCCTTCAATCACTGTGTTTTCAGTATCAAAATTGTATAGAAGGAAATCTACTATTTCACTTACCTCAACATCCACTTCTTCAGATTCTTCTGAAAGACAAGAGAGGGAGTTTCCAACTTGTACTGTATAAGTGTCGGCTTCATCCACAGCAATCTCCTGTGTGGTTTCCCCATTGGACCACAAGTAATGAGCGAATCCAGTAGGAGCTGACAAGGTAACCTCATCACCATCACATAAAGTAAGCGAACCACCCACAGTAATGACAGGTAGTTCCTCAATTGCATCCACAATATCAACCGTAAATATAGGAGAAGTAGAGGTACAGCTATTTGGATTTAGGATATCTGAAACCCACTCTACATAGTACTCTCCATCTTCATCAATACTGAATGATGATCCTGTGAATGTTGCATACTCTATACCATCTTGATAGACCACATAATCGCCTGAACCAGCGGTTTCAAAAGACCCGTCGTTTTCAATATCCCAGGTACGGAAATCCACCTCTTCACATGCAGTGAAGCTCTGACCATCGGTTACTACCGTTTGAATATCAGTGTTATATAGTCGGAATTCTACCTTATCCAATACTTCAACATCCACTTCTTCAGACTCTTCAGAAAGACAAGAGAAGGTGTTTCCAACTTGTACGGTATAAGTGTCGGCTTCATCTACAGTAATCTCCTGTGTAGTTTCTCCATTGGACCACAAGTAGTACGTAAAGCCATCAGGGGCTGATAAATTAACAGTATCACCATCACATAATGTAAGCGAACCATTTATTGTAATGACAGGTAGCTCCTCTATTACATCCACAATATCAACCGTAAATGTAGGAGAAGTAGAGGTACAGCTATTTGGATTTAGGATATCTGAAACCCACTCCACATAGTACTCTCCATCTTCATCAATGCTGAATGATGATCCTGTGAATGTTGCATACTCCATACCATCTTGATAGACCACATAATCGCCTGAACCAGCGGTTTCAAAAGACCCGT
>JAMWZA010000250.1 GCA_024305105.1 Marinoscillum sp.
ATCATTCACAATATTTGTGCCTCGTAGGCAGTTTTGAACACTGGCTTTTGCTGCTTGATTGATGGAATGTGATTGATCACTCATTGACTTAGAGCTTGAAAGTATGTGTTCGATCAGATTCGATGACTCATCTACTTTCTGCACCTGAGTTTGTGCACCATGGCTCATTTGACCAATCGAAGTGGCTATTTCTCGAGTGCTGGAGGCCATCTCACTGCCACTCACACGCATGTCCACCACCTGTTCCTGAATGCTTTCAGAATATTTTGTAATTGACTCCACTAAGGTTGATAAGTTTTCCAGTGACAGGTTGAGTCCGATTACCAATTCATTTAAGTCTCCTGCTGCCTGACCTTCATAACGTTTGGTAAGGTCACCTTCGGACATGGCTTTCACCATATGGATGACCTGTTTGATCGGGTTGGAAATGGCTTCCAAAAGTTCATTCAACGATTCGGAGAGGATAAGCCAGGCGCCGGATTTGCCATCCGTTTCTGCTCGTTTTTGTAGATCCCCATCTTTTCCCGCTTCATCGAGAATGATGCGTTGTTCGGTCACAAAATCAGTGATGTTTCTTCGCAGTTCATTTGCTTCCTTACCAAGAAAGTCCCCATCTCCTTGAGACGAGTAATTCGTAAAGAAATCTCCCTCTCTCACATCCTTTAAAAAACTAGTAGTTGTAGTTGTCCGAAGCTGAACACGCTGAAGATGTTCAATCAGTAAATCAATATCAAAGCTTTGATTGAGCTCCCCTGCAGGGTCATGAGCATTTACGATTAAATGACTTAAACGCATAGCTTCATCAGCTTTTTTGAATATAAGTTGATGAATGACATAACTGAGACCAATAATTGAGATGAAGGCTATTACGCTGAGCACACCAATTAAAACCGATGATTCGAGAATGGACATTACAAGCAGGAGAATTGAACTGACCCCACTTATACTTAAGATGGTGTAAACTAACTCAGCAGGCCTGATGGACTTTATTGATAAAAATGACTTTCTCAAAGAAGTAGTTTTAATAAGTAAAAAACAGTTATATTAGAAAATCTTTTTGACGTTATGTAGCATGCCAAGAAAAGAAAAAGCTATTGGAAAGCTCAAATTTATGATTATTGATCGATTATGCAAGCTAAATGCATTGTATGCGAAAATTATTAATTTAATAATGTTAAAAATATAACATATAACGTCAAAAATTCCTAAAATATTAATAGATTATCAGCCAATTAACTGTTTTGCGTGAATGAAAGGAACAAAAACGCTGATTCTAGGAGCATCAGGTACTGTAGGGTCTCACGTTATGAAGTTATATCATGAATCAGGAGAGTATGCCCGTGCAGCTTTTCATAAAGAAGAAGTACCCGATCAGGCTTATGATGATTTTGTGTTAATAGACTATGATGAGGTGGATGGTCTTTTGGAGGCTGCTGATGGGTTTAATCAGGTATTTGTGGTAATCCCTGATTCGCCTTCCATGGCTATGCATGCGCGTCACATTGTTCAGGCTTGTGAAGCCAGTGGCGTTTGTCACTATGTGGTGATAAGTGGTGCTGGAGTTGAGCTTTCGCCTCACAATGTGGTTAGTCAGCGACTTCAGGCGATGGAAACGCTTTTCGAAAACTCAAATATGAATGGCATTATCCTCAGACCGGTGTTTTTTATGCAGAATTTCATTAATCACTTTCCTCCGACTCCAGAGTGCAAAATTATTCAGCCAATGGGAAGTGGTAAAGTCAATTACATTGATGTAAGAGATGTAGCACTTGCCAGCTATCAGGTATTAATCCAATTATCACAAGGCGAGAAGTTTGAAAAGAATGTATGGTGTATCACAGGGGATAAGTCATATACAGTGGACGATATAGTTGACATATTTAGTGCTAAACATCAAAGCGCTTATGAATACATAGATGCCGACCTGGAGCAGGTGATACAAAAAATGAAGTCGAAAGGCCTACCTCAATGGAGAGTGCAAATGCTGAGTGAAATATACCAATCCATACAGCAGAATCACTATGATCACCATACATCCGATTTAATGCGGTTAATCAATCGAGATCCACGCACGTTTTGTGATTTTGCATTGGATTACAAGTCATTTTTTATTAACAATTATCAACTAAACCATTAGAAGTAATGAGCGAATTTAAATCCTTTGAAAAAGGAATTGAGACCAATGCTATTCAACCATTTATAGTAGGTTCTATGTCAAAAGAGAGCCGGTTAGCTATTCTTAAGAACCATGGTCTGGAATATAATGAGGACCCCAATACGTTTTATGATCTACAGAAATTCCTCAATGCATTTGAGGAAGTGAAAAATCAATTTGGTGAGATGAACCTTTTCTTAATTGGAAAAGCGGTAATCGATAACGCTCAATTCCCACCAATTAATAATTTAAAAGAAGCTTTGCAGTCACTGGATATTGCTTATCACATGAACCATAGGAAGGATGGGAAAGCCATGTTTAACCCTGAGAATGGTTTAATGCTAGATGGAATTGGGCATTATCGATTAGAGAAATATGATGCGGAGACTAAAACTGCCGAAATGGTATGTCATACGCCATACCCAAGTAAGTTCGAAGAGGGGCTAATTCTACAAATCGTAAGAAGATTTAAACCAGCGGGTTCTATTCGCACCAAAGTAGAACTTGATGAGTCAAAAGAAACCAGAAGAAAAGGTGGACAATCTTGCACATTTAGTATCAGCTGGTAGTTAGCTTAAAAGAAACGATTTACCGCCTACGTTACTCAAATCCTTTCAATTAAGATTTTGTACCCGATTACTTCAATGCTAGCTGGAGCAAAGAGTGGTTTAGGGTTTATAATCACATATAACGTAATTAATTTTTAACTATAATTAGATACTCACATGAAAATCAAGACAGAAAGATCAGTTACCTCAGCTCAAGTAGAGGAGTTGGATGTACAGCTAAGAGAAGAATTTATTTTGGGAGCAGAGAAATTTGCTTCGAACCCGCTCCATCAAAAGCTAAAATCGGATGATTCCATTCAAGACAAACTAAAGTTCATTCCCAGAATGCTCTTCTTTGTTCTTGGATTTAAGGATGTCATGCAGCTAGTCCGATATGAAGGAGAGTTGAATGAATTGAAAGAGAGTGTGAATACCCATAGTGACGAAGACTCGAATCACTGGGAATGGTACCTAAACGATCTGGCTTTTATGTCTGGTCATTTTAAAGAGTTTCAGGGTGCTGATCTAATCTCTAAAACATGGGCTGACGAGACACTTGAGGTTCGAAGAACCATTTATTCATTTAACAGGTATGTACAGCAATACGATCATCCGGTAGCTAGAATGTTGATGATCGAGGTGTTGGAGATCACTTTTGATAAATTCAAAGCAGTAATTCATCCAGTGCTTAAAAACGCTGATTTGTATGATCAGCTTGAGTACTTTGGTAAGAAACATCAGGAAACCGAGGAGAACCACTCCACCGGAATTAGTGATGATGAAATCGCTCATCTAATCAACTTACTACCTGATGAGATGAAAGAAGATATGGTTGAAATAGTGCGTGACCTGTTCAATCAGATGTATCGCATGACAAGTAACTGGGCGCAAGCTTAATAAACCGAAACGTTAAGGCTCCTCAATCAACTTAAGTATGGCTGTTTGAGGGGCTATTTTTGTCAGTTGTTATGAACGACGGTGAATAATCGGTCTAAACTAAAATTCATTTTGCCGAGCCCATCTCGTGAGCGATTGCTGATTTCCGGTTGTTGTGATCCATACTTGTCCGACAAAAGCTGATACACTTCTATTCGGGTGGCATTTAGAATGGCGTTAGGTCCTGGATAGTATTTAGACTTCATAATTTCTATAAACTTTTAGTTGGCATAGTGAACTTAGTTCATTTCAATCTAGACTGGACATATATTTCGGCGAACGGTTTAAAATTTGCGCCGAATTGATTGATATAAAGCGTTGACACTTCTTGGGTCCTGGATTTTGTTTTTTTAATGCCAAATCAATGAGGTGTTAATTTGGAAACAATCAGGTTGATCGTCTGATCAAGAATTACGCACTGGTTTAGCTTTTCGGAGCATCTGATGTTGATAGAATGCCAATGTCTTGAAGTTAAAGATAGACTTTTGCTAAAGCCGTACGCATAATGATGTAATCCAATTCAAAGCTTCTGCCAAGCACCTACAAAGAAAGTATTATCAAACACCAAGTGCCACTAACTCTTATATGTGAATCATTGAGTCTAACAAAGCAAGAGTGTCAGTCCAGGCAGTATTGCTTCCATTTTGTAGATATTTAGAATAAATACATCTTTCAGAAAGATCTTCTTTGATGCTCCTAAGGTTGGGGCGGACAACCAGTCATCGATCGCAGCGGCGCCTCGCCCAACCTTTAGCTTCCCTTCATATTAATATTCCAAGAAGCGAATTTATTAACTTAAA
>JAMWZA010000251.1 GCA_024305105.1 Marinoscillum sp.
GATGGGAAAAAGGCTGAAATGGTGGCCTTTCTACTTCAATACAAGGAGTATTTAGAGAAAATTGAATTGATCTCCACGGGTACTACCGGATCTCATGTAGAAAATGCGGGATTAAAAGTACATCGTTACTTGTCTGGACCGCTAGGAGGAGATGCACAGATAGCTGCTGAAGCTGCAGAGAAAAAACTAGATATGGTGATATTCTTTAGAGACCCGTTGGACAAGCATCCCCATGAACCGGATGTACAAATGCTCATGCGTATCTGTGATGTGCACAACATCGCTTTGGCGACCAACCCGGCATCTGCCCGGTTAATGTTTGATTCGCTTCTGAAAAAAATTTAGATCAACCCATTAACGCACCGGCTATAGCTGCCGTCATCATAGTAGCTAGTGTAGCAGCGATTAAAGCCCTCATGCCAAGCTTAGAGATGTTTCCTTGCTGAGTCGGTGCCATTCCTCCTATCCCTCCAATCTGTATGGCTATGGAGCTAAAATTAGCAAACCCACACAATGCATAAGTCGCTATCACCACTGACTTTTCGTTCAGTACGCCCTCGGCCACAAACTCTGACAACCCTAAGTAGGCCACAAATTCATTGACAACTACCTTCTGTCCAAGCAAACTACCTACTTGAAGTGACTGATCCCAATCAACTCCAATCATAAAGGCAAACACCCGAAAAATCTGCCCCAGCAAGTATTCCAATGAAAAGCCATCAAAACTACCATCTGTTGAAGAAACAATGAGTGCATTTAGTCCGCTGAAATCACCAATAGCCATCAAAATGTAGTTGATTGCAGCAATAATGGCAATGAAGGCCAAAAGCATGGCTCCAATATTCAGCGCAAGTTTTAACCCGTCAGAAGCTCCTCTAGCCAGTGCATCCACGAGGTTCACGCCCATCGTATCTGTAGATACTGTGAGGTCTGTGTTGATTTGTTCTTTGTAAAGCTCTGGCAGCATCACTTTGGACATCACTATAGCAGCAGGTGCGTTCATAATAGATGCACTCAGCAGGTAAGCTGCAAATTTCTCCTGTGAAGCAGGGTCTCCTCCTCCCAAAAATGCAACATAACCAGCCAATACTCCACCAGCGATAGTAGCCATACCTCCTGTCATCAGGCACATCAGCTCAGATCGTGTCATGTTCGGAACAAATGGCCTTACCAAAAGAGGGGCTTCAGTTTGTCCCAAAAAAATGTTTCCAGCAGCTGATAAAGACTCCGCTCCAGACAATTTCATTGTTCGCGCCATGATCCAGGCAATCCCTTTCACAATCCACTGGAGGATTCCCAGATAGTACAATCCAGATGTGAGTGTTGAGAAAAAGATAACCGTCGGAAGGACCTTCAGAGCGAAGATAAAACCCATATTTTCTGTATCCATCAAGCTGCCGAAAAGAAAGTCTGACCCCTCATCAGCAAAGCTTAATAGCACCACAAATTTATTACTCACCCAGTTAAAGGCTATACGCACAAAGTCTATTTGCGTAATGAGTACTCCGAAAATTATTTGTAAACCGACACCTGTACCGACGAGTCTCCAATCGATGGATTTTCGGTTAAGCGAAAAGGCAAATGCCACCCCAAGAATAAAAATGAGGCCTAGACCAGCCCTTAGAAAGTCCATGAAAATTAATTTCTTCGATTGATTTCGTCTCTTATTTTTGCAGCCCGCTCATAATCCTCCTGAGCAAGCGCATCATCGAGTAGCTTATTTAGCTGATCAGATGGCATATCCTCCATCTTCTTAGCCACGGGCTCCGGTTTGCTAGATTTACTGGATTTTTGCTTGACATCTGTGATTTCTTCCTCTTCATCCGTCAGCACAATACCCGCTTCGGTAAGAATTGATTCATTGGTATAGATATCAACATCGAATCGGAGACCTATCGCAATAGCGTCAGATGGTCGTGCATCAATTTCAAACTCTTTACCATTACTGTCACAGAGTATTTTTGCAAAGAATACTCCTTCCTTCAAGTCAGAAATGTAGATCTCCTTGATATCATAGCCAATATTGTAAGCAAATGATTTAAAGAGATCATGGGTCATGGGCCTATTGGGAGTGATTTTTTCAATCTCTATGGCAATTGCCTGCGCTTCAAACATCCCAATTATGATCGGTAGTCTTCTATTAGAGCCTACTTCTCCCAATACAAGGGCAAATGAGCCCGACTGTGACTGACTTGAAGAAAGTCCGAGTATTTCTAGTTTAATCTTTTCTGCCATTAACCTTGCTGCGCTTTGATAGCCTCAGTTAGTTTAGGTACCACTTCGAAAGCATCACCAACTACTCCATAGTCAGCTGCTTTAAAAAATGGCGCTTCTGGGTCCTTATTAATTACTAAAATATATTTTGATGAGTTGACTCCAGCTAAATGCTGGATAGCTCCACTTATTCCGACCGCAATGTATAAAGAAGGACTCACTTTGACACCTGTTTGACCAACATGTTCGTGGTGAGGTCTCCAATCCATATCAGATACAGGCTTACTACATCCCGTTGCTGCTCCAATAGTCTTGGCCAGATCTTCGATCATTCCCCAGTTCTCAGGCCCTTTAAGTCCACGGCCGCCTGATACCACAAGGTCTGCTTCTGGCAACAATATTTCACCTGTCGCTTTTTCACGGTTGGTTACCTTCACCTTGAAGTCCTCATCACTCTTTCCTGGAGCAAACTTCTCAACTGATGCTGACCCACCATCTTCTTTCACAGCAACAGCATTCTTTTTCAATCCTAATATTTTCTTATCACCTGTGAGGGTATTGATCACAAAGGCTTTCCCTGTGTAAATACTACACTTTACTTTAAACCCATCAGAGGTATCTGGCAAATCAACCACGTTAGCCGCTAGAGAGGCATCTGTTTTGATGGCCACACGAGCAGAAACCGGATCTCCAAGTGAAGACTTTGCCAATACAAGAAGGGAGCTTCCCTCCTTTTCCATTGCTTCCGAAATGGCCGAAGCATATGCCATGATATTGGGCTGAGCCAACTGATCGTCTGATACGTGAAGCACCTTCCCTGCTCCAGCTGTGCCAATCTTGTCAGCCTCACCATCGTTCATCGCTCCAAACACAATCGCCGTAACATCACTCTCAACAGATGAAGCATAACTGACTGCTTCCAATGACGATTTTTTCGCTATTCCTTCTTCTAATTCTACAAATGCTAATGCTGACATCTTATAATACTTTTGCGTCGTTCTTCAATAGATTCACTAATTCATCCAGGTTTTCTGGATCGATGAGTTTGACATCACCTTTGGCCGGAGGCATTTCAAATGTCTCTGCTTTCACAGAAGACGCATCACCTGTAGGCTCTACTACGTTAAGGGGTTTCGAACGTGCAGACATGATTCCTCTCATGTTTGGAATCTTCCATTCGGCGATTGGCTCCTGACATCCAGCAACAAACGGTAGTTCCAATTCCATGAACTCTTTACCACCTTCTATTTCACGCTGTATCTTAGCTGTATTGCCTTCTACATCGAGTACCATCACAGGGGAAACAGACGGTAATCCCATCAGTTCTCCTACCATGCTATGAACCTGACCTCCATTGAAGTCGATTGATTCACGTCCCATCAAAATGAGATCATATTCACCTTCTTTGGCTACTTTTGTTATTTGTTTAGCTACAAAAAAGGCATCCGATGGGAAAGCATTTACTCTTACTGCATCGTCTGCTCCAATGGCAAGTGCTTTTCTTATCGTCGGTTCGGTCTCTGCTTCTCCTACGTTCAAAACAGTGATGGAGCCTCCATTGGCTTCCTTAAGTTCAACTGCTCTGGCCAATGCATAATCATCATAGGGTCCGATGATAAACTGTACGCCAGTCTTATCAAACTTGGTATTGTTGTCCGTAAAAGAAATCTTTGATGTTGTATCCGGAACGTGCGTTATACAAACAAGTATTTTCATAAAATTTATGGGAAAATATGGCTTATTAAATTTGCTTTCGAAGTTAGGTAATAATCAAATAAATAAAAATCAGTGCGATGAATGAAGACCGTATAAGACAGCTTGAAAAATTTATCCAGGAAGATCCCAACGATGCTTTTTCCAAATATGCTCTCGCACTTGAATATCTCCATACTAATAAATCTAAAAGTGCGGAATTGTTTGACAATTTGTTAGAAAATCACCCTGACTACATCGGTACGTACTACCACGCTGCTGCACTCCATTCAGACCTGGGCAACACAGATCGTGCCGAATCCATTTACACTACAGGGATAGATCGTGCAGAGTCACTCAATGAGTCCCATGCCTTACGTGAGCTTAAATCAGCATATCTTAATTTTCAGTTTGAGAATGAATAAACACTGATATTAACAGAATTTTATTCTTTATTAAATTATTATTTC
>JAMWZA010000252.1 GCA_024305105.1 Marinoscillum sp.
GCCTCCGGATCACTGATGCCACTTTCGGAAACCTTCAGAAACTCACTTGGGATCAGTTCAGCTAACTCTTTAGAAGTCTGAATAGTCGTCTCAAATGTCGAAAGGTTACGGTTATTTACTCCTAACAAATCTACATTTGGATTTAACGATTGCTCCAGTTCTTCTCTACTATGTACTTCCAATAGCACTTCCAACCCTAGCGATTGAGCGAATACTCCTAGTTTTTGCACCTCTTCAGGCGCCAATGCCGCTGCAATTAGCAAGATCACATCCGCTCCCATTGACTTGGCTTCAATAATCTGATATTCATCAATGATAAAGTCCTTCCGCAAAATCGGACAGAAGTTGAAGCTTCGCGCAGTGGTCAGGTCTTCATTCTTTCCTCCAAAATACTTCGTGTCTGTAAGAATGGACAACCCAGAAGCTCCGGCTTGCATGTAACCAATGGTGGTTTTCTCCACTTTGGCACTGCCATTAATAATCCCTTTGGAGGGTGACTGCCTTTTAAACTCTGCAATGATGCCCACCTTATCTTCACGACGAATGTATTTCTTCAGTGAAACAGGCTTTCCCTGAAAGTAAGTACTCTGCTCAAGAAGCTTCACCGGGTATAAACTTTTCCGCTGCTCTACTTCTACTTTCTTATCTGCAATGATCTGATCCAGTATATTCATTAGTTATTGACTGCTAAAAAGTTCTTAAATGATTCAAGTGCCTTACCTGAGGTTAACGATTCTCTTGCCTGTGAAATTCCTTCTTCTATTGATAGTTGTTTTCCTGTTGCTATAGCCAAGCCAGAGTTAGCGAGTATCGCTTGCTCCTGCGCTTCAGTTCCTTGATTGGCCAGCACATTTTGGAAGATTTTGGCTGCATCATCAATGCTTTCGCCTCCATGGAGCTGTTCCTGTGTCAATCGCTTAAGTCCAATATCCTCTGGCTCATAAACCGCCTCCTGATCATTAGTAATCACTTTAAAACCTCCGGTGAGGGACACTTCATCGTAACCGTCGAGTGAGTGAACGATTACAAAGTTTTTATCTGTGTTCTGATACAAGTACCCGTAGAGCCTGGCGAGCTCTAAACTAAATACACCAACCAGCTGGCTTTTCGGAAAGGCAGGGTTCACCATGGGCCCAAGCATGTTGAAAAATGTTTTGATGCCTAGCTCTTTTCTCACAGGCCCCACATTTTTCATCGCTGGATGGAACAATGGCGCATGTAGGAAACAAATCCCGGATTGATCAAGGCTCTTTTTGATGGTGTCTACGTCATTGGTAAACCTGGCGCCCATGCCCTCCAGTACGTTGGAAGACCCGCTAACAGAGGACACTCCGTAGTTGCCATGTTTCACCACATTCTGACCTGCTCCAGCAACAACAAATGATGAAATGGTGGAAATATTGAAGGTATTTTTACCATCTCCACCTGTGCCACATAAGTCGATCGCATTGTAGTCGTCCGCTGGCACTCTTACACACAACTCCAACATTGCATCGCGAAATCCTTCCAGTTCTTCCACTGTAATGGATCGCATCAGGTACACCGTCATAAAGGCAGCCATTTGGCTGTTGTTGTATTGACCTGTAGCCAGATTGGACAAGATCGTGTAAGCCTCTTCTCTGCTGAGCGACTGGTATTTAAATAGCTTGTTTAGTACTTCTTTCATCTATAGTGGAGATTATAGTTGTTCGTTAATCCAGTTTTCCATCATTTGAATGCCATGTTCTGTCATGATCGATTCCGGGTGAAACTGCACACCGCGTACTCGATACGATTCATGCCTGATCGCCATGATGTTACCCGTTTCATCCACAGCTGTTACCTTTAGAACATCCGGCAAACCCCCAGGAGTGACCGCCCAGCTATGATACCTGCACACGTTAAACTGGCTCGGTAACCCTTTGAAGAGCACATCCTCCTCATCAGTCAATTTTGTTTGTGTAGCTACCCCATGAAAAACGGTAGGAAGGTTAAATAACTCAGCACCAAACGACTCAGCAATTCCCTGATGTCCAAGACAAACCCCCATGATGCTTTTAGAGCTTGCATATCTTTTAATCACTTCCGGCATAATACCGGCATCCTTCGGTAACCCAGGTCCTGGAGATAGCAATATCTTTTCAAAACCTTCCACATAGTCCACCGTGATTTTATCGTTACGATGCACCTCCAATTCATTGTCCAACCCTAGTTCTCTCAGTATATGAACGAGGTTGTAAGTGAATGAATCGTAATTATCTATGACTAATACCTTTTTCATTAATCGTTGATGTTTTCTGCCATTTTCATGGCTGACTCTAAGGCCGCCAACTTATTATACACTTCCTGAACCTCACTTTTCGGATCAGACTTGGACACGATACCTGCTCCAGCCTGGAAGAACAATTTATTGGCCTTGCTCATAAACGTTCTGATCATGATGGCATGGTTAAAATTTCCGTTGAAGTCCAGAAACCCAATTGCCCCTCCATAAAATCCTCTAGCAATGTTTTCATTTTCATCGATTAGCTCCATAGCACGATATTTCGGAGCACCCGACAAGGTACCTGCCGGGAAAGTACTCGCCACTATTTCCAGCGGATCAGCATCGCTGCGAAGTTGTCCGGTGACCTTCGAAACGAGGTGAATGACGTGAGAGTAATATTGAATCTCCTTGTAGGTTTCTACTTTCACGTTATCCGAACTTTTACTCAGATCATTTCTCGCAAGATCCACAAGCATGATGTGTTCAGAGTTCTCTTTAGGATCTTCCAGTAACTTTTTAGCCAACTCAGCATCAGCTGCATCATCACCAGTTCGTTTAAAGGTTCCTGCGATAGGATAAATAACGGCCTCCTGATCCTTTACGACAATTTGGGCTTCCGGTGAAGAACCGAATATTTTGTAGCTGCCATAGTCAAAGTAGAATAGGTATGGTGATGGGTTAATCGACCTCAATGCCCTGTAAACCTGAAATTCATCTCCTTTAAAGCCGGTGCTGAACTGCCGGGAAAAAACCACTTGAAAAACATCTCCAAGATCGCAGTGTTTAATACCCTTCTTCACACGCTCCAGAAATTCCTCATCTGTGAAATTGGATGTGGTCTCTGTGGACTTCTGAAAACTGAATGAAGGTATGTTTCTTTGGGAAAGTATATTCAGTAATTCTCCAAATCCGATATCATTTGGTTTGTCTAAATAACATTCGATTAGGTGGCACTCATTCTTAAAATGATCCAGCGCGATGATGTATTTAAACAAGCAATACTGGATCTGAGGTATTTGTGCAGATTCAGTCTTTTCATTTTTGAATTCAAGGTCATCAAAATGCTGTACAGCATCGTAAGCCATGTAGCCAAACAAACCTGTCTGAATGTGCTTGACCTCTTCATTTGCCACATTGAAACGACCTAAAAATGAGCGTAATGAAGGTAAAACGTCTCTTTCAGCCAATTGATCCTTTTCGGAGGTGCCATCTGGAAACGATAGCTCTATCTGACTATTTTCTAACTTGAAAGTAGCTATAGGATCACAACAGATGTAACTAAAAGCATTTTCTCCGCCATGGTAGTCAGAACTCTCCAGCAAGAATGATTTGGCAAACTTGTCCCGAATCTTCAGGTAAAGCCCCACCGGAGTGATGGTATCCGCCAGGAGCTTCTTTTTCCGTATTTTTAGTTCAAATTGTGTATTCATTGTTCAGTATTGATCAAAAAAAAACCCGCTGCGAACAGCGGGTTTTCTATGTTTATATTTTTTACATACCACTTCTGTTCACAGTCTGCGAAGAGCTATGTGCCACCAGTAATATGCGTGATTTCTTATCATGCCGCTAAAGTAGTACTTGATTGATTCTAATTCCAAAGGATTCAATAAAATATTCTGAAAAAAATTCATTTAGCCATTTAATCATTTTGAATACCTGAAAAAAACGCATCTGCCTTGTATAATTCTTCGTACATAAGGTCAAACGCTATTTTCATTCGATTTAAGAATTGAAATTGAATTTTTAATTTATCTTCACACCCATGTTACCTGTAGAAGAACAACTAAGTATACTAGTTCATCTTTCAATGGCTGATAAATTTCTCGCTGAAGAAGAAAGTCAACTTATTCATAAAGTAGGCGAAAGAAATGGACTCAGCACAGAGGACGTGGAATTGATAATGGATAACCCAAAACCAATTCCCAACCTGAAAGATTTACCGCCAGACGAAAAATTTGAATACTTGTTTAATGTCATTCAATTGATGAAAGTAGATGGGAAAATCTACCAAAGTGAGATCGAGTTTTGTGAGCGATTGGCATTGGCTCTTGGGTACAAGCCAGGAGTGATAGCTGACTTATCCGCTTACATCTACTC
>JAMWZA010000253.1 GCA_024305105.1 Marinoscillum sp.
TTAATCTGATTTTTTGTCTAAATTTCGATTTGAGTTCAATCAAATCAACCAATTTATTGATTCGTTAGAAGCGTATGGCAGATGTACAATACACGGAAGATAGTATCAAATCACTGGACTGGAAGGAGCATATCAGGTTGCGCCCTGGTATGTATATCGGAAAGCTGGGAGATGGGTCCGCCCACGATGATGGTATCTACGTACTTGTAAAAGAGATTATTGATAATAGCATAGATGAGCACATGATGGGCCATGGTAAAACCATTAACATCAAAGTGTCTGATCATCGGGTAGAGGTTCGAGATTATGGTCGTGGCATTCCATTGGGAAAAGTAGTGGATTGTGTGAGTAAGATCAACACTGGAGGTAAATACGATTCTGGAGCTTTCCAGAAATCAGTAGGACTAAACGGGGTTGGTACCAAAGCAGTAAATGCATTGAGTTCTTATTTTAAAGTACAGTCCTTCAGAGATGGCGAAACCAAGGTGGCCGAATTCGTAAGAGGTGAGGTGACCAATGATGCCAAAATCACGAAAACTTCTGATAGAAACGGTACAGCTATTTCTTTTGAGCCGGATGAAACGGTTTTTAAAAATTATCATTTCATTCCTGATTACCTGGATAACCTACTTTGGAATTATGCTTTTTTGAATGCGGGTCTCACCATCAACTTCAATGGCAATAAATACCATTCCGAAAACGGCCTCTTAGACCTTTTAAAAAGAAAGACGGATGAGGAAGCGCTACGATATCCAATTATCCATCTTCGTGGAGAGGATATTGAAATAGCCCTGACACACGCTAATCAATATGGAGAAGAGTATTACTCTTTTGTAAATGGTCAGCATACGACACAGGGAGGGACACATTTGGCTGCTTTAAGAGAAGCTGTAGTGAAAACCATCCGAGACTTTTATGGCAAAAACTTCGATGCTGCCGATGTGCGTGCATCCATTGTTGGAGCCATCGCCATACGCGTACAAGAGCCCGTTTTTGAGAGTCAGACCAAGACCAAGCTAGGTTCTCAGAGTGTAGCACCTGAAGGGCCAACCATGCGAACGTTTGTTAACGACTTCATCAAGAAGGATCTGGACAACTTCCTCCACAGAAACAGTGAAGTGGCTGACGCACTGCTGAAACGGATCATCCAGTCTGAGCGGGAGCGTAAGGAAATAGCAGGTATTAAAAAACTAGCCAATGAACGCGCAAAAAAGGCCAATCTGCATAACAAGAAACTAAGAGACTGCCGCATTCACCTGGATGATAAGAAAGGCAATGAAGAAGTGAAGGAGCGAACCATGATCTTCATTACTGAGGGTGATAGTGCCAGCGGATCCATTACCAAATCGCGAGATGTACAGACTCAGGCAGTTTTTAGTCTTAGAGGCAAGCCATTCAATTGTTTCGGCCAGACGAAGAAAGTGGTTTATGAAAATGAAGAGTTCAATCTACTACAGCATGCCTTGAACATAGAGGACGGATTGGATAGTCTTCGCTATAGCAAAATCGTGATTGCCACAGATGCCGATGTAGATGGAATGCACATTCGTCTGTTGTTGCTTACTTACTTTTTGCAGTTCTTCCCCGAGCTCGTGAGAAACAACCATGTTTTCATTTTAGATACGCCATTATTTAGAGTTCGAAATAAGAAAGAGACAATTTATTGTTACTCCGATGATGAACGTAAAAAGGCTATCTTGAAACTGGGCAACAAACCAGAGATAACCCGATTCAAAGGACTTGGAGAGATTTCACCGGGTGAGTTCGGTGAGTTTATCGGTGAAGACATTCGCCTGGACCCAGTTATTCTCCAACCTGAAACCAAGATCAAAGACTTACTCAGATTTTATATGGGTAAAAACACTCCTGATCGGCAGGAGTTTATTATCGATAAGCTGAGGGTAGAGAAAGACCTGGTGAAAGGCGAACAGAAGTCTGAGCTTGCTGAAATTTGACATAACCCCAAATACCCTATGAAAAACTATTGCATAAAGACATTGACATTATGCATGGGAATCGTATTCCTCAGTGCATGTAGTTCTAATGACCCTGGGCCTGAAGCTCCGGTAGCATCTCCCAAAACACTGGTATCATCACAATCCGTCGTTACCTGGGGACCTGGTGATTTAAAAGGATTTTTGAGTGCTGGCGGCATCACATTAGATATTGATTTAGATGCCGCACAGTATGATGTTCAGGTGAATAAAATCACTTACATGACTGACTATAAAGGAGATTCTGTAGAAGCGTCGGCACTTGTGCTGGTTCCTATGGTGGATGAGGGAGTTGCAGTGCCAACCATCAGTTTTCAGCATGGAACAATCGCTTCAGACGCTGAGGCACCAACGAACCTGTCACAGACCAATGCACAGATCATTTTGTTAAACTTACTGGCAACCACCGGGGTAACCGTTGTGGTGCCTGATTTCATTGGTTTTGGCTCCTCCGTAGAGGTCATGCATCCGTACTATGTAGAAGATGTCACGGCGACATCCATAGTTAATGCTATTTATGCTTCCAGGCAGGTAGTTGAAGATCAGGAGATTGAGATGTCCAACGAACTGTTTTTTGCTGGCTACTCACAAGGTGGTTATGCAACCATGGCTGCCCACAAGTACTATGAAGTGGAGGGAATGGATTATTACGAGATGCAAGCGTCGTTTCCATCATCTGGTGGGTATGATATTAAATCCTTTCAGGAGTATTTCTTTGGTTTAGAAACATACCACCAGCCATTCTTTATGGCTTATGTCGCCAATGCTTATGTGGACAACCTGGGAGTTGGTAGTTTGTCAGACTTCTTTAATGAACCGTATGCAAGTGCTATTCCTGAATATTTTGATGGCTCGTTGAATGGCAGTGATATCAACTCTCTATTAAATGACACGATTGATGTTTTGGTTAATAATGAGCTACTGATGAACATTGATACTGATGCCAAGTTCTCAGCAATTAGAAATTCATTTATAGATAATAGTCCGATAGATTTTGTGCCTCAAATCCCGATGTTTATGTTTCATGGCAATGCAGATGTAACTGTGCCCTATGAAAATTCGGTCGAAGTGTACAATCACTTTATTGAAAGTGGGGCATCGGCAGATGTGGTTACGTTCACGGTTATAGAAGGAGGAACGCATTACTCAGGGTTTGGACCCTATATTTTAAGCCTTTATACCCAACTTCAAGAATTAAAGAATTGAATGAAAACAGAAAAGACTCTTTCAACTAAGTGGTTTCAAGCATATCGAATAGTTGTTTTGATGTTTTTAGGGTCATTATTTCTGTTGCAAATAATTTTTCAATTTAGAGATGCTAGCTTATGGATATCCATTCCATTTTCATTTTTATACATCTTGTTTATTCTTAAATATTGGTGGCCTTCGTATCTCAAATTCGTTAAGAACTTTAAAAGAATTAGTTACGATGAAGAAAACCTCTATATTGATCAGGGAGATTCTGAGCTAATTGTTTCTTTTGAAAGAGTAAAGAAAGTTGAATTAGTTTCACTTGATGGAATATATAAGTTTGAGACCTTCAATGACGATTTATATTATTGTAAACCATCAATTTGGTACCCGTTTAATTTTAAGAAAGTTGATGAGGAATTGGTTCAAATTAGGCGGTTGATAAAAACATATAAGCAGAAAGTTTGGCAGGAAAAAGATACTGCAAACAATCTACCGAGTAACAATTAATAGTTAGATGAGCGAGGAGAATAACATCAACGAAGAAGAAGAATTACATGGATCTACGGCCGTCTCAGGCATGTACGAAAACTGGTTTCTGGATTATGCCTCTTATGTAATCCTGGAACGGGCCGTACCTGCTATAGAGGATGGTTTCAAACCGGTACAGCGCCGAATCCTTCACGCAATGAAGGAAATGGATGATGGTCGTTTTAACAAAGTGGCCAATGTGATCGGTAGCACCATGCAGTATCACCCTCATGGAGATGCCTCTATAGGGGATGCCATCGTCAATATGGGTCAGAAAGATCTCTTGATTGAGACGCAGGGAAACTGGGGTGATGTTCGTACCGGAGACAGTGCTGCCGCATCAAGGTACATCGAGGCGAGATTATCCAAGTTTGCACTGGATGTCGTTTTTAATCCACAGACCACTGACTGGCAACTGTCATACGATGGACGAAAGAAAGAGCCGGTTACTTTTCCAGTTAAATTCCCAATGCTTTTGGCGCAGGGAGTGGAAGGAATTGCCGTTGGACTATCTACCAAGGTGTTGCCGCACAACTTCTGCGAGCTAATAGAAGGAGC
>JAMWZA010000254.1 GCA_024305105.1 Marinoscillum sp.
TAAACTCATACCAGTATTTATCTAAAACCTGTCAACTTATTTTAGGACGCCTCACAACTTATTTTAGGACGCCTCATTTAGGTGATCGCTTGCAGTAAAAAGGTCCGGCGATGAGGCAAAAAGGCTCGACGTTGCACCAAAAAGGTGAGTCGTCGGGGTAAAAAGGTGCATCGTTGGGGTAAATAGGTGCGACGTTGGAGCAAAAAGGTGCATCGATGAGGATAAAAGGTGCGTTAGCGCTGATGAGAACTGGGTGCGTTGACATCAGCAACTGTTGCAATCCCGGACTAGACGTCCACAGGCATATTGTCACGCGTTACTATAATAGTTGCTCCATTTTTCCAATCGGCTTTACTGAACCAATCACGAAACTACTACCTTTATCCTATGGACAAAGAATTAAACCTGGCCGTACTCATAGACGGTGACAACATACCATCCGCATACGTAAAAGAAATGATGGAGGAAATCGCCAAATACGGGAATCCTTCCATACGCCGAATCTATGGAGACTGGACCAAACCCAACCTCTCCAAGTGGAAAAACATGCTCTTGGAAAATGCCATCACTCCCATCCAGCAATACGGCTACACCTCCGGAAAAAATGCAACGGACTCCGCCATGATCATTGACGCCATGGACATCCTATACTCGGGCAAAGCTGAAGGATTTTGCCTTGTTTCCAGCGATAGTGACTTTACCAGGCTTGCTACAAGATTGCGGGAAGCTGGAATGAAAGTCATCGGTATCGGAGAGAAGAAGACTCCCGAGCCATTTATTGTGGCATGTGACCGGTTCATCTACATCGAGATTCTGAAAAAGAACGAGGAGAAAGAGTCTACCAACTCTAAATCGACTGCCAGTAAGAAAAACGACTATGACAAGATTGGGGTAAAGACCATTCGCCTGATCGGTGCCACCATTTCTGACTGTGCGGACGATGATGGATGGGCATTTATGGGTGATGTGGGAAGTCTACTGCAAAAGAAACAACCCAACTTTGACTCCAGAAACTATGGTTTCCAAAAGCTCACACCTATGATCAGCTCGATCAACAAGTTCGAAATAGAACAGCGTGAAAATCAAAAAGGTGGCAAGTACAAGCTGATCTACGTACGAAACAAAGATCAGTAATTGAGGTGTATCACATTTCCATTACCTAGCTCAGAAGCTGTCACCAGGTACAAATCATTGTAATCGCTATCATCCAGCTGTTCGTACTCATCTGCTCCTATCAGCTGATTGACTAGCAAAGGAATGGTATTGGAATGCCCGGAAATCACCACTGTCTGATCGGGATAAGCAGCAAGTAGTTGCTCTAAAAACCCTTCTTTGAATGGCTCATAGATTTGGATGGATACTTCCCTGGCCGCAGATAGTGGAGTGACCGTCAGTTTGGTTCGTTGATAGGGTGTACTGAATATCGCATGAACCTCCTGTTCCGCCAACAGATCTTTCAGTCGCAACGACCTTGCAATGCCTTCATCCGTAAGACCGGGATCTTTGGTTCCATCCTGTTGCTTTTCTGCATGTCGCATGAGAATAAATGTGGTCTCCTGAGCGCTTAGCTGCCAGACACTTAGCAGTATAAAACCTAGAATAAGCAGTCGTTTCATATCAGTTGATTTTACTTCGTTTCAAATAATTCAATGCGATGATGGCTATCAGCAATCCGCCAAACTCTCTCGTACCTTCTATCCATGGATCTTCTGCTTTCATTTTTCCAACCAGGTCAGTCTTGTTGGAACTTCCAAAAAAATCGATCACACTGGGCACGAAAGTAAATGCATAAAAGAGTAAGATGAGCGTTAACGTCAAAATCAATGGCCCAAAATTGATCTGCGCAAAGTGCACTTTAAACAGTGCCACGATAGCCACCGCTCCATAAATCAGGATCCAAAGCCACGGGTCCTTATCGTTGTATTGCAAAGCTGCAAAGACAATAAACAATCCTGCCAGTATGTAATGTATCACTTTTGAGTTCATGTCATCAAAGTTAAGCCCTCACAGCAATTCTCAAACATGTATCTATATGAATGGTTACATAGACATGAAATGGTTAACTCTCACAATTGTTATGTGTTGTTCTATTGCAGGTTTGAGTCAGGACTTTTCGAAACACAGGTGGAGCAATCGACTACTCGTCATTCTCACCAATGACGCCAATTCACCCTTGGTCAAGAAACAACTCAAGGAACTAGAGAACAACCGACAAGCGATAGAAGAACGAAGACTTCTCACCTACCTCGTCACACCAGAAAAATTCAAGCTCTTGAGCGAAGATGAACAGTGGCAAACAGAATCAAGTTTTGCTGACTATTCTTTAGGTAAACCTTTTGAAGTGCTACTCATTGGTTTGGATGGCAGCATCAAGCAGCGTGAATCAGGAGTTTTCGAAGCGAGTAAACTGATTTCCATTATTGACTCCATGCCCATGCGTAGGGCTGAAATGCGAGGAAATTAGTAGGCTAATCAATCCCTGAACCAGCACTTCAACTAAGCGTTCACAAAATCCCAGATTGCGTCCATAGACATACGATCCCGGAGTCCTTTGGCATAATGGACTTTACTAATAATTCCCCGTTCGTTAATCAAAAACTCAGCAGGGATCGTTTTGATGGACTCTTTGCCAACCATCCAGTGCACAGGTAATTGCTTCTTCTTCGCCTCAAAAACAGTCTGAAAGAAGGTTGTCAAATGGCTTTTGGCCGATTTGATGCCTGAGCTTTCTACGCCATACGCATCGTACCATGTTTTATCCGGATCAGAGATCAAAGGAATGGGGGATATTTCACTGTGAAAATGACTGGAAAGCAACAGCTCCTTTTTTGATTCAAAAAAGAAGATCATCTCCAGACCTTTACTTTTAAGTTCAAGGTGACTTTTTTGCAGGTTGTGGACACGCGTATTGCAAAACGGACAACCAGCATGACGGAAAAAGGCAATCAAGACCTTTTTTCCCTTATATGATCTAAGATCCACCTCCCGATCAAAAACATCCATAAGTTTGAATGTTGGGGCTGGCACGTTGATATCAAGGGTAATTCTTTCTTCCTGTCGGATCATGTGTTGATTGTTTAGTGAAATACGTACAAAATATGCTCGATGGATTTTTGAGGGTAGAAGTTCACATGATCATCAACACCTATTTGATATTCAACTTACCTTTACGACGTTAACTTGTTAGAACATCTTTCAGTTACCCAGCTCTCATGGAAAACCTCCATATCTTATAGCAATAAGTACCTGTGAGGAAACAACAAAACTCAGGATAAGTTTAAATATACGATTCTCTTAGTCTTGGCTCCAATACACTTATTAGGCATCCTCTTTATCTTTATGCTTTAACTAATTTCAGCATATGACATTCAAACAGACTAGCATTCTTTTCATCGGAATCCTATGCGCCATTGTTTCCTGCAAAGAAGACACACCTGAAAAAGAAGAGGTTTCGACTCCACTGACAGATTGTTACGAACCCAACGACTCGTTAATTGTGACTGATAGGAGTTTCCAGATGGGCTTTAGTACCTGGGCTTTTGCTCCTACTCAATCAGCGAAAGAACAGACCTATAATTTCCTTTCTCAAAACGGAGATATCTACTCTGAGCAGTTTGATGATCACATTCCCTGGTTCGGCCTAATGGATGGCAAACCACTCCCAGAGCCTGCAGTAATGGATCTAAATAATCGGGTTAGTCACCAGATAGGCGGGACCGCTTTGGTTGCATCGATTAGTCTATTCAATCCAGAGAGGGATGGCCTTATTACTGGTTATAATGGTGAATCACCGGCTTATGAAATTCTTTCCGAAAAAGGGATTGAAGACACTTATTTCACCTATATCTCCACAGTACTTGCCGATTTCTCTAACCTAAAGTACCTGGTAATGGCTATGGAAATCAATGAATTCTATGCGAAGAAACCCGCAGAATGGAATGCCTACAAAGAACTAATGACCAATCTGCGACCGAGACTCAGAGAAGCCTTTCCCAACGTAAAACTCTCCGAATCTATCACTCTTCACAACCTGGTGGACAGTGACAATCAGTCGTATGTTGATGAGGTGGTTAGCTATGTGAATACCCTGGACTTTGTGGCGGTTAGT
>JAMWZA010000255.1 GCA_024305105.1 Marinoscillum sp.
CTGGAAGCTGCAATTAAATCAGAGAAATCAGTAGATCAACTAATTGACGAAATCGGTAAATTGGAAAACAAACTGTTGGAAGCGAGAATTAAACACCGAATAGACATGCGCAACGTTCTGGACGATGATCAGAAAATAGTATTTGATCAAATGGCTGACAGACAACCTAGACGAGGACACCATGGCGGAAAAGGTAAATAAATCCATTGGAGAGCATTCAGGACATTATCTCGGAATTTAAAGACAAGGTCTTCAACACGGCATTCAGCATGGTTAAAAACTATGAAGACGCTGAAGACATGGCCCAAGAAGTATTTTTGGAAATCTACCAGAAACTTCACCAATTCCGAGGTGATTCCGCTCTCAGTACATGGATTTATAAGATCACCGTGAACAAGTGTTTGCAACATATTCGGACGCAGGATGCTTCTAAAAGAAAATCAGAAACAGAACCAATCCGCGATCAACTGATGCAAATTCCCGACTTTGATCACCCTGGTGTAAAGCTTGAAAACAAAGAAATGGCTAACACGTTGATGAAGGCAATAGCACTTTTACCCGAGCAGCAGCAAGTAGCTTTTACATTACATAAGATGGAGCAGCTCTCGCAAGAAGAGATTGCCAAAATTTTAGATAAGAGTATCTCGTCAGTGGAATCACTGATCCATCGGGCAAAACAAAATTTACGTAAATCCTTAAAAGCCTATTATGAAGAACAATGAAGAACTGATTGAGCGAACGTTGAACTCTTTGGATGACTTCAATCCTTTCCACGCTCCCTTAGGTTTCGAAGAACGGATGAAGCAACAGATTAATAAACAACGCAAAAGCTTGCAATTCATCAAATTGGCAGTGGCTGCCCTCATTATCTTCTGTCTGGCAAATGTCTTTACAGTAATGCAGCTTTCGAATGAAGTCACAACAGACAACATCATGGATGAAGCCTATTTTAACCAGAGTGCATTTCCAATACTAAATTTCACTGAAGATGAATAAAACACAAAAATGGTTAATCGCAGCAGTAATGATACTCGTTGTGGTCAATGTAGTCTTACTAGGTATCGTATGGCGTGGACATACCCGTTTGCACGGAGGTAATGCAGGAGTTCATGATCGGGGTGGTAGACCTGAGATTACCGGCAGATCCATCATTAGAGACTTGGATTTAAACAGTGAACAAAGAACTCAATTTCGAAGTGTCTTAGTAGCACATAGAAAGCGTATGGATTCTCTCAATGGACTATTGCGTCAAGCAAAGCATGAAGTCAATAAAGCCATTATTTCTGAGGACTCGGTGAGCCTTACTGAAATGAACCAGCAGCTTTTCCTCATCCAGCAAAAAGTAGAACTGGAGACCCAAAACCTGACCAGACAACTGTCTTACTTATCAAATACTGAACAACGTCAAAAATTCCTAAAATCAATGGAAGAGGTACTAACCAGAGATCGCAGGAGAATTCAACGCCGAGAGTGACTTCAAACTATCTAAAACCGTCAGCTTAAGGTCTTGATTGGCAATGATCCCTTGACTTACCTCTAGCTCGATACCAACATATTGATCCACACTAAAACACCCACGCAAATAGGTGGTAAACCCATCGTCTGTGCCTTTGTAAGGTTCATTTAATAGAACTTGATAAGAAGTATGACTAATTAACCAATCCTGCCAATGTACGCAGTAATTCTGCTCATGAATCCGCTCCGGATCGTATAAAAGACCGATTTCCACTGTTCGCTCTTCACCAAAAAAGTTTGGTGTAAATGAATGAATGGAAAGATGAACGACTTGCTTCCCTTCAAATACGAGGTTTCTAATTTGCTCTTCTATGCTGTATCGATACGGCTGATAATAGGTGCTAATCAAATACCCTTTTTGACTCTCGTCTAAGCCAATGGTATAATTGGAAAAGAGCCTAGGGTGCCATAGCGACCGGTTTACCTCGATCAATAAACGGGAGTAATCATAAACAAACAAGTCTGCCTCTAACCTTAAAGCGACCTCTTCCGCCAATTCCAATGCTCCCGGATCCCAGCCTTCATGTGATTGCAAAACATCCGCGGCTCCTTCAAAATAGGAAGAGAATATGTGAGGCAAGCGATTACTTGCATGCTCGCAAGTAATCAAAAAAGCAGTCTTTTTCAAGGCATGAAAAGCTCGTCGCTTTGTAAAGATTTAGCCACTCCTGAATATACCTCTTTCAAATGCTCTCGGGAATAGTCCCCCGCCAATGCCTGCATGATTCGCTCTGCCAAGGTGCCTTTTGAAATCAGGGTTTTCAACAGTTCATTCCACTCAATTAATGCAGTATTCGCGCTGAGTTTTTCATGAACCATCTGCCAAAACTCACCACCAGTCACCGAGCCGCTTAAACCCCATGCCTTTAGATAATCCGCATTCGTTACCTCATATTGGCTGGCATTTCTGACCGAGCCTTTAAGTACCTCATGTAAGTCTTCTGTATCAAACGACTGCTGCACCTCAAAAGACACCCACTTCTCCTTCACAAGCGTTTTCACCAACTCCGTAATAAGCGCAACTATCGCTAAATCGGCACCCGGACACTCCTGGATATCCACAATGCGAATCTCGATAGCGCCACGGTCAAAACGGGCCATGGCTCCTCTGGAGTTGAGCCAAACAGGCTTTAGAATATTGTCGGTATCAAATGGCTTAATGGCCGCAGCGATTTTATCATAGACATGCTTTTGATAGGCGTGTTTTGTAAACAGCCGCTCTGGCACCACTTTGCCGGTTAGTATCGGGATCTTCGACTGGTTCTTTTCATAGTAATAGAGCCGCTTGTCCAGATAGCCGGTAAACTTACTGTCCAATATAGGACTAGCAGCCGTCAACGCCGGAATCATGGGCATCATGAACCGAATGGCTGTGTGAAGTTTTGAAAACTCCTCGTCATCGTAAAACGGCAAATTGATGTGGGTACTTTGCAAATTGGACCAGCCGTGCCCTTTACAACCGAATATTCGATCATAGGCATGGTAAATCTCCTGGCTATCGTGCTGCCAAAGTTTGGTTTCCTTTGATGGGTTCATCCATGGATGTGCGGCTGAGGACAGCAGCATCGCATTCTTAACAGCCAATAACCTATTCGCCTCAGCAATATCTGCATTGAACTTGGTTCTTAAACCGGTTAAATCCGACGTGGGTCCATTGGATTTCATTTCCAACACATGACTCACCAGTTCATTACTCCAGGCAGTCATCCCTTTCTCCAACTCTCCTTCTATCTCACCTGCATCATTGGTCAACAAGACCTCCGCTATTGGTTTGATCTCCAAAGAATCCTTATCTACAATCATGTATTCGAGCTCTACTCCGTAGGCCTCAAACAAGTGCAAGCGTTTGCTCATCACAACAATCGGTTCATAAATTCCTGCATGATTGTAGTGTACAATTGCTGCTTTAAGACAGCATCTTCCACTCCTTCATCCAGGTTGGGGTTATCGTTAATCTCAATAATATAGAATTTCTTACCTCGCTGTTTGATATCTACTCCATACAGGCCATTGCCTATCAGCGATGTAGCCTTCACTGCCAAATCCAACAAGGCTTTGGGAGCTTCGTCCACAGCCAGTGTATCAGCCTCACCTTCATCGGGCAATCCTGCTCCTTTCCAGTTGACGATTTGCCAATGGTCTTTGGCCATATAGTACCTACATACGTAAAGCGGCTTTTTATTCAAGACGCCTATACGCCAGTCAAAATCAGTAGGAATAAATTCCTGGGCAATGACCAGCTCAGAAGTTTGAAAAAAGTCCTTCAAAACCTTCATCAGCTCTTCTGGATTCTTAGCTTTTTTCACACCTTTAGAAAAAGAACCGTCTGGCTGCTTCACTATAATCGGATACTCAAATCCTGAAATATTTAGCTGCGATAGTTTATCCTTTTTAATAATGTAATATTTAGGCGTTGGTATTTTGTGCGCACTCAAAAGTTCACTCAAATACACCTTGTTGGTACATCTTAAAATGGATTCGGGATCGTCCATCACCACCAGTCCCTCAGAAGCTGCCTTCTTGGCAAACTTGAACGTATGATGGTTGACGTTAGTCGTTTCCCGAATAAACAAAGCATCATACTGAAT
>JAMWZA010000256.1 GCA_024305105.1 Marinoscillum sp.
GAGTACTAGCGATTAATGATTCCTCAGACATAGATTTTGAACTGAATGCGAGTTTTACGCTATCCATCCGATTAACCGATGGGTTGAATGCTGATACGTTGGAGATTCAGGTGGATATCAATGATTTAGTAGAAGATACGACTGCTCCAGTGATCACGGCACAGGATTTGATTACCAACGACCCTAGTCCGGAATTGACAGGAACGGTTGATGATGCGGATGCTACAGTCACAGTTGGCGTTGATGGCTCTACCTATACAGGGATGAACAACGGAGATGGCAGCTGGACGCTTGCCCAGGGCACGATAGGTGATTTAAGTGAAGGCATTTACACGATAGAGGCAATCGCTACAGATTTGGCAGGCAATGCCGATACAGTTACAGCAAGTTTAACGATCGACCTGACAACACCAGTGGTGACAGTAGCGACCTTAGAAACACTTCAGGACAGTCCGGCACTTAGTGGTACGGTAGATGACATCACAGCGAGCCTGGAAGTATCGGTAGATGGCGGCACCTACGTGGCTAGCAACAACGCAGACGGGAGCTGGACGCTGGCATCAGGAAGCATCGCTTCACTGGCCGTAGGCACTTATGATGTGGTTGTAACAGCGACAGATGTAGCCGGCAATGCAGGCACAGACGCCAGTAGCGAGGAGTTGACGATTCTACCGGGCGCACCAACAGCTCAGGCAGCATCAGAGGTAGACTACTTCAGCTTCACAGCCAACTGGAATGTTAGAGCTGGCATTGAAAGTTATGAACTGGATGTAGCCAGAGACCCATCATATATTGATTTGGTAGAAAGCTTTACAGGTCTAACGACCAATAACCAAGACATCAGCGATCTGGACTATGGTAGGACCTATTATTACCGGGTACGTGCAGTGTACCCATCAGGAGATGTGAGTCCGAGCAGTAGTACGATTACAGTGAGCACGTTACTGGATCCAAACACGGTAGCAGATTCCACCGCATTGATGATGATCTATACAGCGCTGAATGGCACTGAGTGGACAGACAACAACTGGGAGAGTGGCTTAAGACTACCAGAGTGGAGTGGCGTAACGATGAGCGGCACCCGTGTTACCGAAGTAGACCTTAGTGAAACGAACCTTTCCGGAGCGTTCCCAACACTCAGCGAAGGGTTGGATGCTTTAACTACGTTAGATCTGAGCGAAAACGAACTCACGAGCCTGCCAGGGTTAGCGAACCTAACGAGCCTGACCAGTTTGACGGTGACTGGTAACCGACTGGAGTTTGGTTCACTGGAAGCCAACAGTACAGTATCGAACTTTAGCTACCTACCTCAGGACAGTGTGGGTATGTATATCGAAACCTTAGAGCAGCAGGGAACCGACTATGAAATCGATCGGACGATTAGTGGAAGTTCGAATAGCTATAGCTGGTTTAAGGAAGACTTGACAAGTGGCGAAGTGACGGCACTAAGTGAGACAGGCAGCAGCTTTAGCCTGTCGATCAGCGACTTCACCGATGAAGGTGCTTACTATGCGGAGGTGACCAGCACGTTAGTAGCCGGTACGCTGACGACCCAGCCGATCGTTTTAAAAGTATCCTCACTGGAACGTGACTTTGCGGCGCTGACCAATATTTACAACAAGATGAATGGCTCATCGTGGAGTGGCAATGCAAGCAACTGGCTTGACGAGGGAGATTTTGAAGACTGGCACGGAGTGACGATTGAAAGTGAGCGAGTAACCGAGTTGATCCTTCCGGAAGCCAACATGACCGGCTCGCTACCACGAGACATCCTGGATATTCAGGGCTTAATCGAGATCGACTTACAAGACAACCGGATTTCTTCGGTACCGGACTTTTCGAGGTTACCAAACCTAGATGAGTTGAACCTGAGTGGCAACAACCTGGAGTTTGATGATCTGGAGAAGAACATGGACTTGAGTGCGAGTACGTTTGATTATGGCAGCCAGCGATTGGTTGGAGCCGTGGGCGTACGTGATACGATACCAGTAGGCAGTAGCTATGTGGTGAAAGCAGTAGTAGGCGGCACGGCGAATGTTTATAGCTGGACCTTAGAGAACCCACTGGACACCGGAGTGCTATCCAATACCAGCTCCACGATTGATATCTCACCGCTGAGTTATGAGAACATGGGAAGGTACCGGGCGAGTGTCACTAGCACGCTAGTACCCAACCTGACCCTGACGGTACGGTCTACAGTGGTGATGGCCACCGCGGACCTGGAGTTTGCGGCCCTGGATTTGAATGGCGATCCATTTATCGATGGGGAGAGCTATGCGCTACGAACGACCACCACAGGACTTGGATACGATACGATCCAGACGGTTCAGGGATCAGGTACAGGCTTTTTCTTTGATGATCTGCTACTCGCCGACTACCTGATAGCAGTAGCACCGAATGATTTGGAAGAGTTTTTACCGACGTATTACGCAAACACGGACTTGTGGACAGAGGCCGATACGCTGGAGTTACGCGAGGATTTTTCAGAACAGCTGCGGATGGCCCAGATCCCTCCACCACCATCAGATCCGGAAGGGGCCGAAATAAGTGGAGAGGTAACGGCAGTGGACCTTGAGAAACAAGGCGATGATGGCACCCGTATCAATGCGCGGAGAAAGGTTAAGCGAGCGGGTTGTAGTGTGCGAAGGTTTGTTCCTAGAGGAAGAACAGATCAGGAAGAAGGCGATTATGTACTGTATGCCTATGTCCAGTCTGATGATGAAGGCCGCTTTGAGTTCACCGGATTGGAAGAGGGCAAGTACCGCTTCAACATTGAGTACCCTGGTATCCCGATGGATCCGGACTCCTATGTAGAGTTTACGATAGGCGAAGGCGGGATCGAAGACGAGGTGCTGGTACTGGAGGCAGAAGTAACCGAAGACGGGATTGTGGTACAGAAGATCGAGCGTTTGGGCTTTTATAGAAAATACTTCAAAGACCTGAGCGTGTATCCGAACCCTGCCAATGACTACCTGCAGGTGAGCTACAGCAAGCTGATGAGTGCGAGTGTGGAAGTGCGATTGATCGACCTGGAAGGCCAGATTGTCAGTAGCCAGTTAATCGAGAAAGGGTATGACAAGGACCTGCGCATCGATGTGAGTGGAGTGAGTGGTGGTATCTACCTGCTAAACTTCATCGACACGAGCCTTGGTGCAGAGCGCATCACCACCTTCAAGGTCTATGTGAAACACGATCGTTAATTAACAGCAAAATAAATTAAAACAGGTGCTATCATTTAGAGGCCCCCATTTGGGGGCCTCTTTTTGGTTGATAGGTCAGACTAATTTTTTGGGTAGGTTCACTAGAGAAATCGGGTTGTTGGCTAAAAGTCAGTTGTAGATTCATTCAAATCTTTCCAATTTCATTCATCTCTATCTTAGAGATAAAATGTAGCCCTATGAAGAAATTATCACATCTAGTGACCATGATCACATGGTCGTTATTACACTATGGAATTTATAAGAAAATTGAGTCCTGTTATTTAGCTGGTTGGGGATTCAAAGGAAAATCGGTAGCCAGGCAAGGAATTTTAGGGCTACATCTTTGCTGGCTGCCGTTTTCCAAACCCTCAATGAGAATAACTTTAATGGGCTGCTGTTTGTTGTTTTTTGTTGGGCTTGAAACGGAGTTGAATGCACAAACTGCAATGGGTGTAGGAACCAATACACCAAATGCCAATGCGGTTCTCCATCTTGTTTCACCAACAGGGAATCAAGGCTTTCTGGTACCTACCTATTCTACTGGTCAGCGAACAGCAACTTCTTTTGTAGCAAACTTATCGAGCATTGATAATGGGTTATTGATCTTTGACACAGATGAAGGAGCCTTCTATTTTTGGTTAGATGATTCCTGGCTGCCCGTTTCATCAGCCGCTGGAGATATGTTGAGCAGTATTTATGATCAGGATGAAAATGGTTTGGTTGATAAAGCAACCGTTGCTAATTCGTTAAATGGCTATACGATTGAAACCTCAGTTCCTTCAAGTGCCGTATTTACCGATTCACAAACGGCTACTGATGTTGTGGTGATTTCATCTGGAGACTTATTAGCTACCGATGTGCAGGGAG
>JAMWZA010000257.1 GCA_024305105.1 Marinoscillum sp.
CAAAGATATTTCGGTATTCGCTGTAAGTATCGGATTCTTTGGACGCTATTAAAGCGCTTACCTGAGCGGCATAAGCATCAGAGGCGGGGATAAAAGGGTCATGAGTAGTAAGTGTCATGAAAAAGGAGAAAAATGGATTCCCAAAGCCATTTATTTTTTTTATTCCAAAATCAAACAATTCTTTGTCTCCATAGCCCCAGGAAAAACCCTCTGCATTGCCGGGCATTTTTAAAAGGCTGGTTGGAAATGAAGATTCGCCATACAGGTTGTCCACCTGCTGGGCTTCCAGAAATACATCCTGATTGTCAAAGTTCGGATTGCCACCATAGAAGTAAGAGGAGGTATAGCCGTTGACTTTTAACCAGCTCCATAGCGTGAGGTGTGTTGGAAATTCTGGGCCATAATCCATAAATCCCGTTTTACCATAGGGCAGAGAACCAGTGAGTGTGGGCAATACTCCAAATGTTCGTCCGGTATTGCTTAGACAGTTTGGCCAATACAGCGATTGACCAATTAATGAATCGAGAAAAGGTGTAGCACCTCCAAATGATGCTTTTGGCCCCACAAAATCAGCACCAAGACCTTCCACTGCGATAATGATGATGTTTGGAAGGTCGTTTTTAGAGGTAAGGAGTTCTCCAAGTGGGTTTGATCGATCACGTGGATATAAAAATGGATAGTCAGCCGTTTCTGGGCTTATTTTTGGCTGACCCTCATAAAAGTGATCAAAAGCCCGGGACCAGAAATATGCCGAAGGAGATAAGACCTTGTAAAACCTGGCTTCAGGATAGTTGGTAATCTTAGGGTGTGGTAATAAATAGGATATCGGTATCAGCATTAAACCAATCAACCAGGCTCTGGTAGGCGTGGGGTGACCAATTCTTTTGACAAGAAATGCTCCCTTGACGAGAAGGAGTAGTAAAAAAAAGATAGGGCCAACTTTCACATCAGACGAGGCTCGGGCTATATCCACTACTTCGCTAACAGAATACCCAAATAGGTCTGCTCCCAGAGGGATACCTGTAGAGGTCAGGTAGTTTAGCAAGGCAAAATGAACGATGGTTAAAATACCGATCCACGCAAAGAAGAACCACTTCCAGTTCTTTTTTGAGACAAACCAGAAGGGGATGGAAATCAGGCTGATCCAAAGGCTCGAACGTAATATGAAAAGTGAAGTGCTATAAAGAGCTGTAAATAACTCTAAAGCATCTTGATTAAGGTAGGTGATCGAAAACAATACTTGAACACAAAACATGACACCAAGTCCAATAGCGATTAATTGACCAAGTTGCCTTAGAGAGTTGTTCATCATACGGAAATTTATACAGATACGATGAAAGTGGAAAAGAAGATTCACTCCATAAAAAAGGCTCTGATAAAAATTTACCAGAGCCTTGTTGCCTTTCGGCGGATCTATAGGGAGGAATTTTGAATTAGATTCTATCAGAAGTCAAATCCAAGGTATAACTGCAATGCAGAGTTTTTTGAGTTTTCGGTAGCTTGTCCAGCTACTCCATCATCACCGATTTCCATGAAGCCGTAATTGTATCTCAGGCCAATCATGCCAGAAGGGAAATCAAACCCGACACCTCCTGAAATACCAGCGTCGAGTGTGTTAAAGTCATCTCTGTCGAGTTCTTCTACTTCGTTAATGTTTCCGTTATCATCTACGTCTTTTACATTCGCACCTATCAGGAAACCAAGGTAAGGACCGGCGTGAAGATTGATTGGTCCCAATTTCACTACAGCTAGTACGGGTACTTCTAGGTAGTTTAAGTTGAATCGGTATTTTCCCTGACCTAAAAAGCCGTCATAATGAATTTCTGAACCTTTTTGTGTGAACAAGAACTCTGGCTGTATGGCGAAATTTTCAGTAATGTCATTTCTATAATAAAGACCGGCATTAAAACCGACTTTCATGTTTTCATCATCTACGTCATCCACATATAGATTTGTGAAATTGACGCCTCCTTTAAGTCCGGCTTTTTGAGCCAACGCTGCTGACCCAAACGCACAAAGTACTGTAAGTATTACAATTCTAAGTTTCATATTGGTAATAGTTTAAAAGTGAAAAAAATGAAAGCGCCGCTCCACTATGGAGCAGTGCGCTCTCAGCTGGTTGTGGTCCTTAACTTTTGACTGATATGACCAGGTATTTGGAAATCTTCCAAAATTTGGATGGATCAGTAACTTCAAGGTATTTGACCTTACCTTCTTCGTTTATTAGTTTGTAACTGTCTGATGGATGTTCTGTTACAATTTCCATCTTATCACTGTCTACATAGAATTTCTTGGTATTCTGAATGTCTACTTCAGTGAATTTTGTTTGAGCAACATCCGCTTGTAGTTCGGTCGTTCTACCGATCCATAGAAATCCACCTTCCATGGTGATCAGTCCTTCATCTCTTAGTTTTCTCTCGGTATCTACTGCGAAGAAGGCTGTATTTAAATCATTCTCTCTTTCTACGAGTTCCTGATTTTGAACTTCGATGGTTTCCGTTTGTAGCTGTACACGTGTTACAAGAGAAGTGACCTCTGTATTTAATTCAGCGATCTGTGTGTCCTTCAGTTGGAGCTCCTCTTGCAATCTGGTGATTGCTGTTTCACGATCCTTCAAATCAGTTTTCATGTTCTGAACTCTCTTTTTGAAGGCATTTAACTCGAAATTGGAGTTTTCCAGCTGACTGGACAATGAAGCTACTTTAGAGTTGGCATCATTGATAAGCGTATTGATACGCTTCAAATCATCCACCATTTCGTTTTTCTCGTTTGTGGAGAAATCTCCACTGCTGTTATTGACGACAAGATTTTCTTGCTGCTTGATGTCGTCGATTTGGCGCTCCACATCAGCCATCACATTCATGATGTTGTTAAATGCTGAGTCTCGCTCTTGTAGCTTATATTCTAAGCTGTCAGCTTGCGCTTTAAGCTTTTCTCTTTCCTTTTTGTCACATGATGACAATCCGAGCACTGCGGCCATCCCGATGACCAGCGCACTCTTAAGTGATTTATTTTGCGTATTCATTATTGTGCTGATTTATATTTCAAAAACGTGTTTGATTCTTTTTTATCGAGCATGTTTTTTAGATTAACATGAGGGATAAATGTTGATTTTAAGCGTTTTGGTAAGCTTTTTCCAGATGTTTTCTTGTACCTTCTTAAGCTGAATGCCGTAATGAAAAGTACCCCGATAATCATGTAGGTTATTGCTAAAGCTTCCATGAGTTTTTTGTTTAAGTGTAGTTGTTTTATGCTCAAGCGTGGTTGCAACAGTTGCCTAGAAGGCTACTTTGACACCAAGTCCCGGATCTACAGCCAGATAAGCGTCTCCATTCGTGGTTACTTCTAAAAACGGTTTGACATCCAGGCTTACTGCTATTGGTACTTCATTGATTTTATATTCGATACCGAAGATTCCATCGACTCCTAGTCCGAAATCGCCATTGGCTCTTCTGTAACCTCTATAATTTTCATTGTAAACCCAGTCGGACTGTGTGGCAACGTGGCCACCGAAACCGTAGTACCAGTTGAGTCCTGGCTGATCAAAAGCGTTGACATACGTTTCTACCAGCACAGTTACAGAAAATGCATCAGGATATAGCCCCACGATTCCTTCAATAGCTCTATTCGATTTGGTGAAGTGTTTGATTGTTAATCCCGAAGTTCCCAAACCTCTAAATCCGATGGCTGAATTGTACTGGTAAGAGTTAATCGATAAGTTGTAAGGATTATGTGCAAAAGTTCTTGATTTGCCATCCTTATTCTTAGTATCTCCTGTAGCAAGTACACTTCCTAATCCAATGATTAGGGCAGCTGTAAATGATAGTAGTGATTTGTAGTTCATGACTTATTCTAGTTTTGATAAGTCTAAATGCCAAACTCATACCACATTTGAAAATATGTTTAAATAATTGATAATCAGCTG
>JAMWZA010000258.1 GCA_024305105.1 Marinoscillum sp.
CACTATCATATGACATAATGTTTGATCCTGCCTTTGATTTTGCGGCAGGTGGAAAACTTCCAGGTCTCGGACCTTTGAACCAAATTACTGGGGGAAATCGAATGAAACCAGATGGTTGGAGCGTTCGATTAATGTTTAAATCAAAAGGCCATGTCTCATCATATATTTACCATCAAAACAAGAAACAAAAATTTGGTGGAGGAAAAAAGAGTAACACACCGGTTTTCATTCCAGGTAAAAGTCATCATGTGGATCTTTATGTCAAAATAAATGATGAAAGGCAAAGAAATGGAGCTTTTAGCCTTTGGGTTGATCAAGAGTTGATATTTCAACAGAAGAATCTAGAATACCGCAAAACTTGTGGAGATTCCACCCTGATCAATAAAGTGCTGTTTCATACATTTTTTGGTGGCAATAGCATTCAGTATGCGCCTAAGGATTCTTTGGGGAATATTGTAAATACCTCGGCATACTTTGACAACATCTATGTTTATAAAGGGAATCATCAAGAAAAGAGCCCGTAAGATCTAAACTATTCACAAAAATCGTTATTATATTGATCCACACGTATGCTTAATAGTTGTAATACCATTATTAATATGAGAAATACAATCTTTGCCGGGATTTATTTCAGTTTAATGTTGTTCACGAGCTGTGAGCAGACCGAAATAGTTACAAGCTCCAACAAAAAAAACGTAATACTTATTGTCACCGATGATGTGAGGTATGATGCGCTCCAATATGCGCAAACTGATTCAATAAGAATAAATAGGTTTCCTTATGTATTAACACCAAATCTTGATTTTCTAGCATCAAAATCAACCAACTTCACCAATGCTTTTACCGTCATGTCAATTTGCTCTCCAAGTAGAGCCTCAATCTTAACAGGCATCTACCCACACCAACATGGCATTGTGGACAATTATCATTCATTTACCAAAAGTAACTTGGGCCATGAGTTTAACACAGCCGGTTATGCAACCGCCTATTTTGGAAAATGGCATATGGGAACCCAACGTGGTTCACGTCCTGGATTTGACAGGTCTTACAGTTTTGTAGGACAGGGGGAATATTTCGACACTCCCTTCGAAATCAATGGACAAAACACTCAAACAAAAGGCTGGGTAGATGACTTGACAACCAATTTTGTGATCCAGGAGCTAAACAGTATCAACCTATCAAATGGCTTTTTTTTCATGATTGGATACAAAACTTCACACAACCCATGGAACAGATCCAATGAAAATGTGCGAGGCCTATATGACGGAGATACTTCACTTATTTCACCCAATTTCAATATCAAAGCCCCCTACTCACCAAACTTTAACGGCAACTTGCATTCGACACGGTACTGGAAGAATTATCAAGAAAGGGATAGAATCTATTTTGAAAATATAACTGCATTGGATCGAAACATTGGCATACTTTTAGATGCCTTGATGACTAAAGACTTATTAAAGAACTCTTTAATAATATTTACTAGTGACAATGGAATCTATCATGGAGAGCATGGATTAAGAGACAAGCGAACAGCCTATGAGGAAAGCATGAGAGTCCCTTTGCTAATCATGGACGGAGGCCGAATGGTGTCTGAGAAAATAACTGAATTGGCATTGAATATTGACATTACTCCGACCATTCTTGATTATGTAAATATCACACCAAAAAAACTTACTCCGCAAGGCAAGAGTCTTTTGCCATTTTTGCACCATCAATCGGAGATTAAATGGCGAGACCAGTTTTACTTTCAGTATATCAAAGAGGAAAAATATGGCCCATTCATCAATGTGGAAGCGCTGAGAACGAATACCCATAAGCTTATAGTATATGAAGACCATCCAAAATGGACGGAGCTATTTGATCTGATCAATGATCCATACGAAACAACTAATATCTGTACTAATGAAGAATTAAAAAATAAACTTTTTAATCAGCTTACCATTGAAAAAAGTAAAATAGGACTGTGATTTGATAAAAAACACCTCACTACGTAGTTTAACCATGACCCTAATTCACCAGCAAACCTGTATTTGCGAATCATCAGACAAACGTAGCAACAGCAATTTTGAAGATTCTAGTGAATACTACTTCAACTATTTAAAAATTGACCTTATTATTCTTGGGCCTACAAAAAATGCTTTATAAGCATAGAACAAAGCCTTCTTGATTGGGGAATATCCAATGTAATTATTCTCCTTTATGGTATGGAGGTTTTCAAATTTAATTTTTATCCATTCTTCTAAAGAGCTTTTATTTTCATCATACATTCGGAGTGCACCTAAAACACCATTAATCTTTTTGAACTTCGCGCCATGAAGGTAAATCCGAAGAAACCACTCGTAATCCATTGCAAATTGTATTGACTCATCCAAGTATCCTACTTTTTCGAATAATGAGGGTTTCCAAAAGCAAGCCTGATTACTGATGTTCATATTGGTCGTATACTTGATTCCCCACCCACAAAAAG
Organism: Marinoscillum sp.; assembly: GCA_024305105.1. Taxonomy (GTDB): domain Bacteria; phylum Bacteroidota; class Bacteroidia; order Cytophagales; family Cyclobacteriaceae; genus Marinoscillum. Next base: position 2,468 of record JAMWZA010000258.1, read on the forward strand.
GCGGATAAAAATACGTTTTGATAGTATTCCCTGCCTTATCAATATTTGATTTATCTCCGAAATAGACCTCATAACTACCTGATGTTTTTAGATAAGCCTCACTGATCTGTTTAAAAGCTTCTGGCAAAAAAATATCATCACTATTCATCCAACATACCAAATCTCCTGTTGCCACTCGAAACCCTTTATTGATCGCATGAGTCTGTCCATTATCCGATTCAGATACCCAATGTGCTATTCGATCCTCATATTTTTTGATGACCTCCACGGATTTATCTGTTGACCCGCCGTCCATAATGATCAGTTCCAAGGAAGTATATTCCTGATTGAGGATGGATAAAATGGTCTCCTCTATGAATTCTACTTGATTATAAGAGGGAATAATAACTGATATTTTGGGTACATCTTTAGTCATTTCCAATAAGCATCAGTGTAGTAATAAGATGAATGGGGGTAAATATAAACCTTCATTTCCTCAATTTCTGATGAGTCGTAATGTGTTTGCCAGCTTTTTGCCAACGAAGCACTGTCTCTGCTCAATTGATGTGTTTTACTCCCCCTAGCTTCCGCAGGGTTATCCGAAGAGGTCATCTGTTCAAGCTTGCCTTCTACCTGATCAGACCACTTTAGGTCTAATTTTTCATATAGTGATTTAAATTCCAATAATGGATTTTCAGATAGGTCTTCGTGTCGAACCATTATCCAATCATTATTCTTTCTTAGGTAATTTTCTAAAACCTTATAAATACATTTCCATAATAGCAATGCCTGATAACGAAAGGTTTGTTGATCCGCATTTCTAAGCTCTTTTTCAAATGGGAACAAATGGCTCTTCATTAGATTTTTTTGTTCCAAAAAATGATCAAAATCAAATGCCCAATCAACTCGCTCCAAACTTTTCACAAATGCTAAAGGATGACGAACAACTACAATGACCTTAAATGGGGCCTGTTGTGAGATCCAATCGCTAGACATGCAGGCTATGGGGTCTTTAAAAATGATGCGCCCCTTTCTCAAAAAGGAAAAATACCTTTTTAAATCTCTTTTCGGATAAACTTTTGAGGCTTTACAAGACAATATGCTGGCTAAACTATCCTCAACATTCGTTCTGCCTTTTTCATTACCTGGGATATATTCGAACCAATAACTCAATGAATCACCCATCTTGTAAGACCAATCTGATAAATTGAAGGGCTCATATATTTGTTGAGTGTTGTCAGCTAGATTCAAAACATTACCCACCCAAGTTGAGCCACAGCGGTGACTCCCAGTAATTAATATTGAATTATCCATCATACTTTAGTTTAATGGGCATCAATTCATTTACAGAATATAGTTGAATATTAAAATCATCCAATATTTTTTGAGTTACGGCTAAATCATTTGGTGACAACCCTTGCTTCCATCGTCCGATAACTTTTTCTTTCTCCCCCTGTATTATC
>JAMWZA010000259.1 GCA_024305105.1 Marinoscillum sp.
TTAGAAACACTCGATGAGACCAAAAAGAAGATGATTGCCAACATGCAATCAAAAGTTTCTATCCTTTCGGACATTTCCATTTATACGACAGATGAAGAAGGTGCAGTTCCTTTGAAGGAAGTAATGATGAAAATTCATAAGGAATTCAATGGAGATACTGGATTGAGCTCAAGCTCAGATGGCGATGAACTCAAAGCATTTTTGAAGTTTATATTGCCTGACTATGATGAATCCAGAGTTTATGTGTCAGATATCAAAAAGTTGGTCACCTGGTACAATGCACTGGTAGTGAAGCTCCCTGAGTTGTTTGAAGAAGAAAAGGAAACCAAACCTAAAGCAGAGAAAAAGGAAGAGAAGCAGGAAAAGAAACCTGCAAAAAAGGCCCCGAAGAAAGACCCTAAAAAAGAAGACTAATTGGAGCCTTTCAAACAAGAATTTCAAGTGATATGGGCGGATTTAGATCCTAATGCCCATATGAGACATACGGCTTACAACGATTATGCTGCTCAGGTTCGAGTGGGATTGTTTGATGAATTAAATCTGCCATTAGCCAAGCTAGTGGCTACAGGCTATGGCCCAATCCTCTTTCATGAAGATACTTCTTTCAAAAATGAAGTGTTCATGAATGAAAAGATCACGGTAACGTGCGCAGCACTGGCTTTCAGGAAAGATCTTAAGATCTGGAAGTTTAGACAGGATGTCCTGAAGCAAAATGGTCAACTGGCATGTACTGTCATCGCTACAGGGGCCTTTATGGATCTGAAGGCTAGAAAAGTGGTGGTGCCACCTCAGCAGATTACAGACATGCTGGAGTCGATTCCAAAAACGGAAGATTTTTACTGGCTGGAAAAAGAGTCATGACCTGGCTGGTCCTGACTCTTTTTTTATCTTAAAACCTGACACCTACATTATAGCCGATCCACAGTTTGTAGTTCATTCCATGGAGTCCCTGGCTCATGTCTGTTTCTTCCCATAGTGGCTTGGGTGTAATGTCTGATCCGATTACCCCAGATTCCGCATCCATGTTTTCAGAGACCATGAAATTCAGCGTAGGTCCGGCGAATACTCCGAAATCCCCAACATGCATACTTGGTAAAAATCTAAATCGGTTAAGCAGATTGATTTGAAAATCTCTGAATGCACCATTGGGCAACTCCTGCTCAACCACATAATAGCTAATGATGTCGGTATTTAACCGTACGGTACCTTTACCCCATTGACTTCCAAAGCCATACCCATAGGCCCATCGATTTTTATTGTCTGTTTCGTAAGAGAAGGCGAAAATATTGTGGAAGTGTGGTGCACCAATTTTAATGGCTGCATTGGCTTGAAAGTCATCCGAGTAGAACATCTCAAAATCAAAATACCCATTTCGTTTGGCCAGACAAAACAGGCCTATGGGAGTTCCATGCATTTCATCGCTGATATTGATCAGGCCTATTTGGACGCCATGTACTTTTCCTGCCACGTTGAGGAAAGGAGCGATCTGCGCACCTTTCACTTCACCAGCTTTGTTCATGAATCCAGATATCTGAGCGCCATAGATACTTCCGGTCTGGTTGTATAAAGGAGCCACCTGTAGGCCATTTTGTTTTCTGGAAATGTTCACGAGACCGGAAGCCTGAATGCCATCCACTTCCCAGGCGGAGTTGACCAGGCCAGCCACTTGCCCAAAGCGGGAGGTTCCATAGGTCATATTGACTACTCCAGCAACCTGAAACCCACTTTCTCTACCTCTGGCCACATTAACCACTCCTGCGATCTGCATTCCGAGGTTGCGATCATAACTGATGTTGGCAACACCTGCCGTTTGCAAACCTCTGAAGTCATACCAGGTAATGTTTGTGACACCAGAGAGTTGTGCACCCGTAAAACGGCCTTTGGTAATGTTGGAGATTCCAGAGAATTGCATTCCTTTCCCATCACCCTTAATGATACTTGTGACTCCAGCAAACTCAAAGCCTTCAAGCCCACCAGAATAACCTGCTAATAGATGTAAAGAGATGTTGTTGACATAATCTTTGGCATTGTAGCTATTGGTGCTGAACGGATAGAATACTCCAAAATGCCCCACCCGTCGTTTGAGTGGAACTGTTTCTTCTTCATATCGAATGGTGTCGCCTTCATTTATTGAATAATTTCTGCTCTGTGCTTGCTGACCAAGGGCTATATTTTGGTTTGGGTTGTTGTCTCCAGCTTTATAAGTAATAATAACTCCCTGGCGTGGATTGTATCGTTCTACAGGTTTGTCTGCTACGACAGGTTTCTCTTCTACAACCTGTACGGCCTTTACTGAATCTTGCTCAGGGACTGTCTTCGCTACAGCTTCTGGTTTACTAGTCGCTTCATGCGGTAGTGAGTCGGCTACAGCAATTGGTTCTTCCATTGTGTCAGTGGAGTCTACTGTTTCCACAATGGGTTGAGGGTCAGGCTTTGCGCCATCAGGTTCCATTTCTCCAGGCGTTTCTTGAGGAATTTCTGGAGATGTAGCTGCTTTCTTTATGATGACTTTTCCGGATTTGACCACATGCTCAAAACCAAATCCTTCCAATAAATTAGAAAGTGCATGGTCAAGGCTTATGCCGGCAAAATCCACATCAACTCTATTGGATGGAAGTTCATTATTCATATAGGAAAAGGAAATCTTGTAATCGTCAGAGATGATTTGGAAGATTTCTTCAAGCGTCTTGTTTTCTGCTTTGAGTGTCACAGACTGCTGTAAGTCCTGACCGAAACTGACTCCAGTCAGGAGTACAATTAGCAAAAATGTGTGTATTGAGTTTTTGATCATGATTTTTTGATTAGGCGTTAATTGCATGCTGGGCCAGTAATCTGGTAGCCATTAGTCGTTTGAGTGATTGTTAAGTTTCCAGTTATTTCGAGTATTTCCAGGACTTCCTGTAGCTTCTGGTTTTCAAATGAAGTTGTAAAACGGCACTTCGAGAGTTCTTCACTAACTTCAAAATGGGTCTGATAATATTCCCCCAGTGTTTCAAACACCGTAGATGCAGAAGTATTTTGAAAGGTGATTACCTTAGTTTGCCAGGCACGATAGTTTTCATTTTCGATCTTATCGGTTAGGATTTTTTCCGTTCGTTTTGGAAGATACTTGGCCTGGTTGCCGGGAGTCAGGTAAATTGGTTCGGCCTTATCAATTTCGCTGAAAGCGACTTTTCCAGTAGTTACTTGAATAGCGACCTGTCCATCGTCTCCACTTTCCAGGTTAAAAGAAGTGCCCAGCACCTGGGTTTTGGTGTTGGCGGCAAATACCGTGAAAGGCTGTCCATTCATTTTAGCTACTTCGAAGAAAGCCTTGCCTGACAAGTGCACTTCCCGGTTTTTCTTAAACTGATCGGGATAGGTGATCGTGCTTCCCGGACTTAGCCAGATTTCTGACCCATCGGGTAGTTCTACTTTCTCAATCTCATTTTGAGCAAGTTTTGTGATTTCAGGAGAGTCATTGGAGAGAAAGAATAGAATAACTGCTGCGGCTATTAAAGTAGAAATTACCGCAGCTATCCGCCAACTAGAGTGCTTTGGTTGTTTTCTAAACTGGCGTTTGATGGTCATTTGCTCCAATGCCCGATCTACATCCGGTTTGAACGTTGTTATTTCTTCATCAGCCGCTTTTTCCCAAAGCTTTCTTGTTGCTTCAAAAAGCGCTTTTTCTTCTTTACTTGCAGCAGAGAGCCACGTCTCAAACTCTGCTGCCTCTTCTTTGAGCAGGTTGCCTGATAAATAGCTGGCTATTTGCTGATAGGTTTGATCTATTTTTGTCATCTCTATCTACCTAATCCAATATGAGTAGATGACCCTACCTAGGGCCTGCTGAAAAAGTCTGGAGTGTGCCAGCTACGAGGCGGCAAAGAGAAGC
>JAMWZA010000026.1 GCA_024305105.1 Marinoscillum sp.
TTTAGACTCTACCACAGACCAATCTTTATACCCCTTCCACCTATTTGGAATATCTTCTTTTCTAAGATTTGCGTCCATAGAATGACCCGCCGTATCAGTAATATAACAATCATGAGAAATTAGAACATCAGAGCCAATTTTTACTTTTTCAGTAGAAACAATAATGGAATTAGCTCCAAGAAAAGATCGCTCGCCAATAATCAGACAACTTTGGGGTTTTTGTAGGTCAATCCTACCTTTTATAATGCAATGAGAACCGAGTGACAAAGTGTTTCCACCAGCGAGTGAAATTCTCTTGAACTCAATCATTATACGATTTGGCAACTCAATACTTGAGCTTCTGTTTCTTCTAAAAAAATCTCGCCTCCGTTTACCCGAAATTATGTTCTTTAAAATACTAATCATTATTTAATAGATAGTATGCGTTCTGTCAATTTATATATAAGGGTCAGATTATTCTCGTCTTTCTCATTTATATGGTTCGTACAACCTCTACTTAATACACACAAAGGATTACCCCCTTTATCACCCGTAAATGCAGCGTGTTTCACTTTAGATAAATCCTTCGGAACATCTCCATAATTTTCATTTGGCCAGAATAAACTATCCCCTTTTTCATGAAAAAAAACACCCTCAGAGCCTGTCAATTTTATGTCAGGAAGGTAGTCCGAAAATTGCCTGCCTTTCAGATTAATTCGGTAAGGTATAGCCTTCATATTCAACCTTTCTTCTTCTGAAATACTATTGAATCTTATGCATATTTCTTCAACTAACTTATTTATGTCATCTTCAGATTGGATCGGTCCATTAAATCTCTTTGAATCATTGATAAATATTCCTGGAATATAAGTTTTCCCAAAAGCAACACTTTGCTTCCAGTTGTATTTGTCCATTGAATCTATTATTTCGGATGAAACAGATTTTTTAATACCGGATGCCACTTTTTTACCTAAAACATTTTTTATCAACTTCTTAGTTGCAGTCATCATTCCACCTGTATTGTTTCTAAAAAGATATCCTTGATCCACCAAAAACGGATTAACATTAGCCCAATATTGACTCGGAACAATACTATGATCAGCGGTTATAATAAAATATTCTGGTTTTAGATTTTCATATAATTTCCGAATTTGATTATCCAACTCCTTAAAATGACTTTCTAGAAGTTTCCAAATCCATTTATCCCGTACTTTTTCTTCTTTATAAGATTCGATTTCAAAACGCGACAGATACTCAACTATAGTGTTGCCTCTATTAACCAAAAAGCCAAATTTTGCACTCTCTTGGTTGCATAAATCTATAAACACATCAGTTCTTGTAGTTTCCTTTTTGCTCAGTTGTTCAAACAATCCATCAGTACTATTGATCTCTTCATTCGGAATTCTGATATCAACTATATATTTTCTTTTCTCCAAAAAAGAAATCAATTCGTCTCTTGAAACCAATTCTTGTGGTATTCCTTCTATTCTATTCAGACCTCCACCAGCGCTACCAACAATTACTTTTCCTTTTCCTTTTTTAGGAACCGGAGTTGTTGTTGGAACATTCATCACGCAATAGGGCATATCATTAGCCTCAGCTAACTCCCATATATACTTAACATCCTCCCTATTATCTAACTCTGATAGTTTAAAACTTGTAGTAAATTTATGAGTACCATCCAATTTAGGAGCCATGTAAAAACCTCTGGTTTCACTACCATTTTTACCAGTTAATATCTCTACCCAGCCTCTATTAAACAAATCCTCCTCTAAATGAATTGAATCATTCTTCTCAATAAAATCCATCAAAAAAGGCATCTGATCTTTAAAAATCTTCATGATCTCTAAATCTCCACCATCAATTCCGTAGATGAGTAATTTCATAGTTTCAATTTTTTATAAGGCTCTCCTTAAAACTTCTTGCCGATCTAATCAAAGGTATAATGGTAATGACATTAAACATTGCTTTTGATTGCATCTTGAATGCATCTCTTGTTCGAATGCTAAATGCCCCTAGAAACCAGGCGCTAGCGGCTTGCGATACAACCGTGGCTACTGCAGCTCCCATAATACCAAAATAAGGAATCAGTAACAAATTCAATATAACATTCAATCCTGCTCCGATTAAATTGAAAATCATACCAATCTTTTGAAGATTTTCATTGACGATCCATTTGGATCTTGCTACCCCTATAAAAATGAAAATCCCTGCCCAAATATGCACAGTCAAGACCTTAGCGGAAGTAATAAATTCATGTCCATACAAGATTTCAATTATGTATTCCCCAAGAAAAGTTATTGGTAAAGCTATTAATAAAGCCATGGCCACCATTAAATCATATAATTGCTGCATTCTCAGGTCATATTTTCGCTTATTCACCAATTTCGCCTTAATGATAGATGGAAATACAGATGCGATAATGGACATGGGAATAAAATACCACAGCTCGGAGAGTTTTACTGCAACGGCATAATTTCCCACGGCTTCATTATCTACCATATTTCGAAGCATGACTTGATCTATTTTCATATAGATGGCCAATGACAATCCTGAAATTATTAATGGCCATGAGTTCTTAAGTAGGTTTTTAGCATAAACTTTATCAAAAGTCCATTTACCAACCCCTTTGGTCAACCTTTGATAAAAAAAAGTCCAAACAACTACTTGAAGTAGTAATCCTACCAGAACTGTTGACCCAAAATAGACTAAGGAAAGTCCCATGAAGGTAAACAAGAGTTTTAGTCCAGAATTAGAGAGATGAAAAGCCATACGACCATAAACCGTATATTTAGATCTTACTTTGGATTGAAACCAACTATCAAAAACCTCAAATCCCTGAAGAAGTAGCTTTGATGACGCAAATAATAATAATAATTTGACTGTGACATCATCCTCAATGTAATTCCCGATAACTAGTATGACGATAGTTAATATTGCTCCCGAAAGCATTACTAACACAAAAACAGTCCCTAATATCTTGGACTCTTCTTCATCCCTACAAGTAACTAAATCTCTGATGGAAAGATGTGTTGTACCTAATCTGCCAATTGGTAGTACAATAGCTACAAGGCTAATCGTATATTCTAAAAGTCCAAATTGACTCGGGCCTAAATATCTGACTACAAAGATACTAACAAGAAACGTGATAAGCAGGCTCACCACCTTTTCTGAAAGCAGAAACCCAGAATTGTATAGAACCTTCTTAAATCCTTTAGATGCAGTCACAAGCCTTTTGTAGGTTACTACCTCGTCAAATTATTAATAATCAATGCCAAAGTACCAATACCCGATGCAATTCCAAGAACTTCTTGAGGACTTAACTTCCTCTTTTCTGGCTTCCTTGGAACAATGATTTCTGAGCCTGGTTCTACACTCGGAAAATCTTTAATCCATAAGAAACTAGAAGTCTTTTTGGCACTCCCATTAGGGTAAACAATGTACGCTTTCGATAATTTAGCTTTATCTGTAGCTCCACCCGATTCAGAAAGGTAAGCTCTAAAACTCTTTGTTTCATTATAGATTAAGTTACTTGAGAAATAAACTTCGCCTCGCACTCTTACAGTTTGCAATTCTTTAGGGATACTAATCACGTCACCCTCCTTTAAGATCAAATCGAATTGAGAACGAGGATTTTCTAGAATTTTCCTTAATTCAATAGCTATACTCTCATTTTGATTAATTGCAAAAGCCCCAGAAGCTGTGGTTGAATCCTGATTCCCAAGAGCCTGAATTCTCAATTTCTTCACCAGGGCAGCGCTGGACTCATCAAAATACTCAGTCTGCCGGATTAGCGTACCTCCTGCTGGGAATGCATCGGATGTAAAGCCACCTGCTCGATTGATGATATCGGATATGCGTTCGGATTTGTTTTGCAACACATATTTCCCTGGGAACAAAACTTCGCCCTCTACTTCCACTACTTGTTGCTTCTCGTAATAAGGTGACTTTCTGATGATAACTACGTCAAAAGGCTCTAACATGAAATTAGACGCTTCATCTGAAATACTGAGGTCTGTACTGATTGGAAAATTAAACAGGTCTGCTGTAGCGCTTTGATCAGTGTTGGTTAGTCTTCTTGCGACCTCTACAAAAGATCTTGCTGCTGTTTCTTTAAAGCCGTTCGCAAGATAAATCAAATCTTCTACCGTCATTCCTTCAGAGTAAGGAGAGGTTTGAGGTTCTTGCACTTCCCCTTGAATGGATACGGTCCATTCCTCTCTCAGATCAAACAAAGTACTGACTTTGATTACATCCTCGGATTGTAACTGCAAATCATATGACCCATTGATCACCTCTCTTGGTGCAAACGCAATGGTTGTCAAAGTGAAATCCTCATTCTGCCGTAGGATGACTGCTCTATTTAAAAACACGTCAGGACTAAATCCATCTGCTAAGTTGATTAAATCACTCAACATTAAATCATTAGATAGCTCATACTCTCCAGGATGGTTTACAGCACCTTCTATAGTCACTCGACCAGTGAACAGACTTCTAATTTCACCGACGGTAATCACATCTCCAGATTGAAGCCTAAAGTCGCTAAATTGATCCTTGGTAAGCGTTTGTACCGTTTTGCCGTTAGCTAGATTTCTTCTCAGCGAAATTGATCGGGTGTAAGCTTCAGGTGCAAATCCACCAGCAAAGTGAAGTAAATTATCAAGTGTCTCTCCATCCATCAACTCATAAAAAGCTGGTCGTTTTATTTTACCTGCTATGGATACACGGTTGAGATAAGGTTCTACCAATAGCACATCCTGATCCTGCAGCATGATGTTTTCAGTCTCACCGGTCACTAAGAAATCATAAGCGTCTAATACATCCACTTGCTTTCCCCCCCTAATGATTTTGATTCTACGCATGGTTCCATTTTCATTGGGCCCTCCAGCAAAATACAAGGCGTTAAATGCCGTAGTAAAAGAAGACATTTGATATGTTCCTGGTTTTTGTACCTCACCAAGCACATTCACACTGATCGTTCGGATCTGACCTAGACTTATCTCTGCATACGTATTACTACCTAAAGTGCTATAAATATTCTTCAATCGACTTTTTATTCTGGACTCAGCTCGTTCTACTGATAATCCACTTAAATAAATCGGACCAAGACTTGGGACAATGATGGAACCTTCAGGAGATACTTCTAGCTGATAGGTTTGTTCTGAGGCTCCCCATACATTGATTACGATTTGATCCCCTGGACCAATTTGATACCCTTGGGGTGTTGCAATATTGAGTGGTGGTTCAAAGGAAATATTTGGGTTGGAAAAAAAACTCATTCCAAAGACCTTCTGTTCTTTCTCTTGAGCAGGCTTTTCCTCCACCAAAAATGTTAAAGGATTTAAACCCTCTTCTAATGGGTCTACTCGAGTAGTTTGAATGTCCTTTTGAACAGCATCAGATGAGACATTACCAGACCGAACTTCAGCTATCCGCTGGCGTAATTTTGCAATTTGTGAAGCAGACATACCTCGGGCTTTAGCCAGTACTTCCATCTGCTGTTCAGAATATCCGCTTGACTCAGCTTGATTCAGAAATTTCTTGATTTGATCATTCGAGAGCTCATCCACATTGACCGTCCCCAGGTTCTGCATGCTTTGGGTATTCTGAGCCTCCGTTAGAAACACAATGCCGATAACGAAAAACAGCATTAGTACCTCACGTAACTTGTTCATTAGCTAGTCATTAAAATTTAGTGGGCAAAGGTAGATAATTTACATAAATCTGATGGTGACATTGAAAATTTTTAATGCCAAGAGTTGTTGTACCAGGCAAGCACGGTTGCAATTCCTTCATCGAATCTAACTTCTGGTTGGTAGTTCAATAGCTGCCGAATTTTAGTGATATCAGCAAGAGAGTGTTTGATATCACCCATTCGTTCGTGTCCATATCTGGCTTCAATACTAGTGCCTAAAGCTTGATTGATGGCATCCACCATCTGGTTTAAACTGGTTTGTTCTCCGCAAGCCACATTGTAAACTTCGTTCAAGGCACCTTTATTATCCGTGAACAAAGCATTTATATTCGCCAGAACCACGTTATCAACATACGTAAAGTCTCTGGAGGTTTGGCCATCTCCATTAATTACAGGTGACTTGCCTTCGATCATTGCCTTATAAAACAATGGGATCACCGCTGCGTATGGATTATCAGGGCTTTGCCTCGGGCCAAAAACGTTAAAATAGCGTAGACCAATGTAATCCAGTCCATATGTTTTATGAAAAACGTCCGCATACAACTCATTCACGTACTTGGTAACTGCATAGGGACTCAGAGGATTTCCAATATTCGCTTCTACTTTTGGTAAGTCTTTGGAATCCCCGTACGTACTTGAGGAGCAAGCGAGCACCACGCGCTCCAAGTGATGATCCACAGCCGACTTCAACACATTTAAAGTGCCGTCAATATTTACCGCATTCGTTGTGATTGGGTCTTCTATGGAGCGAGGTACAGAGCCTAACGCAGCTTGATGAGATAGCAGGTGATATCCCTTAATGACTTCCTTCAATTGAGAATAATCTCGGATATCTATCTTTTCAAAATGAAATCTCGGATTTCCTTTATGATGATCAATATTATCCATTGATCCATTCGAAAGGTTGTCTATAACCAGAACGTTACCCGCTCGGTCATCTTCCATTAGTGCATCAACTATATGTGAACCAATGAATCCAGCCCCACCCGTAACGACCACATTTTTTTTCATGATGTAAAGATATTTAAGTCATCGAGCCCTTGCAAACCATAAATGAGCTTAGATTCAGAACGGGATGAACCATCCCCTCTATTGGCAATATTGGAGAATTCGACAAGCTAATGAGATGCCTGCCTTCGCAGGCATGACGGTTGCGTCAACTAGCTTATACCTTTTTCTTTCACAAGGGGAGGTAAAATAGAGGTTCTGAAAACTTCACAAGACTTTCTTCCCTTTAGGGATGTCCGATCAGGGCAGGGTAAAAGAAAGTTTTAATTGCAGTACAAATAACATACATTGAACCAACCCCTCTATTGACGACACTGGAGAATACGACAAGCTAATGAGATGCCTGCCTTCGCAGGCATGACGGTAGCTTTAATTAGTTTAAAATTTTCTTTCAAAAGGGGAGGTACGCTAAAGCTCAAGCAGAAGGAAGATTGGGCTCAACTGGAATTGAAATTTGCAAATGTTGCGATTCAAAAGCCTACCAATAATCTAGGGAGTGACGATTTGACCTATACGTAATCCGTCTTCAACTTCAGAAATCACGACTTTAACTGTCATTTCGACAAAGGAGAAATCTTCACCAACCCCTCTATTTGCGATAATGCAGAATACGACAATTATGCATTTCTCCCCTCCAAAAGGGGAGATGAAAGAGGAGCTATTTTAAAGCTAAAGTAGACCGAAAATTAGACTCCCCTAGAATTGAAATTGCAAATGCTTAAGATTCAAAAGCCTACCAATAATCTAGGGAGTGACGATTTGACTTATACGTAATGCGTCTTCAACTTCAGAAATCACGTCTTTAAAAGAGACTGTCATTTCGACCTGACTGCCGTCAAGGCAGGCTTTGGAGAAATCTTCCTCTAACTCTACATAATTGACACTTAACGAGTCAGCTTTCTAATACCCTTACTAAACTCAATTTTACACCGAATATTAAAATATGCATTCTCCCTCCCTTCTCAAGGGAGGGATTTAGGGTGGGTTGGCATAACGATTCGAGAAGTGACGATTTTTAGGTTAGGTTCTTAATTGACTTTCCACCCTTTAGGGATGGGGTTTTGGAAGTCAAAATAGGTTCTGTATCTGTAATAGCTCATGCGATGCCTGCCTTCGCAGGCATGACGGTCGCTTTAATTAGTTTAAAGTTTTTTCTTTCACAAGGGGATTCTGAAAACTTCACAAGACTTTCTTCCCTTTAGGGATGCCCGATCAGGGCAGGGTAGAAGAAAGTCTAATATGGATTAAATCGTTTTCCCCGACACCAAAAAATAAGGATTTAATAGGTCCTCTTTATTGTAGATTACTCGGTCAGTCGTGTCCTTCTGAACCACTGTTCCCCCGGCTTCCTCAACAATGATCTGCGCAGCGGCCGTATCCCACTCCATAGTCGGTGCATATCTTGGGTACAAATCTGCTTGCCCTTCAGCGACCATCAACAATTTCAACGAACTGCCTTTAGACACCACTTCCGGTTGGTCTAGCTTATCTAGGAATTCCTGAGTGTCAGCGTTCAAATGTGATCGAGATGCAACCACCTTTAGCTTGCTTTCAGTCATCCCAAATCTATTTACCTGAAGCTTCCTGCCGTCTTTAAAAGCTCCTTCACCAGAAACGGCCCAAAACATTTCCTTAAGAACAGGAGTATAAACCACGCCTAAAACTACTTTAGAGTTGTTTACTAAAGCAATATTGACGGTAAACTCACCATTTTTTTTGATAAACTCTTTTGTGCCATCTAGTGGATCAATCATCCAGAAGTACTCCCAATCTTTTCGCTCTTCAAAAGGAATTTTCGCACCTTCTTCACTGAGAATTGGAAGGTTGGTTTTTTCTAAATAAGATACAATGACATTGTGGGATGCTTTGTCTGCCAAAGTAAGTGGCGAATCATCTGCTTTTGCTTCCACCGAAAAGTCACCACTTTCATAAATCTTGATAATCTCTTCACCAGCCACTTTAGCTGCAGTTTTGGCTATCTCAATTAATTTTGGTAAATCTATTTGGCTCATAAGAATTTAATAAAAATGATGATGAGGTCTTAGTCTTTGCTCCACGACTTCACTTTTTAGACTGAGAATACCTTCAAAAGCTCAATCCCCAGAAACATTAATGGGCTGATAGGTTTAGGATAAGGCTAAAAGCTAATAGCCAAAAGCCAATATCTATCAAACGATCATTCCAGCCGCAACAGTCTCATTAGTCGCTTCATCAACTAATATCAGACTTCCGGTAATCCTGTTTTTTCTATACGCATCTGCCAGTAACGGCTTGGTCGTTCTGAGTTTCACTTTACAAATATCATTAGCGGTAACATCCTTATCCTCTTCATTTCTATGAAGGGTACTAATGTCTAATTTGTATGTGATTTCTTGAATCATCGTTTTCACCTCAGCAGTTGTATGTCGCAGGATGTATTTAGCTCTTGGTTTTGGACCCTTTACATTTAACCAACAAAGCATCACCTCTATATCCTGAAGCATTTGTGGCTTATTGCCAGTTCTAACAATCATGTCTCCACGCCCGATATCAATCTCATCTTCTAGCTGTATGGTTACAGACATTGGCGCGAAGGCCTCCTCCAATTCACCATCATAAGTGTCAATGGATTTGATCTTTGAACTAAAGCCAGAGGGCATCACGGTAACTTCATCTCCGGGTTTAAAGACACCAGAGGCGATTCTGCCCGCATAGCCTCTATAGTCATGATACCTATCGTTCTTTGGTCTGATAACCGTCTGAACGGGAAATCTGCAATCAATATGATTGTAATCGCTTCCAATGTGTATGTTCTCCAAAGTATATAGCAGGGTAGAACCCTCATACCAGGACATATTTTCACTCCTGTTTACTACGTTATCTCCGTTCAGAGCAGATATCGGGATGAACCGAACATCTTTTACTTCTAATTTAGATGCGAAAGCTTCATAGTCTTCCTTAATCTGTTCGAAAGTCTCTTCGGAATAGTCAACCAGATCCATTTTATTAATACAGACAATGACATGGGGGATTTTCAAAAGAGAAGCGATAATCGAGTGTCTTTGTGTCTGTTCAATGACCCCTTTTCTGGCATCTACCAAAAGCAATGCGCAGTTGGCCGTAGAAGCTCCTGTCACCATATTCCGAGTATATTGAATATGCCCTGGAGTATCCGCAATAATAAACTTTCGCTTTGGAGTAGCGAAGTATCGATAGGCTACATCAATCGTAATCCCTTGTTCGCGCTCATCTTTTAAGCCATCAGTTAATAACGCCAAATCAGTGTGCTCCAAGCCTTTTCGCTCACTGGAAATAGCCACTTGATCCATCTGATCTTGAAATATTGACTTTGAATCAAACAGTAGTCGGCCAATTAAAGTACTCTTGCCATCATCTACACTTCCAGCAGTCGTGAATCGGAGTAGTTCCATATCTAGATAGCTGTTGGCTTTTGCTCTTGGCTCTTGGCTATTATTGCTCATAATTAATTCTTTAATTTATTTCTTAATGCATTAATTTGTTTGGAGATCAGGTCAAGACCTGACACAAATTTGTGATAACTCTCCGGGGTAAGGAATTTCAATCGATTAGCTATTATCAACTGAGTTTTTACCTCAAAAGCCGACCCCAGGGATACTTCTAAAAACCTAGAAAATTCTTTTTCAGAAGATCGGCTACACCCCTCAGCAAAGTTAGATGGAATAGAAACAGCAGCACGACGGATTTGAGATATCAGCCCAAACTTCTCTGAGTCGGGCCATCTTTGTGTTTGCTCATAGATTTCTACTACGAAATCTATGCCGTTGTTCCAGATGTCGTACTTAGTAAAATCCCTCATAATTTTATTGCTCTTGTCTAAAGCATAACGAATAGCTAAAGGCTAAAAGCCAACAGTTAGTAGCCAACTCAAAAATAACCCTGCTTCTTCCTGTCTTCCATTGAAGTCTCCGACCTTTTGTCATCCTCTCTATTTCCTCTTTCAGTCTGTCTGGCGGCAGCAACTTCGTCCACAATTTTCTCCAATGTATCTGCATCAGATTCATCACCTCCCGTAATGGTTATATCACCCAGTGTTCTAAATCTAATGCGTTTAGTAACTACCTCTTCGTCATCAGCTATCGTGATAAACTCTGAAACCGGTAACCAGGTATTGCTTCTTCTGATGACTTTACGGTCATGTGCGAAATAAAGAGAAGGTAATGACATGTTTTCTGAGAGGATATATTGCCAAACATCCATCTCTGTCCAGTTACTCAACGGGAACACCCTAAAGTTTTCTCCTTGATGACACCTGCCATTAAAAATATTCCAAAGCTCAGGTCGTTGATTTTTCGGATCCCACTGACCGAACTCATCTCTATGCGAAAAAAAACGTTCTTTAGCTCGCGCTTTTTCCTCATCTCTTCGTGCCCCACCAATACAAGCATCAAATCCATGCTCTTCTATTGTATCAAGAAGAGTAACCGTTTGAATGGCATTTCTACTTGCATTTTTCCCTTTCTCTTCAGCCGCAGCACCATCGTCTATTGATTTCTGAACGGACCCAACAATTAGCTTCACTCCTAATTCTTCTACATAATTGTTTCTGAACTCTATTGTTTCAGGAAAATTATGCCCAGTATCTACATGGACAAAAGGAAATGGAATTTTTGCAGGAAAGAAAGCCTTCCTTGCTAAGTGCGCTACGCATATGGAGTCTTTACCCCCTGAAAATAAAATTGCAGGGTTTTCGAATTGCGCAAAAACCTCTCGCAATATATAGATAGCTTCCGCTTCCAGTTCTTTAATATGTGTCAAATTATAGCTGCTCATGCTACTTCAATTTCGTCTTTATTTGATTAATCAATTCATTCAACGACTGCTCTACAGTCTTCCCCGCTGTTTCTATGTGGACATCAGGAGTGTCAGGAGCCTCAAATGGACTGTCTATTCCTGTGAAATTTGGTATTTTACCGGCTCGGGCCTTTGCATAAAGGCCTTTGACATCTCTTTGTTCACAGATTTCTAGTGGAGTGTCTACAAATACCTCAATGAAATTGGCCACTCCAACCAACTCCCTTGCCTGCTGACGGTCTTCTTTGAAAGGAGAGATGAAAGCAGTCAACACCACCACACCTGAATCTAAGAACAACTTAGCGACCTCTGCAATTCTTCGAATATTTTCTTTTCTACTAACATCAGAAAAATCTAAATCGCTATTTAAACCCGATCGCACATTATCACCATCCAGAATATAGGTATGGTACCCTTCATTAAAAAGCCACGTCTCGAACGCCCCTGCCAACGTTGACTTCCCAGAACCTGAAAGACCAGTAAACCACAGAAGCTTTGGTTCAAATCCATACTTTTGAATTCGATCCTTCAACTTTATTTGATGGTCATGAGGAATAATGTTTTCCTTATAATCCAAATTATGATAGTTTATTCGTTAATAACTTTAATAGGAGGGCAAATTTGTTAAAAGATTTTTAATTCAGAGACGCAGATCAGATATTTCTTTTGAAAGACAAGCTTTGATATCATAGATGATCGGCACTTGTGATCGAATACCTTCCCATTCCAGTTTCAAATAGTAATTATGAGATACAGCGAGAACAACTGCTTCATAGTTAGAAAATTCTGGTTTGTCAATTAACTCGAACCCATATTCCTGAACTACCTCTCCATGATCAGCTTCTGGATCATGGACATCAACTTCAATTTCAAACTCCTTTAACTCTTTATAGATATCAATCACCCGACTGTTTCGTATGTCAGGACAATTTTCTTTAAAGGTGATGCCCAAAATAAGTATGCGTGTAGTGGCATTCAGTAGCTTTGCTTTGGATAATCGTTTAATCAGCTGCTGTGCCACAAAAGCCCCCATTCCGTCATTGATTTTCCTTCCGGAAAGAATTACTTGAGGATGGTAGCCAAGTTCTTCTGCTTTATAGGTCAAATAAAAAGGATCAACTCCAATACAATGACCTCCAACCAGTCCAGGATGAAATTTCAAGAAGTTCCATTTGGTACCCGCTGCTTCCAGTACTTCTGTGGTATCCAGACCCATTCGTTCAAAAATGAGTGCGAGTTCATTCACAAAGGCTATGTTGATGTCCCGCTGTGCATTTTCAATGACTTTCGCCGCTTCAGCAACTCGAATTGATGAAGCCAGATGAGTCCCTGCAGGAATGATCGATTGATAAAACTCATCAATTTTTATAGCAACCTCTGGATTGGAACCACTGGTTACCTTAAGAATGGTAGTTAGCCGATGGGTCTTATCTCCCGGATTGATTCTTTCAGGAGAATATCCACAAAAGAAATCCTGATTAAATACCAATCCACTTTTTTCCAACACAGGCACACAAACTTCTTCAGTACAGCCCGGAAATACGGTGGACTCATACACCACAATACCCCCTGGTGCCAATACCCCAGAAATCAATTCTGAAGCAGCAATAAGTGGACCCAAGTCTGGTTTTTTATGGGCATCAACAGGAGTAGGAACTGTGACTATGTAAAAATCACAGCTCTTTAAATCTTCTGCATTATTAGAAAAAATTAAAGATTTGGATTGCCCCAGTTCATCAACCGAAACTTCGTTCGTTCTGTCTGTACCAGATTTAAGCTGCTCGATCCGCGTATTCGAGATATCAAACCCAACAGTTTCATATTGTTTTCCAATCTCTACAGCCAATGGAAGGCCCACATACCCCAATCCGATAATCCCTACTCGATACATTTAATTACAACTCAAGACAAAACCTTTTCTTTGAAATAATCAAGCGTCGGCTTTAAACCTTCAGCTCGGGTATATTTTGGCTCCCAATTCAATAATTTCTTTGCTAAAGTGATGTCTGGCTTTCGTTGTTTGGGATCATCTTTTGGTAACGGTTGGTAACTAAATTTAGACTGAGATCCAGTCAACCGAATAATCTCTTCTCCGAATTCATTAATGGTAATTTCCTCCGGGTTACCAATATTTACAGGCTGAGCATAATCACTTTTCAACAATCTATAGATCCCCTCAACCAAATCATCCACATAGGTAAACGATCGTGTTTGGCTACCATCTCCGAATGCCGTCAAATCCTCTCCTCGTAAAGCTTGCGAAATAAAAGCAGGCAGTACTCGACCATCATCGAGTCGCATCCTAGGCCCAAAGGTGTTGAATATTCGTACAATCCTGGTCTCTAAACCATGGAAGGTATGGTATGCCATGGTCAATGCTTCCTGAAATCGTTTAGCCTCATCGTAAACTCCGCGTGGCCCTACTGGATTCACATTTCCCCAGTAATCCTCCGTTTGGGGATGGATTTGTGGGTCGCCATATACCTCAGAAGTGGATGCAATCAACATTCGAGCTCCTTTATCCTTTGCCAGACCAAGACAATTCAAAGTGCCTAATGATCCCACTTTCATGGTTTGGATAGGCATTTTTAAATAGTCAATAGGACTAGCAGGTGAAGCAAAATGGAGGATGTATTTCAATTCTCCAGAAACATGAACATATTTAGAAACATCGTGATGTTGAAATTCAAAATCTGGATGTCCCATTAGGTGCTCAATATTGGCTATATCTCCAGTTAGAAGATTGTCCATTGCTATGACATAGTACCCCTCCTTAATGAATCTATCACAAAGATGTGATCCTAGAAACCCAGCTCCACCGGTGATTAATACTTTCTCTTTACTCATGGTTTTACTGTTCCTCTTCCAACACTATAATAGGTAAACCCTAGCTCCTCCATCTGGCTCAATTCGTAAAGATTTCTGCCATCGAAGATTACTTTATTGCTTAATGAAGCCTCCAATTTGTCAAATTCAGGAGTTCTGAAAACTGGCCATTCGGTCATAATCATCAGAGCATCAGCATTTTCTAGCGCATCATATTCGTCCTTAGCAAAATAGATTTTATCCCCAAAAACCCCTTCCACGTTTTCCATCGCCTCTGGATCATACGCTTTCACTTTGGCTCCCATGGATAAAAGCTTGGTGATATTTTCTAACGCAGGTGCTTCCCGAATGTCATCTGTATACGGTTTAAAAGCAAGCCCCCAAATAGCGATCGTTTTTCCAGATAGATCATTGTTGAAGTATGCTTTCAATGGATCAATCATTTTTTCCTTTTGTGTTTGATTGACTTCCATAACAGATTTCAAAATTTTGAAATCATAATTCACCTGGCTAGCAGACTTGGCCAGTGCCTGAACATCTTTCGGAAAGCAACTACCACCATACCCTATTCCAGCAAACAAAAACCGTTTACCAATACGCGTATCTGTTCCAACCCCTTTTCGGACCATATCCACATCAGCACCCAGAAGCTCACACATGTTGGCAATCTCGTTCATGAACGTAATCTTTGTCGCCAGGAATGAATTGGCAGCATACTTGGTCAATTCAGCCGACTTAACATCCATAAAAATGATTGGATTCCCCTGTCGAACAAAAGGTCCATATAGTTTTTCCATCACTTTGGTAGCACGCTCTGAAGCTGCTCCAATAACCACTCTATCTGGCTTCATGAAGTCTTCAACCGCAACACCTTCTCTCAGAAATTCCGGATTTGAAACCACATCAAAGTCCACTTTGGCATTCTTGGCAATTGCCGCATGTACTTTATCCGCTGTACCTACTGGTACGGTGCTTTTATCGACAATTACAGTATATTCTTCAAGTATTGGTCCAAGATCATCGGCTACTTTCAATACATATTTCAAGTCTGCAGAACCATCTTCACCCGGAGGTGTTGGTAAAGCTAAAAAGATAATCTTCGCACCTTTGATCCCTTCTTTCAAGTCAGTGGTGAAATCTAATCGGCCCTGACGAAGGTTTCGTTCAAAAAGAACTTCAAGACCAGGTTCGTAAATGGTGATTTTTCCATTTTTAAGTTTTTCTACCTTGTTAACGTCGATATCCACACAGGTTACATGATTACCTGTTTCGGCAAAACAAGTTCCTGATACCAATCCAACATAGCCCGTTCCAATTACTGCAATTTTCATCGTTTATCTATTATGTCAATGTTTAAAATCAAAACACATGCGCCTCATTTAGTGAAGGCTGATTCTTGTCTTTTTCAGAAATAATGGGCAAACCTATTAAACCCCAATCAATTTTTAGTTCTGGATCGTTGTAAATTAGTCCAGATTCAGCTTCTGGCTGATAAAAGTTATCAACCGCGTAGTAAAATAATGTCTCATCCTTTAATGTATAATAACCGTGAGCAAACCCTTTTGGAACAATCAAAAAAGTATCTCGGCTATCAATTTTTAAAGTAAAATGTTGCTTGAAAGTTGTTGATTCCTGGCGTAAGTCAACCACCACGTCAATAACCGAACCAGACATTACCCCTACTAACTTAGTCTGAGCATAAGGTGACTTTTGAAAATGCAATCCTCGAAGAACATTCTTCTCAGACTTAGCAAAATTTATTTGTTTTACCTCAAAATCAATCCCAGCTTTGTTCAGTTCTCGTTGATTGAATGATTCAAGAAAAAACCCTCGATCATCTCCGTGAACCTTAGTTTTAATAATAAAACAATCTTTAAGAGGTGTTTCTACTATTTCCATTTCAAAACCTGCATTAAATAACTTCCATATCCGCTTTTCACCAGGGGCTCAGCCAATTTTTTCAGTTGATCATCATCAATATAACCCATTTTAAAAGCTATTTCCTCAATACAACTAATCTTCATTCCCTGACGCTCTTCAATCGCATGCACAAACGCTCCAGCTTGCTGCAGCGACTCAAAAGTACCTGTGTCTAACCAAGCTGTTCCTCGATCTAATCGCTCCACTGATAATCTTCCCTGTTTTAAGTATTGATTGTTAACCTCAGTGATTTCCAACTCACCTCTTGGGCTCGGCTTAATTGACTTGGCTATTTCTACTACATGGTTGTCATAAAAGTATAAACCTGGCACTGCATAATTTGATTTGGGATCTTCGGGCTTCTCTTCTATTGAAAGTGCCTTCCCTTCTTTATCAAACTCTACCACACCATACCGCTCCGGGTCATTCACCCGATATGCGAATACCACTCCTCCTTCGGGATCAATACAGGATTGTAACTTCTTAGAAAGTCCCGAAGCATAAAAAATATTATCTCCAAGAATCAGGGCAACAGAGTCATTGCCAATAAATTCCTCTCCGATAATAAATGCTTGAGCCAATCCTTCTGGCTTTTCCTGCACCGCATAAGAAAACTCACACCCCAACGACTCGCCATCACCTAACAAATCCTTGAAAAGTGGTAAATCTCTCGGTGTGGAGATGATTAGGATTTCCCGAATACCTGCCAACATCAAGACCGACAGTGGGTAGTAAATCATGGGCTTATCATAGACTGGAAGCATTTGCTTGCTTACTGACAAAGTGAGTGGGTGCAACCTTGTTCCTGAACCCCCTGCTAGTATAATTCCCTTCATGATTGATAGTGTTCTTTGTAATAATTCTGATAATCACCTGAAGTCACATCCTCTAGCCATGACTGATTTGCCAGGTACCAATCTACTGTCTTTTCTAGCCCTTCTTCAAACTGTAATGAAGGCTCCCACCCCAATTCATCTTTCAATTTAGAGGCATCAATGGCATAGCGCATGTCATGTCCAGCCCGGTCTTTTATATAGGATATGAGCTTTCGAGACGTTCCTGCTTCTCGGCCAAGTTTGCTATCCATAATGTCGCAAAGTAAATGGACCAGGTCAATATTTTTCCACTCATTAAACCCACCAATATTATAGGTCTCCCCTTCTTTACCTTCATGGAAAATCACATCAATCGCTCTGGCATGATCCTCTACAAAGAGCCAGTCCCGAATGTTCTCTCCCTTTCCATAAACTGGAATGGCTTCATTGTTTTTAATATTATTTATAGTCAGCGGGATCAACTTTTCGGGAAAGTGATAAGATCCATAATTATTTGAGCAGTTTGACAACACGATTGGCATGCCATAGGTGTTTTGATAGGCTCTCACAAAATGATCAGAAGCTGCTTTGGAAGCTGAATAGGGCGACTTTGGATCATACGACGTTGATTCAGTGAAAAGCCCCTCATCGCCCAAACTACCATAAACTTCATCAGTAGAAACATGATAGAAGCGTTTTCCAGACATCTCTTTCCATATGCTTTTAGCGGCGTTCAATAGTGTGACTGTACCAATCACATTTGTTTCAACAAAGGCCATTGGATTGGATATGGACCGATCTACGTGAGACTCGGCTGCAAGATGAATAACCCCATCAAACTGGTATTCTTCAA
Organism: Marinoscillum sp.; assembly: GCA_024305105.1. Taxonomy (GTDB): domain Bacteria; phylum Bacteroidota; class Bacteroidia; order Cytophagales; family Cyclobacteriaceae; genus Marinoscillum. The sequence continues at coordinate 17,909 of JAMWZA010000026.1, forward strand.
ATAGTTTTTGAATAAACCCAGCATCGCAAATATCCCCCTTGATGAATCGGTAATTCTCAGAGTCCTCAATATCTCGAAGGTTTTCGAGGTTTCCAGCATAGGTCAACTTATCCAGGTTAACCACCCGATAGTTTGCGTAGTGCTTTACAAACCTCCTGACCACATGTGAGCCAATAAATCCAGCTCCTCCGGTTATCAATATGTTCTTCTCAAAATTCATATTACAAAAGTAAAATTCATCAAGTGTCCAGTTAGGTCAATTAGTTCTTTTGACCATTATCGACGATTACTTGAGACATATCTACGATATTTGGGGATTCAAAGATTAACATAAAATGAGCGGAATCATAAATTTTAGCAACGTTATGTTCAAGCAACTCCAATGGCTCATAATCAAAGACCTAAGAATAGATTGGCGGACAAAGTATCCCATAGCGGGGATATTGCTTTACATCACTTCTTTGATCATAACAAGCTACCTGGCGTTTACGGGGTTTATTAATCCAGAAACATGGAACGCACTTTTCTGGCTGATCTTGCTTTTTGTTTCCATTAATGCGGTGGCCAAAAGTTTCGCTCAGGAGGAAGACCGCTCCAGCTATTATTTTTACCTCATTAAACCTTCCCGAATCATCATTGCCAAACTAATCTATTATGGCATTTATCAATTACTCCTAATCGCAATAGCATTAATCGTTTTTTCTGTATTTCTCGGATTTCCTGTCAAAACCTCAGGCCCATTTTTCCTGAACCTTATTTTAGGGTCACTTGGCTTGAGTTCCGCTTTCACAATGGTTTCTTCCATTTCCAGCAAAACCAACAACAATTCCGTAATGATGGCCATTCTTGGTTTCCCTGTCATCATTCCCATTCTGCTACTAGCTATATCCAACTCAAAAATATTAGTGCTGGGAGGGTCCATAGCTGACATTACTGCTAACCTAATCACACTTCTCAGCGTGAATGTTATTATCATTGCACTCTCATTTATTTTATTTCCATTTACCTGGAAATCTTAATGAAACAATGGTTTAGAAACGACGATTTCACAACCTAATTGACAATGAAATACTTGATAAGGACGAAGTGGTGGAAATGGCTAACGATGGCAATCTTAGTTTATGTGGTGATCGGAGGGTTTCTTTTTCAAGTTCCCAGACTGCCCATTTTAAACGAAACGATTCGGGTATTACATTTCCATGTGCCCATGTGGTTTGGAATGCTTTTCTTATTTCTGGCTTCTGTTATCCATGCCATTAAATACTTGTCTACTGGAAAAGTGCAAAATGACATCATGAGTAGTCAGTTAGCCGTAGTAGGAGTTGTTTTCGGAATACTGGGAATGATTACTGGAATGTTTTGGGCGACATTCACCTGGGGAGAGCCATGGAGCAGTGACCCTAAGCAAAACGCCTCGGCCATCGGCCTGCTGATCTACTTTGCCTATTTCATCCTAAGGGGATCCATCCAGGACGAGCAACAACGCGCCAAAATATCGGCAGTTTATAATGTATTTGCTTTTGCGGCATTGATCCCGTTACTCTTTATTCTTCCGAGGATGACTGATAGTTTGCATCCGGGAAATGGCGGTAACCCAGGCTTTAATGCCTATGATCTGGACAGCAATCTTCGAAAGGTTTTTTACACAGCTGTGCTCGGATGGACTTTATTAGGTTTCTGGATAGCCACAATCAAAATTCGATACAAGCTGCTCTTAGAAAAAATGGATGATTAAAATCATGGATATGCTAGCGAACTTATTAATAAGCCTTACGGTTTTTCTCAACAACATACTACTTCAAATACCCATGGCAGACACCTTTAGAAGTGATGGGAAAATTTATGTGGTAGTGGGCATAGTCTTAATTCTACTTATCGGATTCTTCGTTTACTTATGGAGGGTCGATAAGAAAATTGACAAACTGGAAGAAGAGCTCAAAAACAAATAATATTATGAAAAAGAGTCACATTTTCGGGATCGTAATTATCGCCATTGCCATTGTGGTTATCATGTCCACTGCCGGTGATGCCAGTGCTTATGTTACCTTCAAGGACGCCCAAGAAATGGCTGACAAGGGAAATGACAACAAAATACATGTGGTAGGCAACCTGACTAAAGATGATTCAGGACAGGTAGTAGGTATAGAGCCAAGCCCTGACATGATGTCTTTTAAGTTTCAAATGGTGGACGAAAACAATGAAATGCAGATGGTGTACCATCCAAACCCAATGCCTACGGATTTTTTAAGATCCGAGCAAGTGGTAGTGGTTGGTGGGTACCAAAACGGCAAATTTGTGGCTGACAAAATTTTACTGAAGTGCCCTTCCAAATATCAGGAAGAAGGAGTTAACACCTAATATATGATCCATTATTTCCCCGGTAGTTTCGGGCATTTTCTCGTCATTTTGGCATTCATTTCGTCCATTATTGCGACTTATGCCTTTGCCAAAAGTATCAACAACAACCAATCTTGGGCTCGCTTTGCAAAGGGAGCCTTTTATGTACATGCAATAGCTATTTTTGGAGTTGTCGCCACCCTCTTCGCGATGATCTCAGGACACATGTTTGAGTACCACTATGTGTACCAGTATACGTCTAAAATTCTTCCTGTCTATTATCAGGTTTCAAGCTTTTGGAATGGTCAGGAAGGCTCCTTTCTACTTTGGATGTTTTGGAATGCTGTTCTGGGATTGATATTGATTCATACTAACAAATCATGGCGTGCGCCTATGATGGCGGTATTCACATTCACCCAGGTATTTTTGGTTAGCATGATTATGGGTGTGGTCGTTCTTGATGTTAAAATTGGAAGTTCCCCATTTCTGCTGTTGAGGGATGTATTGAATGATCCTATCTTCCAAATGCAGCCTGACTTCATCCCTGAGGACGGAAGGGGCTTAAACCCCTTGTTGCAGAATTACTGGATGGTTATTCATCCACCAACGTTATTTCTTGGTTTTGCCACTACGGTGATCCCTTTTGCATATGCAGTTGGAGGTCTTCTTACAGGCAGGTTAAAAGAATGGATTCGACCTGCATTGCCTTGGGCGCAGTTTTCTGCAGCAGTACTTGGCGTAGGGATTTTGATGGGCGCATACTGGGCATATGAAACGTTAAACTTTGGTGGGTACTGGAACTGGGATCCAGTTGAAAACGCCATTTATGTGCCCTGGTTAATCTTAGTGGCTGCACTCCATACCATGATCGCCTTCAAGAAAAGTAACGTGGCACTCAAAGCTTCCATCATTCTTGTGCTATGCACTTACATTCTAATCGTTTACTCTACTTTTTTAACCAGAAGCGGCGTATTGGGAAATGCTTCCGTTCATTCCTTTACAGATTTAGGGCTTTCGGGTCAGCTTTTGATTTATCTATTCGTATTCATTATCCTTTCTGTCATTCTTACAGCTCGTGTTTGGAAACAGATTCCAGGTAGCAAAGAAGAAACATCCGCATACTCTCGAGAATTCTGGATTTTCATGGGAGCGACTGTGCTCTGTCTGATGGGCTTTCAAGTAATCATCCCTACATCCATTCCAGTTTGGAATGAGATTGTGGAGGCATTTGGTGGATCTTCCAATTTAGCTCCACCTGCTGATCAGGTAGAATTCTACACACAATTTCAACTGTACTTCTCCATCTTAATCGCTTTCCTTTCCGGCACCGGGCAGTTTTTCTGGTGGAAGAAAATGGATAAGCAGAAGCTTAAGGAGGAGTTGGCTGCACCAGTGATTGTTTCATTGGTTCTTACAGCTATCATATTCATCACTGCTGAAGTTCGAGATATCTGGTACTTGCTGTTGCTCACCACAGCCGTTTATTCGATTGTCGCTAATTTCAAAATATTCCTTTCTGTGGCTAAGTCCAACATCAAACTCTCGGGTGGAGCCGTCGCTCACATCGGCATTGCCATGATGCTGATTGGTGTTTTGTTTAGCTCTGGATATTCCAAAATCTTGTCTAAAAACAATACCGGCATGCTTTGGAGTAAGGAGTTTCCGGATGAAGTCAATCAAGATAATCTCCTGCTTTTTGTCAATGAACCTCGTCAAATGGCTGATTACCAGATGACCTATCGTGGTTTGCGCAAATTAACTACAGATCACGGATATGTGGACCTAAGTGATATCAGCGATGCAGCCAGTCCATTGGAGCTAATTATAGGTAAAAATACCATCTCAAGTACAGGAGAAGAGTTGTCTGCCGGTGACACCGTGAGAATCATCAACGCGGAGAACAGCTATTTCGAAGTGATCTTTGAAAATGCGAACGGCAAAAACTTCACATTGTACCCTCGCATTCAAATCAATGAGCAAATGGGACAGGTCTACTCACCAGATATCAACCGCACGCTTACGGCAGATTTGTATACTCATGTACGAACATTCCCGGACCCAGATCAGGAAGTTCAATGGAGTGAAATTGAAGAAATCACGGTCTCCCCTGGTGCTCAGTTTTTCATCAACGATTATGTGGCCAAATTCATCAACATCGAGCCTTTGTCCAGCGTAGATGGGATAAAACTCGGACCAGGAGATATTGCTGTAAAAGCATTAATAGAGATCCAAGGCGAATACCAGACCTATACTGCTGAACCAATCTATGTGATCAAAGACAAGATGGCCGGAAGAATTCCTGATGTGGTCAATGATCTGGCATCCAGAATTACCATCCAATCCATTCAGCCAGAGCAAAATAGTTTTGTGTTCGGATTGAGTACCACACAAAAAGACTGGATCATCATTGAGGCGGTGGCCAAACCCTGGATTAATATCCTTTGGCTAGGCACACTACTGCTGGTTGTTGGTTTTGGAATAGCCATCAGTCGTAGATACAGTGAGTTCCAAAAAATGCGTGATAAAGGCATGGAGTGATGGATACATCAATAAGCGTAGCAATAGTTGGGGCTGGAAATGTAGGTTTTCATTTGGCTAAAGAGCTGGAAAAATCATCGCAAATACAACTAAGCAATATTGTTAGCAGATCTCTCGACAGAGCCCAAAAACTCATATCCGAACTTCAGTTGTCTGGTTCCAAGCCAGTACAAATTGACAATCTAGACGAAGTATCTTGTGATGTCATTATTTTATCTGTACCTGATCAGCGTCTACCAGATGTGATCGAAAACTCAAGCTTTCCCAAAGAAGCCGTCGTGGTGCATACCTCTGGCTCACAACCCATGGGCTTGTTATCGAAGCACCCAAAACACGGAGTATTCTATCCATTCCAAACATTCACAAAAAGTCAGCAGGTCAATTTTAAGGATATACCTATATTCATAGAAGGTAATGGTCAGTCTTATGAAACGATACAAAAAGTAGCTCGAGCAGTCAGCACCAAAGTCAAAAAAGTTTCTTCAGAAAATCGGCAAAAGGTTCATTTGGCAGCCGTTTACGCATGTAATTTCACCAATCACCTGTACCGGATTGCAGAAGAATTATTGGCAGATGCCAATCTAAATCTCGGGGACCTGGAGCACTTAATGAGGGAAACCGTAAGTAAAGCTGTTGAAATATCAGCAGCAAAAGCGCAAACCGGTCCCGCCATTCGTGGAGATCAAAATATTATTGACAAACATTTAGCGTTATTACAAAACCAACCAGATAAAACGCTGGTTTATAAGCTTTTATCATCTCAAATCACTAGCTTAAAAGATAAATGAAGCGCCTCATAAGATATGATTTCGTTGGTTTCCTGATTGCAAGCCGCATTCCCAACCTAATCATCATTGGTGCCACACAATACCTTACTGCCATTTTCTTAGTTGCTGATTACCCTAAAAAGTATGAGCAAATCACCAGTTTTGGATTCTTAATGATGTCTATCAGTACTGTCATGATCGCTGCTGCAGGGTACATCATTAATGACTATTACGACCAAAAAATTGACATGGTCAATCGGCCTGAAAAGGTCGTAGTTGGCACCATGTTTCGCCGAAGACTAGCCATGCTAGCTCATATCGTTTTAACTCTGGGCGCCATCTCTATTGGCTTTTACCTAAACCCCAAAGTAGGCGTTGTACACATCTTCTCCTCTTTTTTTCTTTGGTATTACTCCAATCAGCTCAGACGGATTACGCTCATTGGCAATCTGGTAATAGCATTTTTATCTGGCTTAACACTTCTTATGGTCTGTGTCTACTTAGGTCGAAACGAAATCCTTGTTTACATCTATGCATCGTTCGCTATGGCCATCGCATTGATTCGGGAAGTCTTAAAAGATATCGAAGATGTAAAAGGTGATTCCGCATTTGGATGTGAAAGCATTCCTGTCATATTTGGAATACGAGGTGCAAAACTGTTTATCTATCTGGTGATTGGCGGAAGTGGCGCATTTCTTCTATCGTTCTTAATTACCATTGACAATTGGCTGGTTCGCTACTATTTCCTGGCACTATTCCCCATCTTCATCTGGTTTATCTACAAGCTGGTGTATGCTGACCGCCAACGAGATTATCAAAGTCTCATTAGCTTTACTAACTTAATTATTTTATCAGGTCTAATCAGCATGATTCTTTTAAAACCATGGCTATAAACATTGCAATTTTTGCCTCGGGTAGTGGCACCAATGCAGAACAGCTCATTAAACATTTCAATCAGGTAGCGGATATCTCGGTCAATGCAGTTTTTTGCAACAAACCTGACGCTTTCGTGATCCAGCGAGCTAAAAAACTCAATGTTCTCCCGTTTGTGTTTAATAAACAAGAGTTCTCCGATCCCGCTTTTGTCAGTAAACTAAAAAGCCTAAATACCGATTTCATCGTGCTCGCTGGCTTTTTATGGAAAATTCCCGAATTTCTGATCCAGCAGTATTCAGACAAAATCATCAACATTCATCCAGCACTATTACCAGCATACGGAGGTAAAGGGATGTATGGAGCCAAAGTCCATCAGGCGGTTATTGATAATAAAGAAACAAACTCGGGAATTAGCATTCATTTAGTGAATGAAAACTATGACGAAGGACGAATCCTTTTCCAGGCCAGTTGTGAGATTGACCCTAAAGACACAGCAGATTCACTGGCCAACAAAATTCACCAACTAGAGCACCAATATTTTCCACCTATTGTAGAGGATTACATTCACGAATACGCTCTAAAAAACTGAGGAATCTTTAGCTTTGCAGCTTATTTTCAGGCACATGAGCAAAGTACAGATCAAATCAGCACTAATTTCAGTTTTTTATAAAGACGGATTGGCTCCCATAGTTGAAGAACTTAATCAACTAGGGGTCAAAATATACTCTACAGGCGGAACTCAAAGCTTCATAGAAGAAATGAATGTTCCCGTCACGGCGGTAGAAGACGTCACCGATTACCCTTCCATCTTTGGGGGTAGAGTGAAGACACTTCACCCAAAAGTCTTTGGTGGCATCCTTCATCGAAGAGATCACGAAGGTGACCAAAAGGAAAAAGAAACTTTTGACATTCCGGCAATTGATCTGGTTATTGTAGATCTGTACCCATTTGAAGAAACGGTTGCCAGTGGCGCTAGTGCTGAAGACATTATTGAGAAAATTGATATTGGTGGTATCGCACTAATTAGAGGTGCCGCAAAAAACTTCAAGGATGTGCTCATCGTGTCATCTAGAGAGTATTATGGAAACCTCCTCGAGATTCTGAAAGAGCAAAAAGGAGCTACAAGTCTGGAAGACCGAAAGCTATTTGCCACAAGAGCATTTGACACCTCTTCTCACTATGATTCGGCCATTTTCAATTACATGAACGGCTATGGTTTGGTGCCTTCATTTAAGACGAGCGCCCGAAACGGGAAAGTTCTTCGTTATGGTGAAAACCCACACCAACAGGGCGTATTCTATCAGGAAACCGAGTCTTACTTTGATCAGATTCATGGAAAGGAAATTTCATATAACAACCTGGTAGACATTGAGGCAGCAATTCAGCTGATCGGTGAGTTCGGAGAGGAAACAGCCTTTGCGATTCTAAAGCACAACAATGCCTGTGGAGTTGCTACTGGAAAAGATGTTAAAACGGCTTATCAGAAAGCGTTTCAGGCTGACACCATTTCTGCTTTTGGGGGTGTCTTAGTTGCCAATAAGGAGATTACAAAAGAAGCTGCAGAGGAGATGCACTCATTGTTCTTTGAGATTCTCATTGCTCCTTCGTTCTCTCATGATGCCTTAGAAGTATTGAAGCAAAAGAAAAATCGAATTCTTCTAGTGCTTAAAAAAGGTTGGGATCGTAAAAAGATTCACAAAAGCATGTTGAACGGAACACTGGTGCAGGATTATGATCATGTGACGGATAGTGCTGACAACCTAAAGGTAGTTACCAAAGTTGCACCAACATCTGATCAGGTAGATAGTCTGATATTCTCTTCTAAGATTTGTAAACAATCAAAGTCGAATACAATTATACTAGCAAATAACGGACAACTTTTTGCTAGTGGTGTTGGTCAAACTTCCAGAGTAGACGCATTGGAACAAGCAATTGAAAAAGCGAAGAAATTTGGTTTTGACCTGAATGGAGCAGTGATGGCCTCCGATGCCTTCTTCCCATTTCCTGACTGTGTGGAAATAGCTGATAATGCTGGGATAAAGGCTGTCATCCAACCAGGAGGCTCTGTGAAAGACCAGTTATCGATTGATTATTGTGATGAGCATGGCATGGCTATGGTGTTCACAGGAACCCGTCACTTTAAACATTAGTATAACAGCACAATACATATTAAATTCGTAGCTTTCCCAACAAAATATACAGCGAGTAGAACATGGGTTTTTTTGATTTCTTTAACAGTGATATAGCAATCGACCTTGGTACGGCAAACACCTTGATTATCAGTAAGGATAAGATCGTGGTGGATGAACCGTCGATTATTGCCATAGACAAGCACAACAACAAGGTTTTGGCTATTGGTCGTGAGGCCATGCAGATGCATGAAAAGACTCACGAAAACATTAAGACCATCCGTCCATTGAAAGACGGTGTGATCGCTGATTTCCATGCTGCTGAGCACATGATTCGTGGCATGATCAAAATGATCGACAATGGGAAAAACAACTGGATGCCCTCATCTCACCGCATGGTGATTTGTATTCCTTCTGGTATTACTGAAGTGGAAAAAAGAGCCGTGCGTGACTCTGCGGAGCATGCCGGTGCTAAAGAAGTTTATATGATCCATGAGCCGATTGCTGCTGCCATCGGTATCGGCATCAACATCGAGCAGCCAGTTGGGTCCATGATTGTTGATATTGGAGGTGGTACTACCGAGATTGCCGTAATCGCGCTGAGTGGTATCGTTTGTGATCAATCTATTCGGGTAGCAGGAGATTCTTTTAACAAAGACATTCTGGATTACATGAGGCGTCAGCACAACCTCCTCATCGGGGAGCGAACTGCTGAACGTGTGAAAATTGAAGTGGGATCTGCACTCACAGAACTAGACGATGGCCCGGAAGATTACGAAATCAGAGGTAGGGATTTGATGACCGGTATTCCTAAAGTAATCAAAATCTCCTATTCGGAAATTGCTTTTGCAATCGATAAGTCTGTTTCTAAAATAGAAGAAGCGGTGCTTAAAGCTTTGGAGATTTCTCCACCAGAACTTTCTGCAGATATTTATGATAATGGAATCTATCTCACAGGTGGTGGAGCCTTGCTAAGAGGATTGGATAAGCGCCTATCCATGAAGACCAAGCTTCCGATCCACATCGCAGAAGATCCATTGAGAGCTGTAGTACGTGGTACCGGACTGGCATTGAAAAACCTAAATCAGTACAAGCCTGTCTTAATGACCTAATAGTGAATGCAAAACCTACTCAACTTCCTTTACCGGTTTAGAACCTTCGGGTTATTTCTGCTATTGGAAGGGGTTTGTGCCTGGTTGATCATCGCCTACAATCAAAGGCCAAATGCTGCATTCTTGAATTCCTCCAACTCACTGGTAGCTGGAGTGAATCTGATGACCAGCAATACCACAAACTACTTTCAACTCAAGCAAATCAACAATCAACTCGTAGCTGAGAACAAGCTTTTGCGTGAGCAATTGGCCAATCAGTCACTGGGAAAGGTTTCTCTGGACTCCGCGGAAGATCGATACATCCTTCGGAAAGCCAAAGTGATCAATAGCACCTTTAGAAGGTCAATGAACTATATGACGCTGGATGCTGGTATGAATCAGGGAATATATCCAGGAATGGGAGTTGTTTCGGGCTTTGGGGTGGTCGGTCAGGTAAAGTCTGCTTCAAATAATTTCGCAACCATTACGTCGCTATTGCATCGAAACTTGCTGATCTCAAGTACCGTTTCCAGAACCAATACGCTCTCCACCGTCCAATGGGACGGAGTGGACCCATTGCAAGCAGAACTAAAATACGTGCCTCGTCACATTCCTATTCAAGAGGGCGATAGTGTCGTCACATCAGGCTACAATTCGATTTTTCCGGAGAACATTTACATCGGACGTGTTGCTTCGTTTGAATTGGAAGACAATGATGTCTTTTACAATGTGAAGATTGATCTGGCCGTGGACTTTAGTTCGGTAGATTACGTATTCGTCATCGAGAATTTGATGAAAGTAGAACAAGACAGTTTAGAACTAGTAGCTATTCAGGAATAATGCTCAGAATTAACTATCCACAGCAAGCCTTACACCTGGTGGTATTTTTAATACTGCAAGTACCATTTTTGTATAAACTGGTATTGTTTGATGCTGCTTTCGGGTTTTTCTATGTAGGCTTTATCTTGTTTTTGCCATACCGTCTGAGCAGAAGTCTGGCAATGGGTGTAGCTTTTTTAGCCGGACTAACTGTAGATATTTTCTCCAATACTCCGGGCATTCATGCTTCAGCGACTATTCTTATTGCCTTCATTAAGGACTTTTGGTTTGGCATTGTCATCGACCGGTCTGATGATGACATCCAGCTTTCCTGGAATGAACTTGGTGTATGGGGATCGGTGAAGTATTTGCTTCCATTAATCTTTTTACACCATGGTATCATATTTTCAATAGAGAATGGTGGATTTAATTCTTTCGGATTTTTGTTCATGAAAGTGATGTATAGTGCTGTCTACAGTTTTGTGATTGTATTCGCACTTAGTTTTCTCATCGCGCCAAAAACCAGAAGAATATGAGTGGAAGAAGTTTTATCATTCAGGGACTGATCATTTTCATTGCGCTAGTCTTTTCTATCAGACTATTCTCAATTCAGGTGCTGAACGATGAGTACAAACTTGCCGCCCAAAACAACATTCTTCAAAAAATTGTCGATTACCCATTCCGCGGACTGATTTATGACCGTGATGGTAAGTTGATGGTCTACAACACTCCGGTTTATGATTTGATGGTTGTTCCAAAAGAGGTAGACCTGGCAGATTCTGTAGAAATCATGTCCTTGCTGGAAATAGACCATAAGACATTCGAAGCAAAATACCAGAAAGCTCGACGCTACTCCAGTATTCTTGCCTCAAAGTTTGATGAGCAAATCCCTAATGAAATGTTTGCTCGAATCCAGGACAAACTGGTCAACTATAGCGGGTTCTACGTGCTTCCAAGAACAGTTCGTGGCTATCAAAACAACATCCTCTCAAACACGCTCGGTTATGTAGGGGAAATCAATCGCTCTCAGCTTAGAAGAGACACCTCCGGCTACTACAAAAGTGGTGACTACATTGGTATTACCGGAATAGAAAAACAGTATGAAGATAAACTCAGAGGTAAGCGGGGCATCCGTTACAAAATCGTGAACGTTCAGGGGGTAGTAAAAGGGGAATTTCAAGATGGCGAATATGATACCGCTTCAGTACCTGGCCAAAGCATCCAACTTACGATAGATACTGAGCTTCAGACCTACGCCGAAAAACTTCTAAAAGGAAAAGTGGCTGGTTTGGTTGCCTTGGATCCAAAAACGGGAGAAATCCTCGCAATGGTCTCATCTCCCTCGTATAATCCGGATCTATTGAGTGGAAGAGACCTGGGTAAAAATTTCTCCGGTATTCAAAACGATTCTCTCAAACCACTTTTTAATCGCCCTCTTCAGGCTACCTATCCTCCGGGATCTATGTTCAAAACAGTTCAGGCATTGATTGCCATGCAGGAGAACCAGCTCCGACCTACGGAAAGAGTCATGTGTGAAGGAAACTTGATTGGTGATCATGCCCCTCCTGGCATCTATGATGTGGAGCGCGCCATTCAGTTATCATCCAACAATTACTTTTTTAAAGTCTTCAAACGTATCATTGAGCAAGGAGTCCATGAAAGCCGATACATTGACTCCAGAATCGGCCTGAAAAAATGGAATGAACACATGTCTAATTTCGGATTGGGGCATAGATTAGGCGTAGATATTCCCAATGAGCAATCAGGTTATATTCCAGATATACAGTTTTATGACCGAGTGTATGGAGTAAATCGTTGGGCTTTTAGTAATATTTATTCATTAAGCATCGGACAAGGAGAGGTTCTGGTGACCCCTTTACAAATGGCGAACCTTGGAGCGATACTAGCCAACCGCGGACATTATTATACTCCGCATATTGTCAAAGCAATAGATGATCAGGGTGTAGTAGAGCCTACGTTAAACAATGTAGGGATTGATGACAAGTACTTTGACTCTGTCCTTGATGGAATGGAAAAAGTGGTTCGGGAAGGGTCAGCAGTACGAGCTTTTGTTCCGAATCTGGATATCTGTGGAAAGACCAGTACGGTGGAAAACCCTCATGGGATGGACCATTCTGGATTCATGGGTTTTGCTCCCAAAGACGACCCTAAGATTGCTATCGCTGTGTATGTAGAGAATGCCGGTTGGGGTGGTAGAGCAGCTGCCAGTACAGCTAGTTTAGTCATGGAGAAATATATCAATGGAGAAATATCCAGACAATGGCTTGAAGACTTTGTGCTAGAGGGAGACTTTTTAGACGCACGTCAGAAACGAGAATTGGAAGCTATGAATAAAGCAAAAAGAGTAGCCAATCAATGAGAAATGACCAACTGATATACAAAGTCGATTGGATTGTCGTACTAATCTATCTCGTACTGGTTTTCAGTGGCTGGCTAAACATCTATGCGGCAGATTATGACCCGGATGTTAATCAAGGAATCTTAAGCTTTAGCCAAAGCTCTGGCAAGCAACTTATTTGGATTGCTTCTTCCATCTTTTTGATTGTACTCATCATGATGGTAGATTTTCGGTTCTATGACTCGTTCGCCTACATTCTTTACGGTATTTTCATTTTCTTACTGATCAGTGTACTCCTTTTAGGTCAGGAGGTTTCTGGATCTCAATCGTGGTTTCAAATTGGCTCATACAAACTACAACCGTCTGAGTTCACCAAATTCGCAACGGCACTTGCGCTTGCCAAGTATCTTAGTAAGTCTACCAGAAAATCCGGAGAAATGCGTTCACAAATCATCGGTTTTCTGATCTTTTTAATACCACTTGGTTTAATCATTTTGCAAGGAGACCTGGGAACGGCTATGGTCTTTGGCAGTCTCGTTTTAGTAATGTTTAGAGAAGGAATGCACCCATTAATCCTCGTAATCGGGTTCTCTGTTGCCATACTGTTCCTGGGAACACTGGTATTGAGCCAAACGATCCTTCTCATAGGAATTGTCGTACTCACGCTATTTGGGGTAGGACTAGTAGCCAAGGCACCTTCTAAGATAGTAGTGGTAGTGGTGGCTGGAGTAATGGCAGCTGGGTTTGTGCGGAGTGTGGACTTTATATTGACTGATGTATTGAAGCCTCACCAACAACAACGTGTGATGCAGCTACTCAATCCAAATCGAGATCCGCTTGGAGCAGGATGGCAAGTTACCCAATCCAAAATTGCCATTGGTTCTGGAGGATTAACGGGTAAAGGCTACCTGGAAGGTACCCAAACCAAATTCAACTTTGTGCCTGATCAGACGACTGATAACATTTTTTGTACCGTTGGGGAAGAACAAGGATGGATTGGGAGCTTCTTTTTGGTAGCAGCATTTACCGCCTTATTTCTACGGTTAGTGTTCCTGGCCGAAAGACAAAAAAGTCCATTTGCCAAAATCTATGGATACGCTGTGGTATCAATTCTGTTCTTTCACTTTGCCTTTAATATCGCCATGACGATAGGTCTCTTTCCTGTAATAGGTATCCCACTGCCTTTCTTTAGTTATGGAGGTTCTTCACTTTGGACGTTTACTATTTTACTTTTTATCTTCCTTAAGCTAGATGCTCATAGGATGCAAGTGCTGCAACGGCTGTAAGTACTATCTAAACCTTCTGAAAATAACCTTTAGGAGTTCCTTTACTTCATCGCTGTTCATGTCCCAGCCGAGCTTATTGGCATAACTCTGAACAAGGATTTCTACTGCATCATCAAAAGAATCCTGCTTGTCCATTTGATCAATAGCTTTGGTAAATGCCTCTCTATTGCCATCAAAAAGCTCTTTGGTAAACATGTACCGATGGTTTACAGAGATGGCTTCCATAATCGAATTTACATGTTTGTTTTCCAAATTCTTTGCTACCGTCTTTTCTTCATCGGCTGAGAACCGTTCGTTAACGGTAGGCTGCTTTTCAGCAAATCGCTCGTTTACTTCTTGTTTCCCTTCTACATCGTCCTCTTCAGACTCATTACTGTTCGAATCATCATTAATAACCTCGTTATGGTCCTCGCGCTCTTCAGGGCTTTCTGAAGTTTCAACGCTTTCTGGCTCATCACCTATTTCTTCCATCTCAGAGTTTGATGGTTCATCACTTTGATCACCTTCTTCGTCAAACACTTCTTTATCATAAGTCTCAGAGGGCTCATTTGCCCAAGACTCTTCCTCCGAGTCCTCTTCTATATCTTCATCAACTTCTTCTGGTTCTTCAGATAAATCCCGAGTATCTTCTGGTTCACTTTCGTCAAAGGCCTCTTCATTTTCCTCATTTGGACTTTCTGCAGCAATCTGCTCCTCATCTTCAGAATCTTCCTCAGGATATTCGAAGTTCACAGCAGCCGCGTCGTCTTCGTCTAATGAATCCTCTTCCAAGGCAGACTCATCGATTGCTTGCAAATCCTCTTCATCATTGTCAAATTCCATTTCATCCTCTTCTTTGAAATACAAATCATCTTCAGAAAGAGGGATTACTTGAGACAATAATTCTAGTTGGTTTTTAATCGTTTCATTAGGATCCAGACCAGAAAAGAATTCTTCAGAATTGTCGACAAACTCATCGATATCAGCCCCTTCATTCTCTGCAAAAAATTCTGCAATCTCATCCTTGTGAAGTTTGATGTATTTGAGAATAGGCTTAGTCATCTTTTCAGTGACTTTAGATACATCCATTTCCTCAAACTCCATCGACAAATAACTGCCCGGATCTACTGCCAAAAGTAAGGTGTCAGCCACAGCCTCTTCTGCCATTGTGATAAAATGGTCCCCGGTTATTTCTATGTGTTGAGAAAGTGTGTTCATGAACTGAACCATCGCTTTCCTTACATCAGGGTTTTTATAGTTGAAATATGGACTTTCTAGTTTTTTCATCTCTTCCTGCCACTTGCGAAAGAGGATTTTCAGGATAAAGAAATTGACCTGTTTAGACGGGGAAACATTCAGAATCTCCTTTCCAGTAATACGCTCTTGATCAGTGAAAAATTCCGAGGTGATTTTTTCAGAAAACTCTTCACTATATTCTCTGATAAACTCATCATTTAGTTTCCTTTGCATAAGATTGGGAAGATTGAAAATGCTGGAAGTCACTATAAAAAACCTCCATAGTAAAACTATTCATTGCAAGTCTAAAACGGAAAAACTTCTGGATATTTTGCTATCCGAGACAGACTGGATGCATGCATGTGGCAAGAAAGGACGATGCACCACCTGTACAGCTATTGTTGTCAAAGGTAAAGAACATCTCAGTGAGCCCACAGAAGCTGAGCTAAGATTTATTAAATTAGGCAAACTAGGAGAAAATGAACGGCTTTCCTGTCAATGTGAGCTAAGTGGAAATATCGAAATTAAAGCTCCAAAATTGTATCAACTACCTCATTTAGAGTATTCAGAATAGATGTTTGTAGAACCAAATATTGGCAGTCAGAGCAAATCAGGGTGGATTGAAGTGATCTGTGGATCCATGTTTTCAGGAAAAACCGAGGAGTTAATTCGTCGATTAAACCGAGCACTTTTGGCTCAGCAGCATGTTGAAATCTTCAAACCACAGGTAGATAAACGCTATTCCAAAGAAGATGTGGTTTCGCATAATTCCAACGCCATCAATTCTACTCCCGTCAATTTTGCTCAGGACATACTATTGCGAGCCACTAACTGTGAAGTGGTAGGAATCGACGAGGCTCAGTTTTTTGATTCGGAAATTATTACCGTAGCGAACCAGCTAGCAGATCAGGGCAAACGAGTAATAGTAGCTGGATTGGACATGGACTTTATGGGCAACCCGTTTGAGCCCATGGACAAACTCATGGCCACTGCAGAGTACATCACCAAAGTGCACGCTATCTGCATGGATTGTGGAAAAGTGGCATCTTATTCTCATCGACGAACTAAATCTAAGAAAACCGTCGTTCTAGGTGAAAAGGATATCTATGAGGCGTTGTGTAGAAAATGTTTTTATGAAAAAGTTCATGCAGCTAAAAAGTAAGCTCCTCTTTTTTTCACTGGTGCCTTTTATTTGCTTCTCGCAGGATATCCCCATGGAAACCTGGCGCAATCACTTCAGCTACCATAAAATTGAGCTAATCCAAAGCAGTTCCAATAGCATCATCGCTTCAGCTACCAACGGCCTGTTTTACATCAATAAATCGGATAACAGCATCAACTATCTGAGTAAGCTTGATGGCTTATCTGATGTAGGTGTCTCTGCAATGTTCTTCAACACCAATGACAATTCACTGGCTCTTGGCTATCCTAATGGACTCATTGATATTTATCGAGACGGAGAAGTGCTGACGGTTACTGAGGTATTCGAGTCCTTGTTGGTAGGTGACAAGTTCATTCAGGACATTGAAGCCCGAAATGGAAAAGTTTTCGCAGCAAATGGTTTTGGTATTGTAGTGATCAATGCTACAAATGGAGAAGTCATCGAAAATTATCAATCCATAGGTGAAAATGCTTCAGATGTCACGGCTTTCGAACTTGCTACGACATCAGACAAACTAGTCGCCATTACGAGCCAGGGAATACAAACCGGACTCCTTAACCAGAACCTGCTGGACTTTAACAATTGGCAAACGATCGCTTCAGATACCAGTGTTTACAAAGGACTAGAGGTGATCTCCCCAGATGAAGTCGTCAGTATCGTAGACAACAACACCATTTTAGCTTTTGACCTCAATGGAAATGGAGCCAGGGTACTTTTAAATTCTGATGAAATCATTCACCAAATCAGCGTTTTTGAGGGCAAACCTTATGTACTTATTTTAAACTCGGTGTATCTGGTGGAAAATCAGGACATTATATTAATTAGAGAATCTGACCAACCCATTAATACCTTTCATATGAACGATGGGCTGTGGCTTGGCACAAATGACTCAGGAATGATTGCTCCCAATGGAGAACCTATTTTGCCAAATGGGCCCATATCTGAGTTTTCACATTTGAGTTTTACTGACAACTCGACTTATGGATTCTATGGGCCAGCTGTGGAATCATACACGGACCAAATTGATAGTATGGGATACTCTTACTTTGATGGTCAGCGCTGGAATTATGTTTCCATTGACGGATTTTATAACATCACTGATGGCCAGCATTTCAACGGTGATCTTTATTTGTCATCAGCCGGTTATGGCTTAATGAATGCCTCATCTGGTTCATCTATAGGTATCCCATTAAGCTCCATCTCAGGAAAGGTTGTTATACCAAATATAGAATCAGCCTCTAAGCTTTACATTCCGTGTTTTGAACACCAAACTCCGCTCTTAACACTAAATACGGATGGTTCAGTAACGGAATATGACAGTGATTACTCGATCACCCAATTTCCAACAAGCCTTTCCCTATCCAATAGCGAGACCATTTGGCTTACGAGGAGTACATTCGATGGCGGAGGAATTATCTCATTGGACCTCCAGGATGATAATTTTCGGGTGATAACGACTGCCGATGAATTGCCCAACAATAATGTCAACTCAGTGGCCATCTCTCAGATAGATGAAGCCTGGGTTGGTACGAATTCGGGGTTGGTATCGTTTAATGATGCCACATTCATTTTTGATGACTTCAATGCTATTGAGGCAATTTTCAACTCAGATGCATTGTTTAATGGTCAGACAATTACGGCAGTAGCCATCGATGGTGGAAACCGGGTATGGGTAGGTACTGAAGAAGAAGGTATCTGGGTATTTGATAGCAATCTAAGCCGGTTAGATTTTCGATTCACTGCACGGAACTCTCCGCTTCCTTCCAATAACATCAAGGAATTTAGCTACAATGCGGAAAATGGTGAGATGTTTATTTTAACGACCAAGGGTTTAAGTTCTTTCCGGTCTAACTCAACAGTTGGTGGTTTTAGTCATTCGGAAGTTAATATTTTTCCAAACCCAGTAAGACCAGGTTTTACCGGTAAGGTGGGAATAGAAGGTCTGGTTCAAAACGCCATTCTTAAAATCACAGACATAAATGGCAAACTAATCCGGGAAGTAGTATCCAATGGCGGAACGGCTTCATGGGATTTACTTGATTACAACAATTCGCGTGCTCAATCTGGAGTTTACCTAATACTTAGTTCTTCATTGGATGGAAAGGAATCCTTTATCGGAAAAATAGCAGTGATCAACAATGATTGAAAAGACCAGGGGCATTGTTATCAAGTACATGAAGTATCAGGAGTCGAGTATCATTACTCAGATTTTCACCGAAGATTATGGCCTGACTCCCTTTATAGTCAACGGCATACGAAGTGCTCGATCAAAGCGAAGCATTGGATACTTTCAACCCTTTTCGATTCTTGATTTGGTCATTTACATGAAACCTGGAAGAGAGATACAGCGGTTATCAGAATATAAATACCTTATTCCAACTCACAACACGCAAACAGATGTCCGAAAAGGGGCAATCGTGCTCTTCCTTTCTGAAATTCTTATTAAGCTTCTCCAACACGAAAAGGGCGCACAAGAGCACCTGTTCGCTTTTTTGATAGAATCAATTACTCAGCTGGATTCCATGGAGTCTCAAATTGAAAACTTTCATATTCATTTTCTTTTAAAAATACTACCCTACCTTGGCCTTGGAGTAGATGATGGGGATGCCCTGATCAGAAGCATGGAGCTGGAAATGGTACATGACGATGATCATCTGTTGGAATTTGTTTCTTCCATCATAAACAGCGATTATAGCGATGTGGTAGGCGGAAGTGGTAATCTAAGGTTTAAGGCGCTTGAACTGATCCTGAATTATTACCACCACCATACCAACTCAATTGGTGAAATAAAGTCACTAAAAGTCTTACATAAGGTTTTTCAGTGACTTTTAATCAAATCATTTAATTTTGACAAGACCCTAATTAATATGAGTGACACGTTATACAGCGAAATACCATCCTTAGATCTTGCAGACTTCACTTCCGGAGATGCTGAACGGAAAAATAAATTTGTTTCAGATCTCGGCAACGCCTACCAAAATATTGGTTTTGTAGCCATTAAAAATCACGGTTTATCCGATCAACTGACTTCTCAATTATACACCAGTGTACAAAACTTTTTTTCTCAGCCAGATGAAATAAAGCTGAAATATGAGCAAAAAGATCTTGCCGGTCAGCGTGGCTACATCAGCAAAGGACGAGAAAAAGCCAAAGGTAGAAATACCGGTGACTTGAAAGAGTTTTACCACGTGGGACAACCCCCTCAGAGTCAACTTCCAGAATACCCTGACAACATCTGGCCAACCGAAGTTCCAGAATTTAAAGACTGCACCTCAGAAGCGTATAAAACACTAGAGGCAGCAGGCATCCAAATGCTAAGAGCTATAGCGCTGCATTTAGGGTTGGATGAATACTACTTCGACGATAAAGTAAATAAAGGCAATAGCATTCTTCGTCAAATTCACTACTTCCCAATAGAGAACCCAGATGAAATTCCTGAAGATGCCGTAAGAGCCGCTGAGCATGGAGACATTAATCTTATCACACTGCTGATGGGAGCTAGTGCTGATGGGTTGCAGGTGTTGCGCCGAGATGGAGAATGGATTGCTATCACCGCTCTTCCAGAGCAAATCATCGTGAATGTAGGTGACATGCTAGATCGTCTGACCAATCACAAGCTGAAGTCTACGATCCATCGTGTTGTCAATCCACCACGCGAGAAAATGGGTACTTCTCGGTATTCTATTCCGTTTTTCATGCATCCTGTTTCCAGCATGGACCTTACTTGTCTTGAAAGCTGCGTGAGTGATGAAAACCCAAAACGGTATGAAGACATGACGGCCGGAGAGTTTTTAGATGAACGTCTCAAAGAAATTGGACTGAAATCCTGATGTCGGTAAGGAGGGTTAGATACATCATTTTTTTGAGGGATGTGCTGATTCTCTCGCTAACCTCTTTTGGGGGCCCCACTGCTCATCTGGCCCTATTGTTGGATATGATGGTAGAGAAGCGTGGCTACCTCACGGAGAAGGATCTCATAGAGCTTCATGCGCTCTGCCAGATTCTACCGGGGCCAACATCCACACAGACCATCACCGCCATTGGATTCAAAATCGGAGGACCTAGCCTTGCCTATCTTACCTTACTCATATGGGCACTTCCTGCCATGACCATCATGATTTGCCTGGGACTTATGGTCAATATGTTTGAGGAATTAGATGTATCACTTGAGTTTCTAAAATTCATTCAGCCAATAGCCGTCGGTATAGTGGCATATTCTGGTTATAAGATTTCGAGCAGTGTGGTATCCACGCGCACGGGTTTCTTTCTCATGATCATATCTACCATGGCAGCTTATATTTTTCGAACACCCTGGGCATTTCCATTTATGCTTTTAATCGGCGGGTTTATCACCGCCTTTAAATATAAAAAACAGCCTTTGGAAGAAAAGACTACTATCAAAATCAACTGGTCTAATTTCATCCTTTGGATCTCCGTTTTAGTATTTGCAGCAGTTCTAGGTGGTGTTACTCAATACTTGCCTATACGTCTCTTTGAAAATTTCTATCGTAATGGCAGCCTTATATTTGGTGGTGGTCAGGTGCTCGTACCTTTGTTGTACACGGAGTTTGTAGAGTTTAAAGAATACCTCACCTCTGAACAGTTTTTATCCGGATATGGATTCGTTCAGGCATTACCTGGGCCTGTTTTCTCCTTTAGTGCGTACGTGGGCACATTGAGTATGCGAGATACGACCATCTTCCAGCAAGTACTTGGTGGATTTATGGCTGCTGCTGGTGTATTTCTCCCAGGCACCTTCTTTATATTCTTTGTCAGTAGGTTTTGGGAAGACTTGAAAAAGTATCGAATGATTAAAGCCTCCTTAGAAGGAATCAATGCTGTTAGTTCGGGAATGGTAATTGCTGCAGCGTTTCTATTATTTGAGCCAATACCGCCTACTACACTCAACTATGTGTTGATTTTAGGTACGATGTGCCTAATGTTCTTTACCAGAATTCCTACACCATTCATAATTCTTACAGGATTAATTACAGGGATTATTCTAAATTAACATTGGATACAGACTAGTAAGCGTTTAATTTCGTTTTCAATTGACTACTTCACTTTTTTAACTATGGAAAATGTAACTCCTGAAATAGGATCCCTGGTATTTTGGCAATTGCTTACTGCTCTACTATTAACAGGCGCTGCATTATTGTTCATTTTCTCTACCAGATCAATCATTAAAACTCAGAATTTCGGGAGTGTAGAGAAGGCTATCCTTTTCATTTTCACCATCATCATACCTGTGGTCGCTCCGGCTATAGCTATCCGAATTATCCATAAACGTGATAATAGAGAAGCCTGATGTAGACAAAAAAAGCGCCTTAAAGGCGCTTTCAAATTAATAATATTTTATTCCTAGTAATTACTCACCACCTTCCGCTGGAGGAGTAATTCCTAGCTTCTTCAGAATCAAATTAGACACATCGTCTTGCTCTCTGGCATAAAGTAACACATCGAAACCAGGAGCTCCAGCACTAAAGATGTGCGTGTAGTTGTTCTCCTTAGCTATTTGCTCAATTGCCGTTCCGATCTTCTCGTATACAGGCTGCAACAAGGTATTTCTCTTCTTAGCCATTGATTGCTCAGCATCTTGTGAGAACTTCTGGATGCCTTGCTGAAGGCCCTGAATCTCTTGTTCCTTATCTGCTCTAATCAATTCATCCCATGAAGCCGCGTTTGATTGATAATCAGTCATTTTAGTCTGAAGATCGTTGTATTTAGCCTGGATTTGATTCTGCAATTGCTTTTCGTATGCTTTCAACTCAGCGTCAATCTGTTTTGCTTCTGGCAATAAGCTGAGTACGTAATCAGCATTGGTATATCCAATTTTTAGTCCTTCTTGTGCTGATAATGTAAAAGCACACGCCATAAGCGCCACTAATAAGCTTAAAACTTTAGTTTTCATAATTAATCGTTGTTTCCTAGTTATTTTCTCCATTATTCTCACCCAACCCCAATTCCTCCAATACATAATCTGTATAGTCATGAATAGGATCAGTGTAAATCATTACTAAATCTCCAGACTTGTCAAATACAATTTGTAGTCTATTATTCTTAGCAACTTTCTCAACAGCCTCAAATACCTGATCTTGCACAGGTTTAATGAGCTCCTTTTTCTTCAAAAAATAAAGTCCATCGAATCCGAAAATCTGTTTTTGATACTCTTTAACTTCTTTCCAGGATCGATCGATCTCCATTCTTCGTTCTTGCATCATTTCAGCAGTAAGCAAAACTTCTTCAGCCTGCAGCGCTGCCTCCTTTTCCTCCACTTCTTTATACATTGACTGAATTTCGGCCTCCCACCCTTTGGCTAGAGTCTCTATTTCAGCCTGCGCCTCCTTGTATTCGGACATTCTACTCAACACATATTGAGTATCTACATATCCAAATTTCTGGGCAAATGTATCATTTATTGTGAATAATAACAGAATGAGTGGAAAAGCGAGTCGTTTCTTCATTGGTTATCTAATTTGCTGACCAATCGAGAAATGGAACTGAGGACCACTTACCTCAGCAGAGCCAGGCAGTGCATCCAGGCCATATCCCCAATCCAAACCTAACAATCCGAAGGCTGGCATAAATATTCTAACGCCTGCACCGACAGATCGGTATAAATTATAAGGATTAAATCGCTCAACATCACTCCAGTTATTCCCACCTTCAAAGAACACAAGCCCATATATTGTCGCTGATGGATTTAGTGAAACAGGATAACGCAATTCCATGACGAACTTGGTAAAGGCAGTTCCACCTTCATATTCGGCATTTTGGTCTCCATTTAACGACCTGTTTTCATAACCTCTTAAACCTATCACATCGGTACCCAACACAAAGTTCTGACCAGTTAATCCATCACCTCCAAGCGTAAACCTTTCGAAAGGACCTACACCGACTTTATCCGTATAAGATCCCAGGAATCCAAAATGGGCTCGAGGTGCTAGTACCAAATTTCCTGCCAATTTTAAATAGTATCTAAAATCAAGATTCCATTTGTGGTACTCAAGGAACTTGTAGAGGTCCTCACTCTCTTCACTATAGTCCTTATTGTTCAATGCAGAATAAGGCGGCGTAAAAGATGCACTCACAGAAATTGATGATCCATGTCTCGGATACATTGGTTGATCAACAGAGTTCCTCGCTATGGTATTATTAAAAGTGAAGCTATAAGCATCGCCAGATATTCTATAGAAATTCTCGTACGCATCTCCCTGTACATTGTATTTCTGCATAGCAATAGAGTTAGACACCTGGAAGAAATCATCAGGCCACCTCACTCGTCTACCTAGAGAAACTGTGGCACCGGTAAGCTGAAGCTTACTATATACATCATTTCTGTTTCTGAAATTGACATTTCGCTGTACAGAGTGATTGAAACTCACCCCAAAATTATTTGGCCTTCTTCCTCCAAGCCACGGCTCATTAAAGCTAACAGAATAACTCTGATATCGAACTCCATTTGCCTGAACCCTCACCGAGAACTTCTGTCCATCACCCATTGGCAAAGGCCTCCACTTATCTAAGTGCGGGATATTTTTTACGGAGAAATTATTAAAGCTAAGGCCCAGGGTTCCAATAAATCCAAAGTTTCCACCCCAACCACCTGACAACTCAATTTGATCGTTAGGTCGCTCGACAAGTTGCCATTCAATATCCACTGTTTCATTAGCAGGGTTAGGAGTAGGCACTGGATTTACTTGCTCTGGATCAAAATACCCAAGCTGCGAAAGCTCTCTCTGTGTTCTAATTAATTCTGTTCGGTTGAATTTTTGACCCGGTATTGTGCGTAACTCTCTGCGAACCACATGATCATTGGTCTTATCATTCCCCGTGATTATTACCTCATTGATGGTAGCTTGAGGACCTTCATACATTCTCATCTCCACATCAATGGAATCCTCATAAATTCCTGTCTCTACTGGAGTTACCCGGAAGAAAAGGTACCCATCATCCATATATAGGGAAGAGATGTCTGCACCTGCAGGGTTGAAGTTTAGTTTCTTATTGATCAAATCAAGATCGTAGACATCACCCTTAGCCACACCCAGAACCTTGTCAAGGGTTTCATCATCGTAGATAAAGTTACCTGTCCAAATAATATCTCTGAAGTAATACTTCTGACCAGGCTCTACATAAATATCAATATTCAGGTGTTTGTTGCTGATACTGTAGATCGAGTCCGAGACGATTTCAGCATCTCGGTAACCTTTGGAGTTATAGAATCCTAATAATGTTGCTTTGTCTTCGGTATAATCAGACTTTACATACTTGGATGACTTGAACACATTAATGTTTGCCTGTTCTCCGAGGTAATCCCTCAATTCACTCCATGATTTCCTTTCCCGATGCGTTAAAAAATGAACCAGATTTAAGGGATTCAACAAGTTTACCGTCTTTTCTAACAAATCCTTGGGCAACCTGATCTTAGGCGTTTCACCTGTATTTTTAAGCTTTCCTCGCAAACGTGCATCTGCGAAAACGGTATCACCGATGAAATTGATGTTCTTAACTCTAACTTTTTGATTGCGGTCTACGTCAATCAGTATTTTGACGCTATTGGATCTGATAGTATCCTTAATTTGAATAATGTTGATCTCAGAATTAAGGTATCCTTTACTCTCCAAATATCTTTTAGTGGCGAGTTTGGTGTTTTTTATGACCACATCCGTAAGAACCTTACCTCTAACCAATTCTATCTTATCTTTTAGTTCAGAAATTTGGCTTTTATTGATTCCCTTAAATTCATAACTGGTGAGGCGAGGGCGTTCAGTAAGTTTTATTGTCAACCATATCTTATCCCCTTCGATTTTATTGGCCACTATTTCAATGTTTCCAATAATTCCTTGTTTCCAAAGTTTCTCAATGGCTGTAGAAATATTATCCCCAGGAATTTTGACCTTATCCCCTACCCGAAGACCTGATAGTGAAATCAATGCATTATTATCAAGAAACTCTACGCCTTCGACCTGAATATCCGCGATTTCATATTCTCGGGGACTAGAGTAATTGATGGAGAGCCCATTGTCTGATGACTGCTTATTCTTCCCAAAAACAATTTGACCATTCACTGCCTCTGACAACAAGATCATTGAGCAAATCGCAACTAAAATTCCTTTATACATTCTCACAGGTTGATCTGTTCACTAATTTTTCCGAATCTCCGTTCTCTTCCCTGGTAGGCGAGTATCGCTTCGTGTAAATGTTCTTTCCTAAAATCTGGCCATAGAACGTTCGTGAAGAACAGTTCAGTATATGCAAGTTGCCATAAGAGAAAATTGCTTATTCGCATTTCCCCACTTGTTCTTATTAACAACTCTGGGTCAGGAAAACCACTAGTAGACAAATGACTCTGAATAGTCTCCTGATTAATATCCTGCTCGGTAAGAGCTCCTTCTGCCACTTTCGTGGTAATTCTTTTCATCGCATTAGTGATGTCCCACTTCCCGCTATAGCTTAACGCCAAAATCAGCTTCAATCCAGTGTTCCCAGATGTAAAATCGATAGCTTCTTCCAACTTACGCCTTGTCTCTTTAGGTAAATCTGAACGATCACCTATTGAATGAAGACTGATATTATTCTTCGTCAAAGTTGGAAGTTCATCCTTAATGGTTGAAACCAGCAAAGACATCAACCCTTTCACTTCGGTTTTAGGACGTGACCAGTTTTCCGTGCTAAAAGCATAGAGTGTCAAGCATTCTATACCTAATTCGGCACATCCCTCAGCAGTATCTCTTACTGCCCTTATGGCATTTTTATGACCAAATATCCTTGCAGCACCTTGCTTTTTGGCCCACCGTCCATTCCCATCCATGATGACAGCAATATGCTTTGGTAAATTCTCTGACTTAATGTGCTCCTTCATCCCTTCTACGCCAAAAATGCGAAAGACCACAAAGTTGTGGTTTTTTTTACTAACGAGGAATATTTAAACATTTTTTAACGATTAGTTAGCCCTGATTCGACTAAGTATTGCACGGTTGGGTATGTAAGGATAGGGACACGGTATTTTATACAGTACGTAAGACAAACTTATTCCTGAATAGAAGTACCAATCTTTATCATTCGGATTTCCGTATTGATAGTTTTTAATACGTGTATCTCCATCTGATATTCCATCCAAATAATCAAAGAACGTTTTTCTGGCGGCTAGTTCAAAACCAAGTGTCAGCTGTTTTGTCAATTCGTATTTAACACCTCCGCCCATTGGCAATACAACTTGTAATTTATTAAACTCCTCATAGGTGGGCTCAACTCCCTGAACTCCTGCAAAGCCTAGTCCCAACAAGGCATACGGAGCCCACTTATTGCGTGTTTTATCCGACCTGTAACTCAGAAAATGATACTCAAACACTCCACTGAGTTCATAAACGTTGTGATTGAAAGAGTATTGACGCTGCTCACCTAACGCATCTATGAAAGCATCGTCACTAGCCGAAAGATTTAAATAAGTAAATGCGGTTTTGAAGCTAACGATATTGGAAAAGTTCAATCTAAGAAACCCTGTGGCACCAGGCCTTGTCATTTCAAGATGAGGATAGTGAACTAAATCACCTGTATAATGTGATGCTCCGATACCCCCTCCGAACTCAATGAACTGAGCCTTTGAAACTATACTTATTCCTAGAAAAACGACAAGAATTAATTTCTTCAATTATCTAAATTTAGCTGACCTTCTTACCTGGCCTAAAATCATTGTCAGCTTTAATGAGGTCATGAACATCATGTCATTATCATCTGGGTTACCACGTCTTGCACCTGTCTCAATTCCTCCTCCAACAGCATATGGTCCACCTCCAGTGAAGTAATTATTGCCATCAGCTAATCGCTGGGATACAGCAGGAATATTTCTTTCTACACCTGACCATGCACCCACAGGCTCTGCACTCCGATCTGACATAATTCGTGCAAGTGGATCATCAAATTGATCGAAGGAAACGTAATTCGTACTCACATCGTCTATATAATCTGTAAACAGGTATCGATAACCCAATTCAACACTGGCACTAAATGGCCCTGGCAACCTCATTGTTACACCAATCGCTATTGGCACTGACAACTGAAATGGCTTGTAGGTTTCAACGTCCACTCCATCTATAAATTGCCCCTCGGTACCCAGTTCTCTAAGTTTAACCCATTTTCCAGCCTGCGGTGATGAAATATCACTATCTGAGCCGCCCATCGTATGGTCGTTATCTGGCACTAAGCCTTTAGGCTCGTGGTGAAACACAGCAGCACCTATTGAAGCATATACGTTAAAGTTTGGTCTTACATTAGGGCCGCCCCAAGTAGGTAAAAGATAAAACTGGAATGCCATATGGAACTCCTTGATATCATTTCTAAAGCTAAGGTTTCTGGTATAACGCGGAGCGGAGCTCTCACCTTCTGGATCCGATGTGATATCATCTCCCTTCAAACGACCATAGTTAAAGCCAGCTCTTACAGCCATGTATGGATTGAATCTCGCACCCACCTCGGCACCAAACCCTGGCCTGGTAAATGATACATCCGTACTTGCGGCTCTATTAACCGGAGCCAAATCACCATAGTAATTAAGGGCATTTACATTAAACGTAACAAAATTGTAAGGTCTGAAACGGCCGCCACCCCTACCTGTGTAGTTCGACATTGCCTTGTTTCTCGACTTTCGCTTTTTATATTTATTCCTTCGTTGGGCATCGGCATCATCACCGAAACCAAAGCAAAAAAGAATAATTAAAGACGGTATAAGAAGTCTAATTTTCATAACTCACAGGCATTCAATTACAAAGATATGCGAAACGAATGATTTGGTTAGTTTCGTTTATCGAGCCCCCAAGTTAATTTATTTCGTAGGGTATCTAAAAATGTCGATCCTTTAATTTTGATCAACTTGGCCGCAAAAGGCGCTTTTTCGATGTATATATCAATTTGATCGGTAACCGCAACTGATCTCGAATCAAGTGAAATCTGGTAGGACTGATTTCTGGACTCCACACGAAACCTTAATTCACTATGTTCTGATAAGATCAATGGACGAACATTTAAGTTGTGTGGACTGATTGGCGTAATGATAAAATTCTTCGTGTCGGGCATGATCACAGGCCCTCCACAACTCAATGAATACCCGGTAGACCCCGTGGGTGTGGCTACCATTAATCCGTCTACCCAATACGTATTCAGAAACTCACCATCCAGATAACTCTTAACGGTGATCATCGAAGAAGTATCTTTACGAAGGATGGCGAATTCGTTTAGTGCATAGTTGACCGGTCCAAATAAATCGTCTTTTGTCCGTAGTTGAATCAAAGAACGCTCTTCATAAGTATAAGATCCTTCAAAATAGAGCTGAAGCGCTTCTGTTATGTTCTCTCGTGAAATGACAGCCAGGAATCCCAAACGTCCCAGGTTGATTCCCAATATAGGCACTCCCGATACCGCAACATGAGTGAGTGTTTCTAGTAAAGTACCATCACCTCCAAGACTAAAAATCGCTTCGAAACTACTCATATCACCTTGAGGGTCGTAGTGATGATAATCTGAGAATAGTGGTTCTTCAATAGAAAGGGAAGCTAGTTCAGGGCTAACAAAGATTTCACGACCATTTGAATGAATGCAGTGAAGGATATCCTTTACGTATTGGATGGAATCAGAAGAGATTCTTCGTCCATGAATGGCAATTTTGCCCATTCTATTTTACAGTTTTAGGTATTTCATTAAAATGTCAATACGCTCCTTTTCATCGAAACTGGAATCAGTGACATTGTACGAATTCTCCACAAAGAAACCACTTTGTTCTAAGGCCGCAATAATGTGCGTAATTTCTTCCTTATTAATTTTCAAGGTGAGGTGCAGATCGCTCGGATCTTCTGAATGTGGACTTAAATAACTACTAAGAACTCGGGCTTCATTGGCTTCTATGATTCGACTGATTTCAGACAGTGAATAATCATTAAATTTTAGACGAAGACCGATAATGGCTCCAGGAGTACTTACTGAAGAGTTTTTGGCAAAAGCCTCTACGACATCTTCAATGGACACTACACCCAAATACTG
>JAMWZA010000260.1 GCA_024305105.1 Marinoscillum sp.
ATGGTTTATCAAAAATCCATGAGGCAAGTGCCGGATTACCAATGATTAGTTTGTTGTCCGGTTTATTGGATTTAGTCGACAGACGTGTACCACTCAGATAACGTGTAAATCGTTGTTTGATGAAATCAAATGAAGCTGTATCCTCTACAAAAAGAATAATCCCTTCAACGTCCACATCTTTAAGCTCACCCAGTACTTTTCGCCAATTCGACATCTCGGCTTGGCTCAGCCCAATGTATTTGCCTTTTAGCTCTTTAGCATTTATGTTATCCATGAGTGCTTCACCTGCATAGACCACATCGATGTACTCTTCTCCTTTGGTCTCTGCTTTGGAGTAGTAGATGAAGTCTTCGAAATTGGTCATTTTTTCCTCACCCTTTTTCAGATAAGAAGTGCGATAAGTCATTTTTCGCAAAGGGTATTTTTGAAAGTACGATTTACCTTCTTCGGTGGGAACAGGAGGCTCCAAACCAAATTCCTTGAATTTACTGGCGATGTACTCTGCTGCCATTTTCTGGCCTTTTTCTCCAGTTTCTCGTCCTTCCAGACTATCCGAAGCGAGTACCGACAAATACGAATTCAAATCGGTTACGGTGATGGTTTTTGCAAATTTCTGAGCCTTTTTGTCCTGAGCGAACGCGAACAAAGTCACGGCTAGTAGAAGTACGAGTGCTGTTGTGTGTTTCATGCTTGCTAAAATTTCTGAGCTGCAAAGTAATGGATTTGATGCGGATGATTTGTACAAACCATTTATTCGGTCAAATAGCCATTTTACTGGTAAGAAATGTAGACTGAAAATGTTTAGCTAAAACTTTGGCCTAGTGATAATTATGGATCAATTGGAACTTATGATTGTGGGCTTTTCATTATACATTTGCAGCTTCAAAATTCCGATTCAAATAAATACCTCGTATGACTGTTGATTTAAACGAAAGAGTGGCATTTGAAACCCGACACAATGGCCCCTCTACTCAAGAAATTCAGGAGATGTTGGCAGCCTTAGGTCAGAGCTCTGTAGACAACCTGATCGCTGAAACCATCCCTGCCAAAATACGCCTGAAAAATGGATTAAAACTGAGTGAACCACTCAACGAATACGAGTATGTCAACAACTTGAAAAAGACAGCTTCCAAAAACAAGATTTTCAAGTCATACATCGGCCAAGGCTATTATCCATGCGTGGTGCCGGCAGTCATTCAGCGAAACATCTTGGAAAATCCGGGATGGTATACGGCTTACACTCCATATCAGGCCGAGATTGCACAGGGAAGATTAGAGGCACTGATTAACTTCCAAACCCTGGTGATCGACCTTACCGGAATGGAGATAGCCAATGCATCACTTCTCGATGAAGGAACAGCAGCAGCAGAGGCCATTTCGATGCTCCAGGCAACCCGAAAGAAAGAAAAAAAGAAAGCCAACAAGTTCATCGTGGATGAACGAGTGTTTCCTCAGACCCTCAGCATTATCGAGACGCGTACCAAGCCTATGGGAATCGAATTGGAAGTGGCCAAGATCGAAGAAGTAGATCTGACGAATTCAGAGTTGTATGGTGTCTTTTTCCAATATCCAGACAATCATGGTGAAGTATTTGATCATAAGAATTTCGTAGCAGCAGCTAAGGAAAATAGTGTGGCCGTAGCAGTAGCTTCAGACTTGTTGAGCTTGTGCCTGTTAACACCTCCTGGTGAGTGGGGAGCAGATGTGGTGGTAGGTACCTCACAGCGATTTGGTGTGCCAATGGGTTATGGTGGACCTCATGCAGCATTCTTTGCTACTAAAGAAGAATTTAAGCGAAACATACCTGGTCGTATCATTGGTGTTTCCAAAGACGAGGATGGTCATCCGGCATACCGAATGGCGCTCCAGACCCGTGAGCAACACATCAAAAGGGAACGGGCAACTTCCAATATCTGTACAGCGCAAGTACTACTTGCTGTGATGGCCTCTATGTATGCAGTGTATCATGGGCCGGAAGGTTTGAAGCGTATTGCGTCCCGCGTTAGAGGATTTGCAGTGGCTGTAGATAATACCTTAGCTACCCTGGGATTGAAAAATAAGAACGCCGCATACTTCGAAACCCTCAGGTATGAGCTCGCTGCACCGACCGTCGCGGAGATCAGGTCTTTGGCTGAGGCCAATGGCATCAATTTCCGTTACCCGAACGCAGAGACGGTCATGATCTCGTTTGATGAAACCAATACACCAGCGGATATTCAGGAAGTGATTACCATTTTCACCAAGGCGCTGGATCAGGAACCGATAGCTTTCCAGCCGATGGTGGACATCAATTATCCTGATGGATTAAAAAGAAGGACAGAATACCTCACGCATGAAGTATTCAACCAAAACCAGAGTGAGCACGAAATCCTTCGCTACATGAAGCGATTGGAAAACAAAGATTTGTCGCTCGTACATTCGATGATCTCGCTGGGATCATGTACCATGAAACTCAACGCCACGACGGAGATGATTCCGGTGACCTGGCCTGAGTTTGGCAACATCCACCCATTTGCCCCTGGATCGCAGACGGAAGGGTATAGAGCCATGATCCACGAGCTTCATGACTGGTTGGCAGAAATCACGGGCTTTCATGCCGTATCCTTCCAGCCCAACTCTGGAGCACAAGGCGAATATGCAGGCCTGATGGTGATCAGAGCGTATCACCAGGCCAATGGCAATCATAACCGAGATGTGGTCTTGATTCCTTCTTCTGCGCATGGAACCAATCCTGCCAGTGCGGTGATGGCAGGAATGAAAGTGGTGATTGTGAAGTGCGATGACAATGGCAACATTGATCTGAATGACCTGAAAGAAAAAGCTACCGCCAATAGTGAAAACCTATCGGCTCTGATGGTGACTTACCCAAGCACGCACGGTGTCTTTGAGGAAAGTATCGTTGAGATCTGTGAGATCATTCACCAGCATGGTGGACAGGTGTATATGGATGGCGCCAATATGAATGCTCAGGTTGGGCTGACTTCTCCGGCTATGATTGGAGCGGATGTGTGTCACCTTAATCTTCATAAGACCTTTTGCATTCCTCATGGTGGAGGTGGACCGGGCATGGGCCCAATAGGTGTGGTGGAGCATCTTGCTCCTTTCCTTCCCGGACATCAGCAAGAGGGAGTGGATGAAGTAAATGTATCTAGTGCGCCGTATGGTAGTGCGAGTATTTTGCCGATCTCTCACGCGTACATCGCGATGATGGGGGCTGAAGGGCTAACCAATGCGACCAAAATGGCGATACTTAATGCCAACTACATTGGTCAACGATTAAAAGACCACTTCCCGGTATTGTATGCCAATGAAAAAGGAAGAAATGCGCACGAGCTGATCATCGACTGCCGTGATTTCAAAAAGCATGGAGTGGAAGTAGAAGATATCGCTAAGCGAATGATGGACTATGGGTACCATGCACCCACGGTTTCTTTCCCTGTGGCGGGCACGATGATGATCGAGCCAACGGAAAGCGAAACCAAATCAGAAATCGACCGGTTCTGTGAGGTGATGATCTCTATTCGCAAGGAAATAGAAGAGGTAGCTACTGGCGCAGCAGACAAAGAAAACAATGTGCTGAAAAATGCACCGCACACGTACCGAACGGTAGTGTCTGACAGCTGGGAGCTTCCATACAGCCGTGAGAAAGCTGCGTTCCCAATGCCAGAGCTGAAGTACAACAAGTTCTGGCCATCGGTTAGCCGGATAGACAGTGCCTATGGGGATCGAAATCTGATGTGTAGCTGTGTGCCCGTAGAGGAGTATGCGGAAGCTGCGGAGCTAGCTTAAGACGTGGGAAATGACGCGTCCTAAATAAGCGTTACAGGTTTAACAATTATATTAATTATTGCTAA
>JAMWZA010000261.1 GCA_024305105.1 Marinoscillum sp.
CCCCACCACCAGTGTACTCCTAAATCTTTCACCAGGTAGCTAGCTACATTTTGTCTTCCCCGATTTGACATAAACCCGGTGTAGAACAATTCCTTCATGTTGGCATCTACAAATGGCTGACCCGTTTCTCCTTTTCTCCAGGATTCGTACTTCTCCATATTGGCTGAAGTGTCTAAAGGTTGGCCTTTGATTCCTCCCGGTAAAAAAACGTTGTGCCCATATTTCTGACATACATACCGGAAGTAATCACGCCAGATTAACTCGAAAATCAACCAATAAGTTGAAATGTTCTTTTTTCGCTCCTCCTCATAACGCTTCACCTCATGATAAATACTGCGAGGAGAAAGACACCCATGCGCCAGCCAGGGACTAAACTTCGAGGAATAATCCTCACCGAGCAGTCCGTTTCGCGTCCATTTGTAATTCTTTAGCTGATCTGACTCCCAGAAATATCGGTTGAGTCGGTGCCACGCCTCCTGCTCTCCACCTTTTAGTTCCAGTGCTCGACGTTGGTCTTGTTTGGCATCCATTTCGGAATAGCCAAAGTATGTCAGCTTAGGAATTTTGGTCGCTTCGATTTCTGGAGATGTGATCTGCAAAGGAGTTTCTACCTCAGGCCTTATGGTAGCATATTTTTCATTTTTCTTGCGAAACGACGTGAATACATCGGGTAACTCAGAAACTGGCATCACTAAATCGTCAACATGAAAAAGGGTTGACTGCCAGTGAAGACGAAGTTCTTTTCCAGATTCAGCGAGGTTTTGATTGAGCGTTTCTTCCTGCTGGGTTTCCTCCCCGGTTACTTCCTGAGTGGCATAAACATGATCAGCATTGTACGCCCTGGCCAACACAGCAATCTCCTTAGCTGGGTCCCCGCGTTTCACAAGCAGGTCAGAACCTCGTTTTTGTAACTGGCTCTTTAGGTCTGTGATTGCTTGCATGATAAACTTGGTTTGAAATGGGCCAGTCTTTTTAAAACCGGCGTCAAGATCACGCCAGCGCTGATCATCTATAATATAAACAGGAACAATGAAATCAGAATCACGAATAGCTGTAGCCAGAGTTACATTGTCTCTCAGCCTTAAATCGTTACGAAACCAAACAATCGATGTTTTCATGTCAGGTCAACGGGTTGTCGACCTTTTTGGTTTACGAACACTAACGGTCTCCCCAGGCCGTAATGACCAGCTTTCGAGAGCCTCCATAATCACGATGTTCGCACAAGTAGATACCTTGCCATGTTCCTAAGTTGGGACGGCCATTGGTAATCGGAATCTGAACGGAGGGACCCAGAAGTGAGGCTTTAATATGTGCCGGCATGTCGTCAGAGCCTTCGTAAGTGTGCTGGTAATAGGGCGCATTCTCTGGAACCATCTTATTAAAATGTGATTCAAAATCTGCACGAACTGTCGGGTCCGCATTCTCATTGATCGTGAGAGAAGCAGACGTATGCTTTATGAAAACGTGTAAAACTCCAACCCGAAGCTCCTTCAGCTCCGGAATAGCACGGATCACCTCTTGAGTAATAAGGTGGAACCCCCGATTGTAAGATGGAAGTTGTATTTCTGTTTGAATAAAAGTCATTGCTTGTCTATTCGTTCAAAAGCGCCAATGTCTGGTTTTGCATCCCTAGGCATTCCATTAAGGTCATCAGCAATTCCAATATCCACACCTCTATCTCTGGCAAATGCCAACGAGTCTAATTGGAAGTTATGGCTTAAAGGGTCTACAAAACCTGGAAAATTGCTTTCCTGCGAAGTATAGTTATCACCAAGCTCTTCGGCGGATTTAACGATGTTATTCGAAACGTTGATATCAAAACCGGCTCCCCCCTCATTGCTAAAAAGTAACTGTTCATCGCCTTTGCCCCAGGCAATGCAGTTGGTCATTTCCAAATACAGATCACCAGTCAGCAGTTTGTCATCTTCTATAATGATGTTATCTGAGAATTGGAGTAACGGATCATCGGTAAGGAAATCGCTCGCATTGTTGGCAAACGTACAGTGTTCATACCGGTAATAACCTCCCGCAAAGTTTCCGACTAAAAACTGGTTGACGTTGTGAATTTGCACATTGTAGGCATAAATGTCAGAAGTAAAAGCCAGAATTCCCGCTACGGACATGTTACGAATGGTCGAGTGAGAAACCTCCAGATCAAACTCATTATCATCATCAGGAATACCTACTCTTAAACCAACCTGACCGTTCTCAATATCAGCATATCGAATCTCATTATTTTTACTTCCTTCTAAAAAGAATATTCCTCCCCATTGACCCGGAGCAGTAATGTAGTTTTCATCAAAACGGGTATTTCTAAACGTCACATGGTTGCCGGAATCCCCAAGAACTTTTAACGTACCCTGTACAAATAGCGAAGCGTCAGTATCCAGGTAGATTTTAGTTCCCGGCTCTATAGTCAGCGTACATAGCGAGTCCACCAGGGCGAGGCTGTAAATGACGTAAGGTCGATCATTGGTCCAGACTTCATCACAAATCAACTCTGAGTTTATAAAATTGGCATCCTGACCATAAGCCACAAGCTTTACATGATCCGAATTTCCATTCCACTCCACAATAACCGAATCTTTCACCAGATAAGGTAAACTTTCATCCTGAGGGTCAATTCGGGCATCAACTAAAACGAGCAAGCTATCACCTCCGAATATTACCTCATCCTGCACACTGGTGCTGGTTTTGCCGTTGATAATCACCGAGTAGTCAGAATCCGTGCCTTTTCCCAAACGGATGTCGGATACTTTAACAGCTTTGGAATTGGGGTTGTATATCCTGAACCTTTTGGTCAAGCTTTTTGGTGAAGTGGTCAGTAAGGTATCAAAGAGCACTGTGTCACTGCTGAATGTTAGCTTCAGTCCCTGATCACCACTGACCTGCTCCACTTCGGGTTCGCATGCCAGTAACATCACGGCCCAGACGGCAATGACTAAATAAAAAACTCTTTTCATGTTTAGAGAACGGTTATTTCGCCCAGTTTATTCTGTGCCTTCTGCCTTTAAAAGCTCCGTGTTCTCAGCTATTCTCAGCTTCTCAATAAATTCTTCCAAATCACCTGCTACGATCGTTGGCAGGTTATAAACGGTGTGGTTGATTCGGTGATCCGTTACACGGCCTTGTGGATAGTTATATGTTCGTATTTTATCTGACCGGTCTCCGGACCCTACCATGGTTTTCCGCTGTGAACTAATCGCTTCATTATGTTTCTTCAATTCGATCTCGTACAATCGGGAACGAAGTACTTTCAATGCTTTATCATAATTGGCATGTTGTGAACGACCATCCTGACACTCTACCACCAAGCCACTGGGAGCGTGGGTTAATCGTACGGCAGATTCCGTTTTGTTAATGTGCTGACCTCCAGCTCCAGATGCTCTAAAGGTGTCTTTCCTAATATCACCCATATTTAAGTCAACGTCCACTTCTTCTGCTTCAGGTAGCACCGCCACTGTAGCTGCGGAGGTATGCACCCGACCTTGTGATTCGGTTTGCGGTACCCGCTGAACCCGATGAACACCAGACTCAAATTTCAATTTGGCATAAACATCTACTCCTTCCACACTAGCCACAATTTCCTTGAAACCACCAGCCGATCCTTCATTTACATTCATGATCGAAAATTTCCACCCCTGGGAGGATGCATAGG
>JAMWZA010000262.1 GCA_024305105.1 Marinoscillum sp.
GGCATCTTCCAGGCTGTTAACCACCTGAGCTCCATCAGCCCTATAATCAGGGTTTCGCGTAATGATAACATTCGGTCGATTGGGAAGTGGCTTGAATCGAGGAGGCAAAGACTCGAAATTTTTTCGACCCATCAGTACATGATGTCCCTCAGTTGTTTTTTTGAAAAACTGAAAGTCATCGGGTAAGTGCCAGGGGATGTCATTGTCTTTTCCGATGACGCGGTTTTGACCCATCGCGGCAATCATGGATATTTTCATAACCTTCAATTTCTATTAATCGTATTCAAAGAAAAGTATTTACAATGTTAATAGCACTTTTAGCAGTTTGTTTTATCTCGGTAACAGGAAATATCCTGTTGGCTAACAAGCAAAAGCAAGATCCTTATGAATGGGTACTACTTTCCTTGCTGATTGGTCCGATCTCGCTGCTGATCCAGTACTTTAGTGCGCGTCCTTCCAATGGAAACCCCTGAGAAATTCTTCCGTTTTCATACGTCGCTTGCCCTGTAGCTGGATGTCTGTGAGTGAGAGTGTTCCGTCTTTAGTCACTGCATCGATGTAATTTTTCCCATCAGAGTGTAACGTCCCGATAGGGGACTTATACGTTCTCGAAGTGATTTCAGCCATGTAAACCTTAAATGTCTGCTCATCCAGTTTCGTCCAGGCTGCGGGATATGGACTCAGTCCTCTGATGAAATTCCGAACAATTTCAGACGATTGATCCCAATTGATTTCACAGTCTTCTCTGAAAATTTTTGGAGCGTGTTTGCCCTCAGTAACTTGTTGAGCTTTCAGTTCGTAATCATCTTGTTGAATTTTTCTCACTGATTCAACAACGAGATCCGCGCCCTTTGTCATTAAGCGCTCGTAAACGGTGCCTACCGTGTCTTCATAATGAATCGGCTCTCGATGTTGTAGCAATATGTTTCCCGTGTCAATCTCATGTTTTAGTTTGAAGGTAGTCACTCCCGTTTCTTTTTCACCATTGATGATCGCCCAGTTGATTGGCGCTGCTCCCCGGTAGTCTGGTAACAAGGAGCCGTGCAGGTTAAATGAGCCTAGTGGTGGCATGTTCCAGACGGCTTCCGGCAGCATTCTAAATGCTACTACGATTTGTAGATCGGCTTGATAGGAGCGAAGTTCTTCTTGAAAATCAGGGCTTTTTAAGTTAGTAGGCTGTAATACGGGAAGGTCTACCGATACAGCATAATCCTTTACTGGAGATGTTCCAAGCTTCTTTCCGCGTCCTTTTGGTTTGTCCGGAGCAGTGATGACAGCTACCACATTGAATTCATTCTCTACCAACTTCTGCAATGATGGAACGGCGAACTCGGGCGTTCCCATAAACACTATTCTTACATCCTTCATGAGTGCGCAAAGCTAGTGATCTACGGTTAAAAAGTTTACCAAGAATTTTGATACATCATATATCTATGTATATTTGTTCTATGTATTCAAAAGAACTATTAAAAGGGACCATAGGGGTAATGGTATTGAAGCTCCTGGAGGAGAACCATAAAATGTATGGGTATGAAATTTCACAAAAAGTGAAGGAGCTGACCGATGGAAAGATTCTTTTGAAAGATGGTTCGCTGTATCCGGCATTGCATAAGCTGCTAAAAGATGGCGTGCTTGGCTATGAAGAGCAAAGTATCGGTAAGCGAGTGCGTAAGTACTACTTTCTGACTAAAAAAGGGAAGAAAGAAAAGGATATGCAGCTGGCAGAGCTGAAGGACTTTTTGGCCACCATACAGAAGGTGATTTTTACTGATTTGAATAATGCTCCTGCTTTATGATTACTGATCAACAAGTAGATTTTATTGAAAAAGCAATTGCAGAAAGCAATGTGAAAAGCAGGGAGTTGCGGGATGACTTGCTGGACCACATGTGCTGTCTGGTGGAAATGGAAATAAAAAAAGGCCTGTCTTTCGAACAGGCCTATCAAAAAGCATTTCTACAAACCTCACCAAACGGGTACGGTGAGATTCAAAACGAAACTCTTTTTTTACTTAACTATAACAAAATTATGAACATGAAACGATTAACGTACATTGTTGGGTTTATTTTTTCCCTGGTGTTTACAGCGGGATTTGCCTTTAAGATGCTTCATTGGCCAGGTGCTACTGTATTATTGACAAGTGGCTTAGGGGGTTTGGCCTTTCTTTTTGTACCATTATTATTGATTAACAAATTTAAAGGGGCAGTACATTCGGTTCTTTCGGAGAAGATGAAGTGGGTCACTGGTTCATTGGTGCTTCTCTTGATGGCTGTAGGATACTATTTTAAGGTGAATCACTGGCCCGGAGCAAACATCATGATGTTGAGTTCGATGGTCATGCTGGGCTTCGGGTTTCTCCCCTTTCTGTTTTTCAGAATGTATAAACAGTCTGTAGAAGAGCTTTAACCTACTGATTACTCATTAGCCAATATTGCTCTGATTGATTCAAACGGGGTTTCAGTTGAGCGGCAATATTGGCTAATCTATTCAAGTGACTTGAGGTCACTAAACCATTCCATTATTTTTTATTCATTGGACCTGTTAGGCTTCAAGCCGAATGGCAATGGTTTGTCTTATTGCCAAGGTTAATTCAACTATTTTATTATGAAAAAATCAATTCTAATTCTATTGATAGGGATGCTCTATGCTTGTGCTGAAAAGCCTACTATCGAAACCATACAAGCATTTCGAGCGACGGAAAGGTTTCCGGAAGATATGTTTCTGGAAACGGTATTAAATAAAAAGGCGCTGATTGTAGTGGCTCATGATGACGATGACTGCATGATGTCAGGAACCGTGGCGAAACTCACAGCAAGTGGCTGGCAGATCAAGCAGCTCAGTCTGGTCACTCATGAGAGTTCTGAAATGGGCAAAAACCCAGCGCATATCATTTGTCAGGGCAATGAAAAGATTTTGAGTGAAGGTGATATCTACAGGCTTGGATTGGATACGATGAAAAATCCCTATGTGCCAATACCATATGCCGAAATGGAACAACAGTTTTTAACCGAAAAAGTAGCAAATGCCTTAATCAAGAAGATCAATGAGTATGATCCTTCGGTCATATTTACCCTTGACAATATCAAAGGTGGGTATGGACACCCAGAGCATATTTTTATTAGTAACCTGGTAGTGGAGTTGTTTCAAGACGGCTTGATTCATAATCAGCGCATCTATCAATCCGTTTATACGGATCACATGGAGCACAGCATAGTGGATATCTGGCTTAAAAATAAGATGGAAAAATGGGGCTATCCGAATCCTAGCGAAATTGCGAACGCGCTCTATGGGATAGATGGGATGCCTGAGCCGGATGTGGAAATAACCATTAGTGACTATGCGACTGTGAAAAAAAACTACCTCATGGCCTATCCTGAAAGTGCACAGAAGAATTTAAGAAAGTTCATTCCTTATTTTCAGGAGTTTGATGCCAAAACCTATTTTGGAGTTTTTGACAAGGAGTTTTTTCGTGTGATCAAATAGTTTAAAACCATTCAATTATGAGAATCATTTTATTTACCACCATCTGCTTTTTGTTTGGCTGTGAATCGGATAAGAAGAAATTGACTCCTTTGGAGGTTAAAG
>JAMWZA010000263.1 GCA_024305105.1 Marinoscillum sp.
TAAGAGACAGGGGTAAGACCGGCATAATGCAATTTGAAAATCGTTTCATAGGCCTTTAGATTTCCCTGCTTTACTTGCTCAAATAAAACACCTTCATCAACCTCTTTCATGGGGTATCGGGAACAGCATTTAAAGCAATCAGCGTTTGACGATAGATTTCTAGAGAAGGGGAGTAGATGAGGTCATTGAAATAATTCTCTCCCATTACGCATACCACCAGGTTATTATCCGGAGAGACATACAGGTTTTGGCCGATAAATCCATTCATCATATACGTTTGATTTCTGCTTAAATAGAAATCAGCAAAATCATCAGTAAATACCCACCAGTAATAACCGAAATTAAAGCTATTGATAAAATCTACTGAAGGTAAGGTAGCGTCCAGAACCCAATCCCTATTGATCACACGCCTTCGGTCACTCCAACGCCCTTCTTGTTGCATGAGGTAGCCAATTCTAGTAAAATCCAATACAGATAAACTAAGTCCCGAAAACAAATCAAGTGTGCCAGAAGGATCATAGGCCCATTCGTAACTACTGATTCCAATAGGGTCAAATAAGTTGGTTTTGATATATTCTTCCAGCGTTTGATCTTGAAGAATATTGCTAAAAACTTTTGACAATAGAATGGCTGACCCGCTATTGAGTACTAGTCGTAGGCCTGGTGGTGCTTCAAGTTTTCGCGATATGATATGTCTGGCCCAGTCGCTTTCCAGTTTCATTTGTAAAACATGACTAGTTGAAGCTTCTACATTTACGGTATACTCGTTCCATGGTATGCCCATTCTATTGTTCAGAATATGCCGAAATGTAATTGCTTTCTTATCGGGTTCTGCATCAAAAATAGTTTGATATTCAGGAAGGAAATTGAAAATTGGAACATCCAGATCGGAGATGTAGCCATCTTCGATAAGCTTGCCCAATGTAAGTACAGCCACAGCACAAGTACTACGACCTAGTTGATGAAGTGTTTGCCGGTTATCTCCATTGTAGTAATTCTCAAAAACCAGCTGATCATCCTTAATGATGACCAAGCCATCGATTTGACCATAATTCTGCCCTTTAATCAGTTCATCCAGAACGGTTAATTGTTGATTGTCCAATCCAACCTGACTTGGGAAAGTATACTCCCAGGCTTTTTGATCTGGTGGCAACTCATCGCTAACAAAGCATGAAGTGGCCAAGAATAATATGATTACTGACGATAGATACCGCATCGTATTCCAATTCCAAAAGTTAAACCACTAAAATCCTCGTCTGTGACATTGGCCAAATCCAGATTGCTCACGTATTTGTAGCCCAGTGAGGCATAAGCTTTGACCCAGTTGACTGGAGTAAAAAGTATCGTTAGTTCGGGTTGAACAATTGCGTATTCACTCCTTATAAAATTTTCATTATTTGATTCTCTTACCCAGACCATATCACCCAGACCATAGCTGATTCGCATGTCTATTTCAACAAACCGTTTATTCATTGCCCTTACTCCGAAAAAGGCTCTCCCATGTTTGTATTGGAGGTGGAACCGGTTTGGAAAGACCAATGTGCTGTAAAGACCGCCCTGAAACTCCTCCACAAGGAATCCTCCGAATATGACCTTATAGGATATGCCGCCACCAAATGTACTTACATGACTGTAAGACTCCATAGTTGGCGCTATTGAGATGCCCAATTCAAGAAATATTCCTGATTCGAAATCGATTAATGGAGGTTTTTGGATGGCTTCTATGGAGTCTTTTTGGACGACCGTAGAGTCAGTTTCCGTTCGTTGGGCATTTACCAAAAGGCAACTCACTGTGCAAAAGACGATGAGTAGTGGTTTTTTCATACAGTAAACTTAGTCGATTCGATAATTTTCATTGCAAATGCAACCTTATTAATTTACTCTGGTCATTGAAGTGAATTTAGATTCTTTAGAAGGCTTGGAAGGCAATACAATAAATATACATGCGGAATTAATCGGAAGATGTCGCGACGGTGATCCAATAGCGCAGTATGAATTGTATCAGTTGTACAGCAGGTCCATGTTCAACACTGCTTTGCGGATTTGTGGCAATCGGGAAGAAGCTGAGGATGTATTGCAAGAGGCATTTGTTAGTGCTTTTAGTCATCTCAGTTCTTATCGTGAAGATGCCACGTTTGGAGCATGGTTAAAACGAATTGTCATCAACAAGTCCATTACGAGCATCAAAAAAAGTCAGAAGGAAGCATTGATGATGGAAGAGGTAGAGCGTACAGATACCGAGTTTGATCCATACGAGGATGCTGATGTCCAACTAAGTGTTAATAAAATCAAGGAAGCGTTGATGTGTTTGCCGAATGGATTTAGAAGTGTATTGTCTCTTTATCTTTTTGAAGGATATGATCATAAAGAGATAGCGGAAATACTAGGTATTACAGAGTCTACATCCAAGAGTCAGTACAAAAGAGCTAAAGACAAATTAAGAATACTATTGGAAAAGGAGGTAAAATATGGGTGATCAATTGGAACGATTTGTTTTAGAGAACCGGGAAGAGTTTGATGATGAGCAGCCATCTGAAAACGTATGGAAAAAGATCCAGACATCTCAGTCGACTAGAAACAGCTGGGTTGGTGT
Source organism: Marinoscillum sp. (assembly GCA_024305105.1). Lineage (GTDB taxonomy): Bacteria > Bacteroidota > Bacteroidia > Cytophagales > Cyclobacteriaceae > Marinoscillum. The sequence continues at coordinate 2,594 of JAMWZA010000263.1, forward strand.
TTGGAAAGTCGCTGCTGTGCTTTTCTTGATATCCACAGTCTATTTGATTGTGGAGCGTCAGGTGGATAATTCGGGTGTAAAACAATCGATGGGTTCGGAGTTTGAGCAGGTAGAGCAGTATTACATTCAGTTGATTTCTGAAAAGAAAGCGCAAGTTGCCGGACATACGGATTCAAACCTTAGCCGAGAATTCTTATTAGAAGTAGAACGACTCGACCAGATGTATGCTCAACTCAAGCAGACTTATAAAAGCCAAAACTCAAGTGATAGGGTCTCTGACCTGATGATCAAAAACCTGCAGTTACGAATAGAGATATTAAACAAGCAGGTGAAAATCTTAAATGAACTTAAAGAAACAGAAAATGAAGCCAGTGCAGATATTGAAATTTAACCTTCTAGTTACACTCTTGTTTGGTGTGACTGTCGCGTTAGCAAATACGCTTGAAGAGAAGAGAAAAGTAATTGATAAGTCTTACAAGGTAGATGCGTCTACTTCGCTGAAGGTGTCTAACCAGTTTGGTGAAATACATCTGGAGGCCTGGGATAAACCTGAACTCAAAGTAAAGGTGGAAATTATTGTCAATGGTAAAACGTCAGATCGAGCGCAGAAGCTCCTTGATAAAATAGCCATTGATATCAGTGAAGGAAGTACCATAGCCTTTGATACTGAACTGTCAGGCAATATGAATACCAAGAGTGATGAAAGTTTTGAGATCAACTATTGGATTAATTTCCCAGCAGCCAATGCCATCGATATTGAAAATCAGTTTGGTGATACATACATTGACGATTGGAAGGGTAGAGCCGAGTTAGAGATTGGTTATGGCAACCTGAAGACTCAAGATTTTGGTGGGTTTTTAGACTTGGAATTGTCATTTGGCAAAGGTTCCCTGGGCAATCTTTCCGAGGCAGAAGTTGATGTCAAATACAGCGACCTGTCTATTCAGTC
>JAMWZA010000264.1 GCA_024305105.1 Marinoscillum sp.
CTAAATAACCAATATTTTAGCAAAAAGCTTATTCCTATTGCATAATCAAGGTTTAAATACTTCTAATGCTTTTTCCGGCTGACCGGCTGCAATTAACTGTCTACCATAAGCATGAACCTGAAATGCCGGAGCACCTGGCATATTAATGGCCTGATCCATCAATTTCATCGCTTCATCTGTTTTACCAGCTGCGGTTAAAACGGTAGACTTAGTGGAAAGTGTTGTAAAGTTCCTCTGGCCAATGAATGGAAGTGATATGGCGTTTTCAGCCCATAATTCAGCCTCCTCATGGTATCCTGCACCTGAAGCCCAAGCAGCCGCTGAAACCCAGTTGTTAAAGGTGAAACCTGGTGCATCTTTTAATTCGCTTTTCAAAGCACTCAATGTCACCGCATTAGCATCCTTTACAGCTACTGTAAATGGCAGCATTTTCTTCTCCCATTTCATTTGAACCGTAGCTTGATCGTTCTGTCTGTTTACAAACTCATAGGTTAAAAATTCAATCGACTGATCCAGATCCACGGGGGTAGCAGCGACTGTGAGTACTTCTTCTTCAGGCACATAAAAGAAACTGCCCCAGGCATCCGATTCTTCACTGAAAATCAAGGTCCAGTCGCCGGACTCTTCAGGCTCAATAAACAATCCATACTTACCTGCTGGAAGCAACTTTCCTTCGATCAGTACATCATGGGATGTTTCGAATACCGTATTTTCATTTGCTCCTGCACGCCATGGTGATGGATTCTCCGCTGTACTGCTCCCAAACCCCAGATTTGCCTTTCCATAGGGAACTAATTGTCCCCAAATTTGATCTTCACGACCAGCCACATCAGGACAACCATAGCTAATCTGTACCCAGGCTACACCGCCGATATATTGTTTGACCTCACTCTTTTGATTTTCTCCACTCGGTGGGAGGCTTGACAGCTGTGCATGGGTAAAGTGTACTACCGCAATTGAAAGCGCAGCGAATAGTGTTAATTTCTGTTTCATAGTTTTAGTTTGATTTGATTACTAATTGAAACAGTCAAGCAAATTTGAGTACCAAAAAAATAATGTAAAGGGCTAAAATGCGATTTATGCGGATTTATATTGATGGGAATGACAGCTGAACCGTAGTGATCGTTCACAAGTTCGACAAGCGCCAGACGACAGCTATCTCAGCCCACCAATAAAAGAAAGGTTACTGAATAAGAACGAACAGCTAAATCAAACAAGTTCTTTCAGAGAACTCCTTCAACAGCCTTGGCATCAACATACCAAACCAATCGACCAACGGGGTTGATATGCGCTGCTGGGTATGATTTCCAGTCCCTTTGCTGATGGTAGATCTCATTGATCTTGGGTTGTTTTCCCTCACCAGTCACCAAAAAAACCACCTCTTTAGCGGCATTGATCACTGGCCCTGTTAGAGTTACTCGTTTTTGGCCGGACTCTGGATGTTCTGCTACAGCACAAACACCGGGATTCTTTAATAACTCCATCTGATGTGGGAAGATAGAAGCTGTATGTCCGTCTTCACCCATTCCCAGAATGATCATATCAAATACCGGAACATTTCCAGGCAAATTTGATTGAACCTCCTGACCATACCTGACAGCTTCTCCTTCAGGATCATTTTCCCCTAGCACCCGATGCACATTATCGGCCGGCACAGGCACTTTATCAAATAACCGCTCTTTGGTCATCTTATAATTGCTCTGATCATCAGTGGGTGCCACACAGCGTTCATCTCCCCAGTAGAAATGAATTGTCTTCCAGAGTTCACTCTCGGTATAATTTTCGGAGAGGTAATCAAACAAGATTTTAGGAGTGGATCCTCCTGACAAGGCCACATGAAAAGAAGTCTTTGCTTCAGATTGCTTCATCAGGTAATCCCCAAAAGCCTCAGCTGTCTGCTGAGGCGTATCAAATATTTTAAAGTTGTCTTTCGTCATAGTTCACAAAATATTCCGTCTTCTGCTAAATTCTTACAGGGGTATCTCCACATCATGTTTTGTCCTTCGATGAGGTTATCTACATTTTCAGGCCCCCAGGTTCCCGCTGGATATCCATAAATTGGCACAGATTGATCTTCCTTCCACGCTTTTAGAATAGGATCAATAAACTCCCAGGCAGCTTCGACACTATCACCACGTGCGTAGAGAGTAGCATCACCCTGCATGCAGTCGAGAATCAGACGCTCATAAGCATCAGGCACATAAGCATCCGTCAGATCCGAATAAAGGAAGTCCATATTCACATTTTTCACTTCAAACCCCTGACCAGGCACTTTCATTCCAAATTTCATCAATATCCCTTCGTCTGGCTGAATCCTCAAGACCAGCATGTTTTGAGCATTGACCTTTTGACTATGGCTAAACAATCGGTGATGATTGGGTTTGAAGTGGATAACTACTTCCGAAACTCTGGTAGGAAGTTTTTTCCCGGATCGGATATAAAAAGGAACACCTGACCACCTCCAGTTGTCGATGAAAAACTTAAGCGCTACAAACGTTTCTGTTCTTGATTCCGGGTCAACACCTTCTTCTTCACGATAGCCTTTGACCTCTTCTCCGCTGATTTTACTGGACAGGTATTGCCCACGAATTACATTTTCCTTAACATCATCACCGGTCATCGGTCTGAGTGACTGAAAAACCTTCAGCTTTTCATTTCTAATGCTGTCAGCGTCTGACTTCACTGGTGGCTCCATGGCCACAAGACCGATAAGCTGAAGTAAATGGTTCTGCACCATGTCTCTCAATGCTCCAGAGCCATCATAATAACCACCTCTTTTCTCCACTCCTACAGACTCTGCAGACGTGATTTCCACCCGGTGGATGTAGTTTCTATTCCAGAGCGGCTCAAAAATGCTATTTGAGAACCTGGTCACCAACAGGTTTTGAACAGTCTCTTTTCCAAGGTAGTGATCAATTCTGTAGATCTGGTCTTCCTTGTAATCCTCCAATAGGACACGGTTCAGCTCTTTCGCTGACTCCAAATCATAACCGAATGGCTTTTCGATGATCAAGCGGGTCCATCCTGTTTTCTCTTCGTTTAGTCCGGCATATGCCAGGTGCTTTGGTATCACTCCGTAAAGACTCGGCGGCACTGACAGGTAAAAAATCACGTTGCAATTGGTTCCAAACGAATCATCGATGGAATAAAGTCGCTCTGCCAGGCCTTTGTAGTCTTCCTTATTGGAAGTATCCAATGCGTGGTAATGAACAAGCTTAGAAAACTCATCAATCGACTTGCCTTCTTCTTGCTTGATATGGCTGTTATCTAATACTGCTTTTTTACGAAACTCCTCGTCATCGTATTTGGTACGACCTACCCCTACAATCGCATATTTCTTTGGTAGGTAGTCCTTTTTAAATAAGTTATATATTGCTGGTATCAATTTTCGAGCTGTGAGATCACCCGATGCACCAAATATTACCAGAATCTGATTATCAT
>JAMWZA010000265.1 GCA_024305105.1 Marinoscillum sp.
AAATACAAAATCTAAGTCCTCCTTTTCAATATCCTAATGAATAATGCGGGTTGAAACCATGAAGGCAGCTTCTAAAGACGCCTAATGAAAACATGGTGATCGCATTGACCTCAAGTGCATGTGGACAGGACAGAGTTCCTCATATAAAGGCTTATGGAATTCCAGGGAAAGTTCTTAGTGCTCTAAAAAAGTAAAGTGACTAGATAGACGCCCTAAACGAACTGGGCTATTTGACTCTTCGCCAATTGTCCAAAAAACAACTGCCTCCATCAGGAGACAGTTGCTTATATGTGATCTACCTTGGTAAAAATCCAACTCCGTACCTATTGGTACATAGGGTCTTAACACTTCTGGATCGATTTCATAATTCACCATAACCAGCTTCCTCCACTGTGCCGATAAAAAACTCATACTCATATAGGTTTAATTAATAACTGCATAACCTTATCCATAACAAAGAAATGAAACACAAACCCTTCCTCTTGCAATCTGGTCGGAACCACTCTTCTACTTTTGAGGATTAGTTCGGTTTCCGTGCCAATCATTCGAGCTCCCAGCTCCAGCATCCACTTTGGTGAAGGCATACCAAACGGAATGTTCATCACCTTACGCAGCGCTTTCATAAAATCCTGATTGGTCAGTGGATTGGGAGACGATACATTGTACACTCCTTCTGCTTGCTGATTGTTCAACACCCAATCGACTACCCGAACAAAGTCTTGCTCATGCACCCAGCTGAAATACTGCTTGCCACTGCCTTGTTTTCCACCAAGTCCGAATTTAACCAGATGCTTCAATGGCTTCAAAGCACCGCCATCCTTTCCCAGCACAGTTGCTATGCGAAGGGCTACTTTTCTCACGTTAGGAGTAGCTGAATTGAAAAATACTCGTTCCCATTTTTTACAAACATCTACGGAGAACCCTTCTCCCAATTCGCCAGTCGCTTCGTCCATATCCCGATCCTCCGCATGTCGGTAGATCGTTGCAGAAGATGCATTGATCCAGACTTTGGGAGGTTTCTTACACTGACTGATGGCGAGACCTAAAACGTTGGTCGCATTCAGACGTGTATCGTAGATCTCTTGCTTGTTAGCCGTTGTATACCGACAATCTACAGACTTCCCATTGAGGTTGATCACAGCCTCTGCTCCTTCCAGCTCAGTGATCCAGTAGCCGATCGTCTTGCCATCCCATTTCGTATATCGAATGAGGTGCTGGTCTTCGCGATGCATCCGTGTAAGGATAACAACCTCGGTATTTTGCTGAGTAAAGTAGTCAGCCAACAACTGACCCAAAAATCCAGAGCCTCCTGCTATGATAATCTTTTTCATGATTGTTTGTAATATTGGTAGGATAAAAAGAAGAAGTAAACTGCTAATGTCCAGGGTGTAATGACAAAGAACAATTGAATAACAATCTTATAATCGATCCATTCAAATTGATAGAATAACCAAAGGATGATTAAGTTGAGAATAGCCAAAAAGCCATACACCTTGAACCCTCCATCATATCTACCTGTGATAGCAAACGAAACACCAATTCCTAACTGCATGTAGAATACAATCCATATCAGTTCTCTCATAAATATGGATATTAGAAGCATGGTGGCAACAGCACCAAAAAAGATTGCCTGTACGTAGAAGTTGAGTTTTACGAAGTTTGTCATGATTAATTTGCTTTGAAGGTGGTAACTCATAATGCTCATGTGCTGTGCGGAACTCGGATCCACAGCAAGTCCTCCATCACTACGAGAAAGTAAATAGCAAAGACCCAGGGCACTCCAAATACCAACACCTGCCATTGCCAATCACTCATGTCTAGACTTAGTCCCAATAGAATGAGCAGTATGACATACATTTTGACACCTACCCAATAAATGGTCAATGGTCCTTTTCTCGTGGTTAGCCGGTTCATTAGCATCCAGCTCATGCCATACTGATATATGCCTAAAAAGAATTGGATCATCACCGCATAAAAGTACCCAACGCCCTCATGTGGCCCCTGCAATCCACAGGCAAGGGCTACTAGAATCATGAGGCTTTGAATGTAGAAATGAAGCTCCTTCATCGCTACTGTGCAGCTACTTCTGCTTTAGCTCTGTTACGCAGCCTGAAGAACACAAAAAGGTTGAAGAAATGCATGGCGCCAAGAATCAAAATGATGGCGCCTATCTTCAAACTGAGCTTTTCGATAACCACCTGTACCGTATCAATCTCTCCCATAATCTGAAGGGTAAAAACTGCATAACCGACATTGATCAGATAAAAGCCGACAATCAACAGCTTGTTGACACTATCCGCCAGAGCATCATTCCCGTGAAAAATATCGACGAGAAAAATCCGACCATTGTTGAACAACGTTTTAGCAACCCAAACGGTAAGAATTACGGTAATGGGTAAATAGATGCCATAGGTTAAAATGGAATAATTCATGATTTTAGTATTTAAGTTTATTATTTATTGTAATTTCAGAAATTATTGAAAGTTATAATCAAAAAAATAGTTAGAGCTTCATCAATAGCTTAACAAACCAGTTCTGATCTGACTTCACGAACTTATCCAGTACGCCATCCACCTTCTCAGAAAAGTCTTTGAGTTCGCCAGTTACTGCTTTGAATTCGTCCACTTTCTTACCGCTCCCCTCTACAACCTGCACCTGACTTAGTACTTTGATAATTGGCTCAATCTCTCTTTTTCTACGCTCGCGAGATACCTGTCGCGCCAGCTCCCACACATCCTTATCCGCCACGAAGTAATCCTTTCGATCACCTACTTTGTTTTCCTTGGTAACGATTCCCCAGTCCATCAAGGCACGGACGTTCATGTTTACGTTACCTCGTGACATCTGGAGCTCATCCATGATTTCATCTGCAGTTAGTGCCTCAGGGCTAATGATCAACAGCGCATGTATTTGTGCCATCGCTTTGTTAATCCCCCAATTGGATCCCAGGGTACCCCAGGCTTGAATGAACTTATGTTTTGCGTCCAGATAATCCATATGTGTACAAACGTAAAAGTATTTTCTGAAGTTTCAAAACTTTTTGAAACTTTATTGAGAGTGGGGTAAAATCGTAATTGAAACGTTTCCTGTATATGAAAATAGTTCGCTTCATCGTCTGTATCGTTTTAGTGGTTATCTATGCATGGGTCAGCGCCATCATTTCGGGTTGACGAATATCAAACGCCGTATTGGGTGTACCATTTCAGGTTCATGAACCCAACAATTGGCAACTAACCTAAGGGGTAAAGCAGTATGGGTGTAAATAGGTACTCACCAAAAACAAACAGAAGAGGTATTCCTTTAATTATAATTTTTATTTACTTATTACAATCCTGTCCTAAACAGGGAAAATAAGAGGTTCCAGTTTTTCCTATATCGCTAG
>JAMWZA010000266.1 GCA_024305105.1 Marinoscillum sp.
CGGTGACCAACCGAATCGATGCAATCAGATTGTACGACAAGACCAATGCACGGGTGGCAGAGGTAGGTGAAGAGATTCTAGGCAAACAAGTGCTGATCTATCCCAATCCAACGTCCGATTACGTGACCATCGATCTGGGAGATATTTCTGCAGACCAGCTGCAAGTTGAGATCTACAACCTGGCTGGGGTAAAAGTGATGGAGCCTGATCTGACTAAGAAGGATTCATCCAGGTTCAGGCTGTCGCTGAAGGGACTGAAAGCAGGTCTTTATCTGGTGGAAATGACAGCAGCTAATGATTTGAAAGTGACAAAGCGAATTATGGTTCAGTAACTGATTTCGATTGAGTAAAGTGGGGCCTCATCTGAGGGTATGGAGCTAAAGGTGAGGCCTGGACTTTACTGGGAATTATTAGATGATTTTTCTATTCTCAGCCTCATTAGACAGGGGTTAAAAGGTATTAGCAATTAAAAACTACGCTAGTTTCATGATCAGATAAAAAGACTAAATATCACCACATATAGGCCTATATCGAGGGTGAGAAGGAATTAAATCAGATATCTGCCGATTTAACTTTTGAAAAGTATTTAAGCATTTTTTTAAACCCTAAAAACGAAAAATTATGAATACATGACCCTCATTTAGAAGAATTAATACATCCAAAATGCCAATAGACCGGCAAATTCAATTTCAACCTTTAAAACAACCTTGTTATGAAAAAATTATATACATCCCTAATAGCGGTATTAATTACGTTTGGATTATACGCGCAAGATGAGCTCACTCAAAAAGTCATGATGGGCTATCAAGGGTGGTTCCTCGCTCAGTCTGATAGCTCCACACCGAATCAATGGCGCCACTGGTTTGATAGCAACGGCAGAACTGATCCTTCAGCCGCCAATATCGGCGTGGACATGTGGCCGGATATGTCGGAGTATACAGATACCCATAACACGAACATGACTTATGGCGATGGTAGCAATGCGGCATTGTTCTCTTCACATGATCTGAGCACCACACGCAAGCACTTTGAGTGGATGCAGGACTACAATGTACATGGGGTCTACTTACAGCGTTTTTTAGGAGAGGTACAGGATAATCGATTTTTTGAGGTCAGAAACGATGTACTGGAAAATGTCATCTCAGCATCCTCAGAGTACGGCCGCAAATTCTCCATCATGTATGACATATCAGGAGTAGCAGACGATGGCAACATGCTCAGTAAAATCACCAGTGACTGGGAATACCTCGTAGATTCAGTTGATATACTCAATGCCTCGGGGTACGTCCATCAGGATGGGAAACCCGTTATTGCGATTTGGGGAATTGGTTTTAAAAACCGGGGGCTTACGACAGCTACGATGCAGTCCATTATCAATTATTTCAGAAATACACATGGAATGTATGTCGTTGGAGGAGTGCCTAGTGGCTGGAGAACACTATCCAATGACTCAGAAACCGGAAGCGGTTGGTCTACGGTATACCATTCACTCGATATGATTTCTCCATGGACTGTCGGTAGATACGGCAATAGTGGGGTGGATAATTGGAAGACCACCAAAATCGCTCCTGATCTGTCCGATTGCAATACCAATGGTGTGGATTATATGCCGGTAATCTGGCCTGGTTTTTCCTGGTTAAACCTTCATGGAGGTACGTTCAATCAGCATCCGAGATACGGAGGTGACTTTTACTGGAAACAGGCTTATAACGCGATTGATGCAGGTGCTGACTTCATTTATGTAGCCATGTTTGATGAGGTAGATGAAGGCACAGCCATGTTTAAAATTGCGGAGACGGAAGCTGATTTGCCTTCACAACTTCAATCGACATTGGTGACACTTGATGAGGATGGCGAGAGCTTACCAAGCGACTGGTACCTGCAGTTGGCAGATGAAACACAAAAAATGCTTGATGGGACTACTGGACTAAGCAGTACCATTCCCATTGCTCCGGCAACACCCAATGGCAATGCTGCAGTATTTATTTCACAAAGTGTTCCTGCAACGGTTGCAGAAGGGGCGTCATTTACTGCTACCATAACCATGAAAAACACTGGTAGTACCACCTGGACAAAAGCCAACTTGTATAAGCTGGGTAGTCAAAATCCTCAGGACAACACTTACTGGGGTAGTACACGTGTGGAGTTGCAAGCCAGTGAAAGTATATCTCCGGGTGAGCAAGCGACCTTTACGTTGAATGGCACAGCGCCATCGAACTCCGGGACCTATAATTTTCAATGGAAAATGGTACAAGACAATGTGGAGTGGTTTGGAGCTACTACAGATAATTTCTTTGTTGCCGTAGGAAATTCCAGCTATCTGGATGAGTGTGAAAACCTTACGGGCTGGGGTTCTTCCCAATCCCTTTCGCTTAGCACCAACAGCCAGCAAGGAACGAATAGTCTCCAGTTCTCGGGGTCCACAGAAATGGAATACCAAAAAGTATTTAACCCGGCATACAATGGCAACATCAGTGCTTCAGATGGTATTTTACGATTTTGGTACTATGTCTCAGATGCGTCAAAGTTTACTGGTGTGAATCAGGTAGAACTTGGCAGTGGCGGACAGGCCGATTCAGATGAATACGGTTGGGCATTGCCAACACTGGTAAATGGTTGGAATCTGATAGACCTGGAAATTAGTGAGGCTAACCAGATAGGCACACCAGATATCAACGCTATCGATTGGTTCCGCCTTTACAACTTCAAATCAGCCTCAGTAACGACAAGATTGGATGGTATTCAGCTGATTAGTGCTAATCCGGTTATCACCTATCTGGATGATTGTGATGCGCTAACGCAATGGGGTACAGCAGGTTCAAACAGCTTATCCTTGGATGGAACCGAAGTAAAACAAGGAAGTTCTAGCATTCAAATGACCGGATCCGGCACCAATGAATTCCAAAAAGCTTTTTCTACTTCATATAACTCTGGACTGACTGCCTCCAATGCCCGATTGGAGTTTTGGTACTATGTGTCTAACCCATCCAAAATGAGTACCACCAATAACCAGGTAGAGATCGGTAGCGGAGGTGCAGCTGATGTAAATGAGTACCATTGGAAGCTTACCAGTTTTAGCAGCGGCTGGAATTTCATCAGCCTGGATGTAAGTGCTGCCAGTACTACAGGCGGTACACCTGACCTCAATGCCATCGACTGGTTTAGGATCTACAATTCCAAATCAGGCTCGGTGACCAATCGAATCGATGGTATCAAACTGGTAAATCAATCAGGATCACGGACAGCTAGTGCCACTGAAGAAGCAGGTATTAAAAATGCCAAAATTGCGATTTATCCGAACCCGGCTAGTGAGTACAT
>JAMWZA010000267.1 GCA_024305105.1 Marinoscillum sp.
GAAGACGCTCTACTTAAGTAAAGTGCTATGCGCTGTTAGTCAATTAGTTACGACCTTCTAATAATAGAAATGCCTTAATCCTAAAATTGACCAAGATTTCGATCTTATTAATTTCTCGTTCTTATAAGCGGTGATTATTAAAAAGGAACCTTATGTTTATGGTTAAACCTAAATCAGGATGCAAGAGATCAAACCATGGGGACAACTGAGGGAGCATTTACAGACAGATTCAATCAGTGTCATTAAAGCCTACCTGGATCAGCTGACGGCAGAAGATATTGTCAGCATCGTCAGTCACCTAAGCGAGCAAGAACGTTTGAGGCTTTTATCAGTGTTGACTGCAGAGGATGCAGCTGAACTACTGGAAGATTTACCCTGGGTTCAGGCAATGGAGCTCATTAAAGAAATGGATAGCAAGGAAGCCGCTGCAATCATTGTGGAATTTCCAAGTGATGAACAAGCTGATTTTCTGGGAGAAATGTCTGAAAAAGGAGCAGAGGCCATCATGCAGGAAATGCCTGAGGAAGAGGCAGATGCAATCCGGGAGTTGATTCAATATGAAGAGGATTCCGCTGGTGGACTGATGGTGACCGAGTTCCTTTCATTTGAAGAGGATGCTACGGTAGGATCGGTGGTGAAAGACCTGCAATCAAATGCAGAAAAATACGAGAAATACAACCTGCAATACATCTACGTCACGCATAAAGATCAATTTTCGGGGGTGTTAAACATGCGGACGTTGCTCTTATCAAAACCGGATGTTCTGCTATCGGATATTGTATTAAGAAGTGCGCGGACCGTACAATACAATGATACCCTCTATGATCTGATCAAATTTTTCGATACTTATGATTTTTACGGCGTCCCTGTTGTCGATGATCGGCTACAGCTAAAAGGAGTGGTGCTTAGAAAGGACCTGAGAGAGGCGCAAACCGATCAGGTACATTTAGAACACCTGGAAACTCAGGGTATTGTAGGTGGAGAAGAGCTCCGAACCATGTCGGTATGGTTGAGAGCCAGAAGAAGGCTTTCATGGCTGAGTGTAAATATCTTACTCAACATTGCAGCAGCAAGCATCATTGCTTTCTATCAGGATACCCTGTCTGCAGTGATTGCGCTGGCAGTGTTCTTGCCAATCATCTCTGACATGAGTGGCTGCTCAGGTAATCAGGCGGTTGCCGTCAGTTTAAGGGAGCTGTCATTGGGTGTTGTCCGACCTTTTGAAGTGGCCAGGGTGTGGATGCAGGAAGTATCTGTAGGCCTTTTGAATGGACTGGTTTTAGGTACGCTTATCGGTACAGCAGCGTGGCTATGGAAGGGAAATATCTATCTGGGCTTGGTCGTAGGTGGTGCGCTTTCCATCAACACGGTGGTAGCGGTGTCTCTTGGTGGCACCATTCCATTGGTATTAAAAAGGATGAATGTGGATCCAGCCTTGGCTTCCGGGCCCATTTTGACGACTGTAACGGATATGTTCGGTTTCTTTTTAGCCCTGACCTTTGCTGGAATGATGTTGGAGTATTTGTAGGACGAAAAGGAGGAGCAATTGGGCGTTGATTTTTCCTTAAGTTGTCAGTATTATTGGTTTTTTAATTCACAGTTCCAAGCCTCACCCATCTTTCGAATACCAAGGCCATCCAGGTGATGTGTATTTTTTTCAAATCCATCGAGTCAATAGTTTTTAGGCCTGTCAGCTCTTTGTGAGCCGAGTATAAGACGCTAACCTCAGAGCGACGCTTCTTGGCTTCAGCTGCGGAGCACTGCTTGATCTACTTTGAATCTAGCTAGAAACTTAGATTCCTTAGGATGACGGTTCTCTAATGTCGGCTATTGCCAATACAAAGCGTTGATTAAAAGCCTTCTGCACAAAATATCGAGGGTGCGTCTCCCGATAGTTATTGGGAGTGGTTGGGAGTAATTATTCTGTCGAATCGTCGAACTGTCGGCATAGAGCATGATGAGATTCCTGATCTCCGTTACACTTCGTTTGGAATGACTCCCATGGCATGGGCTTGTGCTGTGAGTCAATCTATACTGAGCATGATGAGATCATCTATTTAATGGTAATGTCCATGTTCCTCAGACCAAACCTTGCCTTCGGGGGCCGGTCCATTGGGTCTGGTGGATTTTTGAGAGGTAAATAGGCTATATGCGGCAATAGCCAGAAAAGCAAGAAGCAACCCGATATATAAAAGTGATTTATTGCTGAGTTCTTTGGTTTTCTCCTGTGATGCATGGCAGTTCTTGTATTTCTTACCACTACCACATGGACAAGGCTCATTTCTACCCACTTTTTTCATAATGCCGGTTTTTGTTCAATGGAATTTACACAAGAAAGGATATTCAGCAAAATAAAGGGTGATATCCAAAGGAATTCGGTCCTAAAAAAGGTGGTTCAGGCTTTGGATCAGGAAGGATTTGGTGCTTGTAGTTTTACCCAGGCATGTGAGGCTAAAAGAATAGGGCTTGTTTTGGTTCAGGTTAATCGCGGCAAGGTAAATTTACCTCAAGACGATTGATCCTTTCTATCTGGATTTACCATAACTTTAAATTGATCAACAGTTACTGTCATGAGATTAGCTTTCACTTCTAGTGTGTTATGTACACTGCTTTCTTTTTCAGCTCTGGCTCAAACCGACCACTGGGAAAGTGTAATCCTACAAGGCGATACCTGGAGTTACCTCGTACCAACCACTCAGCCATCTTCGGATTGGGTGCAATCAGGGTTTGATGACTCCAGCTGGAATCAGGGAGCCACTGGAATAGGCTATGGGGATGATGACGACCAAACGGTTGTTGAAAATTCTATTTCCCTCTACCTGCGCATGGAATTCACCCTGGTGGCTGTAGCTGAAATAGACCAGTTGCTCCTGGATATGGACTATGACGATGGATTCGTGGCTTACCTCAATGGCTCTGAAATAGCGCGATCGCTGGTTTCTGGAGAGCCCCCTGCCTTTGATCAACCATCGGACGGACTCCATGAAGCAATGCTTTACACTGGAGTGGCCCCAGAGCGCTGGGAGATCGATCCGTCGTTACTCGTCGATGGCACCAACCTATTGGCTATTGAAGTGCACAATGAGAGCCTGACCTCATCGGATATGTCGGCAATACCGTTCCTTTCGGTAGGTGTCAATTCCACCAATTACCATTACCGATCAGTTCCAGACTGGTTTGATGAGCCAACTCAAATGGAAGAAATCATCTTGGAAACATCCAACCTGCCAATCGTTATTGTTGACACAGAAGGCGGGCAGGGCATTCCAGATGAACCCAAAATTGGCGCTACCATGAAAATCATTGACAA
>JAMWZA010000268.1 GCA_024305105.1 Marinoscillum sp.
CTTTTATATTATAGAAAAGCCTTTCTGATTATTTGAAAGGCTTTTCTAGTTAAAATTAATTCACCACCGTTACGGTTTTACTGGTTTTACTTTCCTTGTTCCCATTTTCTACTTCCAGCTCTATGGTATAGGTGCCGGGAGTATCAAACGTCAATTCATTGGTAGCTGATGAACTCATCACACCATTCTTATACTCGGCGCTACCTGGTCCTCTATGGCCCCAATTGTACGTTTCGGCACCTTCACTGCAGGATGCATCACATTTTAAAGCAACTCCAACCTGTATCGTTTCGGATTCTATTGAGAAACACGCTGAAGGCTTCTGACATGAAAAGAATGCGCAGGCTATGACACCCGTCAAAACTGAATTTTTTAAATTGATTACCATTTAATAAAAAATAGATTTCCCTACTCTTTTGGCTTTTCGGATGGGCCCCGTTTTTAGACTGGTTACTGGACTCCACTGCACTGATACTAGTTGATATACGTAAAATATACAACGAAGTAATATCTGTGAGAATAATACTATGACGCTGTTTTATATCGCATATCTAGTATAAAATTAGATACAAATTCTGCTAATTTTCTTTCCTTAATTCGAATTATTTTACCTTGAACTCTGGTGGTTTTGAGGTGAATAATTAGCTCCCGAAATGAGATGGAATCCACGCTTATAAATGCAATTAATGACAATCATTTGCTTTTTTTTAATAGGAAGATTCTCCCTAAGAAGAGGTAATTCGCCTGTGTGCATTTGAGGAAGTAACTGATACTCTTGTCACAATAAAAAAAGCTGCTTGATCTTTGATCAAACAGCTCTGGTTATCTAGGCCTTTCAGGCATCACCTTATCTGAAAACGCGATTACTTCTGTCTGAACACTGTTTTCAGTGGTACGCCCTCAAAACCAAAATGTCCTCTCAGCTTATTGGTCAAAAACCGTTCGTATGCTTCTTTAATGTCCTTCGGGTGATTGCAGAAAAACGCAAATGTTGGCGAAGGAGTTGGGAGCTGAGTGATGTACTTGATTTTGATGTATTTACCTCTTACCGCAGGTGGTGGGTAATTTTCAATATCCTTTAGCATTTTCTCGTTCAGCTGAGATGTGCTGATCTTTTTCTTTCTGTTGGCAGCTACATCTAGTGCCACTTCGATCACTTTAAATATTCGCTGTTTGTTTAGCACGCTTGTGAAGACTACCGGAATGTACCCGAGAGGCCCTAGCTTTTCAGCAATGTGCTTTTTGTATTCATCTGCGGACTTGGAATCCTTTTCATACAGGTCCCACTTATTGACCATGATCACGCAGCCCTTCTTGTACTTATGTGCGAGGTTGATAATGCTCAGATCCTGTGACTCTATTCCATTGGTGGCATCCAAAATGACAATACAGACGTCTGAGTCCTGAAGTGCCTGAATCGCTCGCAGTACTGAGTAGAATTCAATGTCTTCTTTGACTCGTGCTTTCTTTCGGATTCCAGCTGTATCGGTGAGTATAAAGTCTTTACCATATAAATTGTAACGACTATCTAATGCATCTCTTGTGGTGCCAGCCAGGTTTGTCACGATGGAGCGATCCTTACCCAGCAAGGCATTCAGGAAAGATGATTTCCCCACATTTGGGCGACCAACTATGGCTATTCTGGCTAGAGGATTCTCATCTTCTTCCCGCTCTTCTTCTGGTTCGAAATGTTCGACCACTACATCGAGTAAGTCTCCCGTTCCAGATCCACTGATCGAGGCAATCGGGTAGATGTCATCAGAAACTCCCAGTTGGTAAAATTCACTGGCCATGTAGGACTTCTCTGCATTATCTGCTTTGTTGGCCACAATAATGACCGGCTTGTTGAGCTCACGTACGACGTTGGCAAAATCCTGATCCAATCCATGAAGTCCTGTGTGGCAATCAACCATAAAAAGAATCACGTTGGCTTCTTCTAACGCCTCTTTCACCTGCTCTCTGATGGCTCCTTCGAAGATGTCTTCCGAACCTTCCACATATCCACCAGTGTCAATTACAGTAAATGACTTGCCATTCCACTCAGAGTACCCATAATGACGGTCTCTGGTTACCCCACTCTCATTGTCCATGATGGCCTGCTTTTTCTCCACCAAACGGTTGAAAAAAGTGGACTTGCCAACATTGGGTCTACCTACGATTGCTACAATATTTGCCATAATGCCGCAAAGGTAGCCCTTTAACGTGGAATAAGTTTCTGAATTGTCAAAATGAAGAAGGTGATTCTAGTGTCGATAATTGTTAAATGGGTTTTTGGCGTAATCTCAAGTGTAGGTAATGCACGTCCAATGGTTTTGGTGACTTTGGAAAGTCTTTTGCTAGCGCCAATTAGCCGGTGTACGCTATGAAGTAAAATGTCCTTATGTTGGATCTCGATTTCGGCTTTTTGTTCCTTATGACGTTTGCTGCTTGGTTGATGTAAGATCCATTTGGTTCTTGCTCTAGAATTCAAACAGAATCACAACAAAGGATAAGCTAAACTGTCTCAGGGCTATGGGAATGGCTATAGGTATTTCTCTTATAAATTTTGGTGTGGCTGGAATTGTTCCAATCATTGATAACCTTGCTTTTAATATGAAGTATATTGTATAGTACAATTAAATATTACTTGATTCCAATATCGGTAATATTGATCAAACTGATGCTGATTCACTGCCTATGAAACTTCGCATTCTGATTATTGAAGATGATTCAGGAGTAAGAGAGACCTTATCAGACTTGCTAGAGTCGTTGGGTTATCTTGTGTATACTGCATTCAATGGTCAAGATGGAATGAATCAACTTCAAAAGTTAACCCCTGACCTAATCATATGCGATGTAATGATGCCGGTAATGGACGGTATGGAATTTTTGAGGATAGTGAAGTCAAATAGAGACTTGTGGATGATTCCAGTATTAATGTTAACAGCCAAGGTAGAATTTGAAGACCGAATGAAGGCATATGAAATAGGAGCAGATGGTTACTTAGTAAAGCCTTTTGAAGTCAAATCCCTGGCTTACAGCATTAAGAATTTAATCGCTTTATCACAGAATATCTCAAGCAAAGGAGCCAATGGTAAAGGACCACTTGCTGTCCACACGTTCTTAGTTAATTTGAACAATGCAATTGAGCTCCATTTGACTGATTCCAGTTTGGAATTGATTGCCAAAGAAATGAATCTATCGGAATCCAGTCTTCAAAAGAAAATTAAATATTACACTAAGCATAATTTTAGTGAATACCTCAGACGCTACAAACTGAGTAGGGCTAAGGC
>JAMWZA010000269.1 GCA_024305105.1 Marinoscillum sp.
AAATATTGGATCACTACCAAAAAGGAATAACCCTAACGGAAGAACGATTGGAAGTAGGAAAGTGATTCCACCCAAAACGAGGCGAAGCACTTGTTTTCGAACGGATATTTTCATAGTTGTTAAAGGTACTCAAATTGATAGGGCATTCGCTAATTAATGGCTACTAGGGTCTGCTGAAAAAGTAATGAAAGTCATGTAGTTACGCTACCAGAAGCATTTTTCAGCAAGCCCTACTTAGTGGTACCCGGTTTGCCTTCTACCGGGTTGTAATAGATGCGCTGTGTAGGGTAGGCCAAGTCCAGATCATCTTGAGCACGAAATGCCTTCAATACATCATGCCAGATGTTGTGTTCGGATGTTCGTCGCTTACGGGGATCGATGAGGTAACGCATCGTCAGCTGGACGCCGCTATCCTTCACAGACAAGTACACGATAGGGGTCAGCGTCCCATAAAAAATCATGTACTTTTTAGATGCTTCTATCAGCTTTTTGCGGGCACTAAAACTGAATTGCTCGGCATGCTCTTTGACGATGATCTCAAGCAATTCCTGAGCTTTATCCCAATTGCTCTCAAAAGTAATCATCACGGATATTTCATTCCAGATGTACTCAAACCCCTGGTTGTAACTGGCCTGAGGATAAAGAAATACATACCCATTGGGGACATGTATGATGCGACCGGTGCTTTGATCCGCATCGACCCAATTCTTGATCTCGTTGATGGTAAACTGAAAGAAACGAATGTCGATCACGTCACCAGCATGGTCACCAATTTCTACACGGTCGCCAAGTTTAAGTGGTTTTCGGATGATGATAAACAACCAGCCTGCAAAATTGACCAATGGATCTTTGAGGGCTATGGCCAAACCAGCTGAGAACAAGCCTAAGAAAGTAGCGAAGGAGCTCATGTGCTCCAGCCAGTACAGACCGATGAGGGTTACGACCAATACGTAGTAGACATTTTTGATGCCACGTTTCCAAAAGTAACGTGACTTCACATCCTCCTTGTCAATGCTGCGAAAAGCAATTCGGATAAATAGAATTCTGAGTAGGAAAAGTCCCAGAACAATCAGTAGTGAGACTGCAAGTTTTGTGATGATCGCTACATCAAAATCAATGTACTGTTGTAACCATTCTGCGAATTCGTGCATGACTTGAAGTTACGTATAAATCACAAAGAGGAAAATAGGATATTGGAATAAAGGGTTCCATATAAACTTGATCAGGGGGTGGTACAGGCCTAACTGATTCTGATAGCTTTCACACGCAATGATCTCGGACGATTAAAGTATAGATTGAAGTGACCTTCAAGTAGTTTGTTTTATTTACGCAACAAGTAATAACTATCTGGTATACAGTAAGATAAAGAGTTTTACTTCGTGCGTATAAGTATAAATATTCAAAGATATAATAAGATAAAGTGTATAAGAGAGATCTGGCGATAGTGTCTATCCATTTTCATAACTCAGAGGTATAGAAGAGCAAGACGTTACAGGAATACTAACAAATCTGACAGAATCTAGTTGGTTTGGTATGTTGATTATCTGGATGGTTTTAAATGTCATGGCTATGGACTCCACTTTTGTGCTGTACGATTTTAATAAGGATCAAGCGACCAATGCCTGGCGAGTGGTGGACGATGTGGTCATGGGAGGTAAGAGTAGTGGCCATTTTGAAATGAATGATGAGGGACACGGTCGTTTTTATGGGTCGGTTTCATTGGAAAATAATGGTGGTTTTTCATCGATAATGAAACGTATAGATCCGATTTCGGTAGAAGACTATGAAGTAGTAAAGATTCGGTTAAAGGGTGACGGCAGTACGTACCAGTTTCGAATAAAAGATGATCCGAACCAACGCCATTCTTACATTCGTTCGTTTGAGACTTCCGGAGAATGGGAAACGAACAACTTGCCGCTCGAAGAATTCGCTCCATCTTTTAGAGGACGTAGACTTGCAATGCCGAACTTTGACCAAAAGGAAATAGCTGAATTGCGCTTTCTAATTGGCAACAAGAAACCTCAACAATTCAATCTACTCATTGACGAAATTAGACTGACAAAGTAAGTCACCCGAATACGTGGTTTCTGGTTATGTTAAGTAGCAGCCTTAATGGGTCTTATAAAACATTTTTCAAATGGGCGTCATGCAGCGTCAATGACTGTTAGGAACATATAGAATGAAGTCATGTGTCTGGCTCCAGGCCAATATTACAAATGCCATGAATTGGAGAAAATGTATGAAGAGGTTATGTACTTGTAATAATGAGAATTGGATATGAGAGTCGTTAAAAATATTACATCTTGAAAAATCCAAACCTGTTGCGCAAAGTGGCGGCTATAAAAATTCTCCCGATCTCTGAAGTAAAAGTGCATGTTTGGATTCCCATGAAGGCTATAAAAAATAAGAGCACATAAATGAGATTTAGCTCATATCGAGAAAGTGACCACCAATCTATAGCTAAGGTCTGTTCTAATAAATCATTACTAACATGGTTAAGGAAGAATGATGGATGTCATCCATTTGAAGGAAGATGCTTTTAAGTGGACTGTTTGGCTTACGTCATAAGGTGTGTTGAATATAGTAATAATAGATTCGTATTGAAATAGGAGTATGATTAGAAAGCGCAACTTAACATAATATAAATTATATAACATTATTAGCATTTTACGGCCAGGCCGCTAGGCATGGTTAATATAAGATCAGTTATCGAATCTTCAGTTCGATAACGTTACCGATCTTATGTTAAAGTAAAATGCGGCCATTACAACTGTCGCTATCATGTTGGATATAATTCTATATTATATTAACCAGCAGATCTGGACTATAACGTGCACGTTTCTGTTGGCCGATCTCCCGATAGCTATCGGGGTGCGCACAAACCCTGAGCACTGCCGTGCCCTGACCGGGTCGCGCAGACCAAACGACTATGCGCCCCAGACTATTACACTACTCGTGCCGATAGTTTCTCCACGATCTTTCAGGCTAAGACCTGGGGCGCACAGCCTGATGACCATGACTGGCCGTCCGCATTATCGTTCTATTTTAAAGTATTCTGTACCAATGGTCGATTCGATCATAAATATTGAACTCTCAGGCGTTACGATTTTGCCTGTGAACACCGGGGTGCCTATTTCGGCGTGACTATGCCAGTCGTTTCGGTGTGACTATGCCACTTTGAGAGTCCATGCAATAGTAGTAAAAATGATTTATCCCGCATTATTCATTAGGATATTGAAAAGGAGGACTTAGATTTTGTATTTGCG
>JAMWZA010000027.1 GCA_024305105.1 Marinoscillum sp.
GAATAAGTGGGATGATTGCTCCACCACTTATTCAGGGCGTTTTAGCAGACTACTGGTCCCTTCAGTTTTCGTTTTGTGTAGCGCTTGTCTGCTATGCCTACATCGCGTATTTCGGTATAATCAGTAATAAAATGAGTCAGTCATGAGAGCAGCAATAGGAATAGATATTGGCGGGACGAATGTCCGTATCGGACTCACGCTGGAGCTTGGCGAAATACTACATCAAAGTACATTGACCGTGGCTGATTATCAAGACGCGCAGACTTTTCTCAAAGAATTGAGTGATGCAATTCGGGAATTCACGGCTATGAGTCAGGACGTGGAAATTGAAGGTATTGGCATTGGATCTCCCGGAGCGAATGTACGAACGGGTACCATCGAAAATGCATCCAACCTGCCATGGGAAAAACTGGAGATTGTAGATCACCTAAATTCAGTCACTGGCCTGCCGGTTTTTCTGACCAATGACGCCAATCTGTTTGCTATAGCAGAAAAGGT
This sequence comes from Marinoscillum sp., assembly GCA_024305105.1. Lineage (GTDB taxonomy): Bacteria > Bacteroidota > Bacteroidia > Cytophagales > Cyclobacteriaceae > Marinoscillum. The sequence goes on from JAMWZA010000027.1 coordinate 499, forward strand.
GTTTGGATATGCAAGTGAGATGAATGACTTCATTGCCTTGACATTAGGTACAGGAATCGGAGCGGGTATTTACACTTCGGGCAACTTACTCTCAGGTAGAGATGGTCTGGCCGGAGAGGTGGGCCACATTACCTACCAGCGCAACGGCCGACCTTGCAAATGTGGTCGGTATGGTTGTTTGGAAAGATATGCTTCTGCCTCCGGAGTAGTGGAAACCACCAGGCAGCTACTCTCAGAAGGAATATTGATTAGTGAATTGAGTGGTGTACCTACAGGTTTGTTGACCGCTCGAATGGTTGCCGATGCGGCTAGAAATGATGACCCTCTTGCGCTACGTGTTTTTCAAGTAACGGGAGAAATTTTAGGAGAAGCACTGGCTGATTTGACAGCTGCTTTCAATCCTGATGCGCTGTTCATTTCTGGAGGTCTGGTCAACGCCGGAGAGATTCTTTTTAGACCAATGCAAAAAAGCTTTGAAAGGAGTCTATTGGCGATTTACCCAATGGATGTCCCTCTAATGAAATCAAGTATTCCCGATCAGGATGCTGGCGTATTGGGTGCGTCTGCTTTAGTCTGGGATCAAATAAAGAAAGTTAACGAATCGTCTTTGACAGAGATATGACTGATAAAATGAAGATTACACAGTTTGATAGAAAAGAATGGGAGTTATCTGCTTTTACACAAAAGGAGAAAATTCACACGGCCATATACGGTCAGCCCGAAGAGGCGTCGGCTTTGATAGCCATCGAAATAGCTGATTTAATTCGTGATAAAGCAGGGAGAGGAGAAAATTGCGTTTTGGGGTTGGCAACAGGCTCTTCCCCGAAGGGTGTTTATAAAGAGTTAATTCGTCTGCACAAAGAGGAGGGCCTCTCATTTAATAATGTCTACACCTTCAATCTGGATGAGTATTATCCGATGAACCCTAAAGAGCTTCAGAGTTATGTGAAGTTTATGAATGACAATCTGTTTGATCACATCGACATTCCAGACGATCAAGTGCACATTCCAGACGGAACGCTCAATGAGGAGGAGGTTGCCAGCTACTGTGAGGAGTATGAAAATAAAATAGCGGCACTAGGTGGCCTTGATTTACAATTACTGGGTATCGGGCGAACGGGACACGTAGGCTTCAACGAGCCGGGTTCTACGATGCAGTCCAAAACGCGCATGGTGAACTTGGACAACATTACCCGAATAGATGCAGCTTCGGATTTCTTTGGTGAAGTACACGTACCGAGAAAGGCCATCACCATGGGAGTGGGTACCATTATGAATGCCAGACGAATCATCATTATGGCATGGGGTGAAGGCAAAGCAGGGATTTCACAAAAAGCAATTGAGGGTCCAATGGTGGAGCAAGTTCCGGCCACATTCTTACAGACGCATTCAAATACGACCTTTGTAGTCGATGAAGCGGCTGCAGCAGCACTTACCAGGCAAAACACACCCTGGTTGCTAGGGCCTATTGACTGGACTACCGATGTAACCAAAAGAGCCGTGATCTGGCTGGCTCAGGAATTAGAAAAACCCGTGCTGAAGTTAACTGACAGGGAATATTCAGATCATGGGATGAGTGATTTACTGCTGAAAGAGGGTCCTGCGTATTCCATAAATTTAAAAGTATTTAACCTCCTGCAGCACACCATTACAGGCTGGCCGGGAGGTAAACCCAACGTCGAGGACACTTACCGGCCAGAAAGAGCCAATCCAGCAAAAAAACGTGTGTTGATTTTTAGTCCACATCCAGATGATGATGTGATTTCTATGGGAGGTACTTTTCTGCGATTGGTGGATCAGGGACATGAAGTCCATGTTGCTTATCAGACGTCTGGAAACATTGCCGTATTCGATGATGATGTCATCCAGTATGCCGATTTCTTTGGTGATTTGAATAAGGAGTTTGGCCAGTCAAAAGACGGAAGTTCAATCTATCAACTGGTACTAGATCAGATTAAGAACAAGAAGGCCGGCGATCAGGATTCTTATGAAGTACAAAAAATCAAGGGACTGATCCGTCGGAGTGAGGCCAAAGCCGGAGCTAGATATGTTGGTGTCCCAATGGAGCAGGTACACTTCATGGACATGCCATTTTATGAGACTGGTAAAGTGAAAAAGAATCCACTTGGACCTAAAGACATTCAAATAACCGCCGATCTGATTCGCGAAATACAGCCGCATCAGATTTATGCAGCTGGGGACTTATCCGATCCTCATGGGACACATCGGGTCTGCTTGTCAGCAATTTTTCAGGCTGTATACGCTATCAAAGAGGAGGACTTTATGAAAGACTGCTGGCTGTGGCTCTACCGCGGAGCATGGCAGGAGTGGGCCATCGAAGACATAGAGATGGCAGTGCCAATTAGCCCTGATGAATTGATGCGCAAGCGAAGAGCCATATTTAAACATCAGTCACAGAAAGACTCTGCGGTTTTTCCTGGAAGCGACAAACGCGAGTTTTGGCAGAGAGCCGAAGACCGTAACAGAGACACGGCCAGATTGTATGATCTGCTCGGATTGCCCGAATACGAGGCAATGGAGGGGTTCAAGCGCTACCATTTTTGAAAACGTCTTCTTCATACTTACAAATAGATAGGGGAGGGGAAATGCCCTTCCTCAACTAACGCATTGCTAATGATTGTTTTGATTAATAGATACCGCTACCTTTTTTACTCGCTGTTATTGCTTGTCGGAAGTTGGGCGCATGCTCAAAGTGAGCTGCCAATTATGCCTTATCCTGAAAAGATACAACTGGACAATGGTAAATTTTATTTGACGCAATCATTCAACGTTTCAATTGAAGGAACACACAGTGACCGACTTCCGAAAGAAGCTTCTCTTTTTTTGAATCAGCTAGTAGAGCAGACGGGACTGTTTTTGAATTACAGACACGTAGCGGGTCAGCGAGAGCAGGCCGCTTTAAAAATAGTAACCGAACGTGCAGGAAATGTTGAAATTGGTGAAAACGAAAGCTACACGCTACAGGTAAATGCGTCAGGTATCGTCCTGAAATCTGAGACAGATATTGGTGCGAGCAGGGGATTGATGACGATCCTTCAGGTGATTGATGGGGATGAAAAAGGCTACTTTATTCCTCATGTGATCATACAGGATCAACCACGTTTTGCATGGCGAGGTTTGATGTTGGATGTTGCTCGTCACTTTCAGCCACTACAATCATTGTATCGTACGCTTGATGCCATGGCAGCTGTTAAGTTGAACATACTTCATTTGCACCTTTCGGATGACCAGGGCTTCCGGTTTGAATCGAAATTATTTCCAGAGCTCAATTCCAAAGGAGCGGATGGCAAGTATTACACCCAGCTGGAGCTTAGAGAACTTATTGCTTATGCAGACCAGCGGGGTATCATGGTTATCCCGGAGATCGATGTGCCCGGACATGCTACGGCGATTTTGACGGCTTTTCCACAATATGGAAGCAAGGATACTACCTACGTTTTGGAGCGATTTGCAGGGATATTTGACCCGACTTTAGACCCAACGAACGAGGAGGTGTATGTCTTCCTGGATCAACTTTTTGGTGAAGTTGTAAAAATATTTCCAAGTCCGTTTTTTCACATTGGTGGGGACGAGAACATGGGGAAGCACTGGGATGAAAATCCTGATATTCAGGCGTTCATGAAGGCAAAGGGGATTCGAACAAATCACCAACTTCAATCCTATTTTACGCTGCGACTTCAGGACATTTTGGATAAATATGATCGACGAATGATGGGTTGGGAAGAAATATTGGCCGATGATTTGGAGCAGTCGGCTGTTATTCACAGCTGGCGTGGCGAATGGGAGGGAGCAGCCCCAAAATCTTCCTTATATGAAGCTGCCAACAAAGGCTATTCCACCATTCTATCCAATGGATACTACCTGGATTTGATTCTTAAAGCAAAGGATAGCTACATGATGGATCCTGCACCAACATCTGCCAACCTTACTGCAAGTCAGCGCGAGAACATCCTCGGTGGTGAAATGTGCATGTGGAGTGAGTTGGTGGTGGCGCAGACGGTGGACAGTCGCTTGTGGCCGAGAGCTGCGGCAATTGCCGAGCGATTCTGGTCGCCAGAGGAGGTAAAGGACGTTCAGGACATGTACGACCGTCTTGATGTAATTAGTTTGTGGTTGGAAAATTTCGGACTGAAGCACATTAGTAGCCCCAATCGTATTTTGAGAAAACTAGCTGCAGGTCACGATCCTGAGCCTTTGAAAATACTCATTGATCTGGTGGAGCCTATGAAAGGATATACCCGTAACCCCGGTGGCACCATGTATAACACTTTCTCTCCTTACACCAAATGGGCAGATGCAGCCACCGCAGATGCACAGGGAGCCAGAGTCTTTAATCAAAATGTTGCCTGTTATTTACATGCCAAAATTGGCTGTTCTGATTTGAAAAGTCAATTAATCAGTTGGTCTTCGAACCACCAAAAAGTAGTGCCCATTATGGAAGATTCGCCTGCGCTTAGGGAGATAGAAACACTTTCAGAAAACACGTCAAAAGTGGCAAAACTGGCTTTGGAAACTGTAGGGTATTTGGAAAGTAACGAAAAGCCAGGATCTACCTGGTTTGTGGAGGCCAAGCAGCTGTTGTCAAAAGCCTCTGAGCAGGGAGGGCGAACGGAGCTGCAGATAATTGATGGAGTTACTAATCTAGTAGCTGCGCTTGAAGGCGAGGTGAAATGATTTGAATATCTTTGGTCCAATGAATAAATCCATCCGACCGATATTTTACCTACTGCTTGGAGCGGCTATCTACTTCATCATTGATGCGGATGACAATCCACAGGCCCTCGATGAATTTCATCAATATGCTCCGTTTGCCATATTGATTGTGTTTGTGTTGTTGTTAGGGATGCGGTATATCAGAAAAAAGCGTGAGGAAGATCAGGACGATTGAAAAACCTGATTGACCTGATCTCGGTACACTCGGCCAATTGGAATTTGATTTTCAGGCAAGTAGAGGAAGTCATAATCAAGTTTGATCACATGCATAGTGGATACGATGTACGACTTATGACATCTCACAAAGCGATTGGCGGGTAGCTTTTCCATCACTTTACTCAATGATTCACGTACCATTAATTTTTGATTGTCATAATGGTAGATAACATAATTTCCATCGCTCTCTATTAATTCCAGTTTCGCTATTGCTACCTGATGAAGCGTGCCTCCTGACTTTATGGCTAGCGTGTCTTTTTTGGTCTGATTGATTTCTGGCTGATGAAATTCTTTTGGTTTGATCCAATCTATTGTAAATCGATATAGGAATGATGGCACCAGAAAAAAAATAGTGTGTGCCAGGATATTGCCAAACACGATTTCTTCTAAAACATAAGAGGAAAAGTTGTTATCAAATGCAAATAAGAAAAGAACCAGATCGAGCATGCTTTCCAGCGCTGTAAGTGCTACAAACCCTCCCAGAAGCTTTTGCAAATAGTTGCCAGCCTCATGGTCTCGTTGGAAAGCTTTAAGAAGAACGTTGGCATTTCCATAGAAAATCAGCGCATTGATCACGGTTCCATAGGATGCTGCAAGGAACAGTGACCCATCTCCACCACTAAATACGCCAACTGTGAGGTCAAACCTGGGGAAGCACAATAGCACATATCCAACAACCCAAATTGCTAGGTGTATGATCGTAGACTTTTTCACGCTGCAAACTACTAATCGTTCAGAGCAAAGGCACTGTAGTTGGTGTCAAATATCTTGTTGTTTGTCACACCTTATCAACTAAACCTGCTCTAAAACGCATCTAATTAAACAAAAACTTAAAATAAAGATGCGACAATTTATCTACCTAATTACATTGATTTTATCGATAAGTGCTTTGAGGGGGCAATCGCTCCAAGACTTATTTGAAAGAGAAACAAGCTACCAACACTTTAGTGGTTGTATTCAGGTAATCAAAAATGGACGAACCCATTTTGAGTACTGCGCCGGCAATGCAAGCCCAGGTCGTCCAAATGAGCTGAGTACGGCTTTTGATATCGGCTCAGTTAGTAAACAGTTCACTGCTGCAGCCATATTAACACTCGTTCATGAACAGAAGATGGGATTGGCGGATCCCATCAATGATTACCTGGGTAAATACGCGAGTGAACGCTGGGAAGATGTGACGATCCATCATTTACTGACACATACGAGCGGTATACCTAGTTTATTTCAGTCAGGTCAGGGATTAAAGATGGTCATGCCTAAAAAAGAGCCGGTTTCATTGGACGAGTTGATCAACTATTTTTCTGATGTGAAATTGCTATTTGATCCGGGCGAGGAATACCGCTATAGCAATTCAGGATATATCTTATTGGCCACCATCATTGAGCATGTCACTGCTCAGAAGTATGGTACTTACATACAGAAGATGGCAATGAGTTATGGCCTTAATCAAACGACTTTTGGGCCATCGGATAACTACGCCAAACCCTATTATGGTTATCGTGCGGATTTAAGACCTGGTGTCGACTACCACAAGTCATGGACCTTTGGTGCTGGCGGGATCCACAGCACAGTAGCCGATCTCGCTAAATGGACTCATGTGATTCAGTCAGATGAGTTTCTCAGTGCAGAACTTCGACAGGAATACATCAAGCCTCATACCCGGCGCGGTGGAGGGAAGTATTATGCCTATGGCTGGGAAGTCAATGAGGAGGCAGGTACAGTGAGTCACGATGGAATGAACTTTGGCTATGTGGCTTATCTTGGGTTTAAACCTGAGCAGCATACAAGCATAGCAATACTCACCAACCAGTCTTATGAGTCGCTAACACTCACAGGAGCGAGTGCTGCTTACATTGAAGAACTCCAAACCAAAGTATGGAAGATATTGGAATCGGAAACAATAGAGATGGCGCCTGCTATTTCATCCGATGAGTGCATACAGGGAACCTATCAGTTTGATGACGGCTATCAGTTGACTATAACAAAAATGGACACTGCCTATCAGATAATTGGTCAGGGCAGTTATGCACCAACTCGTAAAGTATTTCAACATGCAGTAACCGGAACCTCCAAGAAGGTAGAAGCACTAAATGCCGTGGCTTATGCGGTAAAAAAAGATCGGTTTTGGGGGATGGGAGCAGTTTGTGATTCACAGATGAAAATTGCCATTTATACCGGTTTGTTTTCGTGGGGCTTTGGGCAGGTCACTGCTGATCTCGGTGAGATCCTAGAGGTGGTGCCGTACCAGATAGGCGAGCAGACAGGGCTGATACGTCTCACCGGAGAGCATGAAATTCTTGATGTCATCATTTACTTCAACGCCGAAGACGAGGTGCAAGGAATATTTGAGCATGGGTTTTATCAGTCTTTTGATAACAAGGAAATGATCGCCTTTCCGATAGCAACTAACCAGTTGTATCTGGATGGATTTCCGTATGGCGAAAAAAGTGCATGGATTGAAATGGATGAAAAAAAGTTGACCTTGCAGCAGGAAGGAAGAGTGTTTGAGGCGGTGAGGTTAAAGAACCCTTAATAAAAAGAACAGCCCGACAGTAAATATGGCCGGGCTGTTCATGGTTGATGAGCGGTGAAGCTCATACAATGCTCACTTTGAAACTATCTACCATTATCTCATCCTCAGATGAAATAATAACGCTAAGTACGCTATACTAAACTTATAGAATGATGACAGAAGTCAGAGTGAAGTATGATAGTTGTTAGTGCCTACTCTTACTTTAGTGTCCGATTAGAGTGCTTTTAGTGACTATTTGTCTTTTCCAGATTTTGTCTGATTTCAATGGTTTTTTCCAAGCTTGGTAGTTTGGCATTTATGGTCTGTTTGTGTCCACAATACGAACATTCGTAGTGCTTTTTCAAAAGACCTTCCTCTACGATTCCCGGTTCTTTTACCGTTTCTTCGTTTTTCTCTATCAGCGTTCTGAAATTACATTCCTCACAGATGAGCGTATGAAAATGGGTGTCATATTTTTCAATGACTTTTTCACCGGTCTTTTCATCTAACCAGACATCATAGTCTGAGCTGAACTCGTTTTCCTCGTCAATCATTTCAGCGGTCAGGTGTATGTCCTCTTCTGTTTCGTTTAGAAGCTTCATGTCATTTCCCGAGTCCGACTTCATTGGTCTAAACCGAATGTGATGAAGGCGTTTTTCTAAAATGAATGGGTAATAATAATCAAGATAAATTTTTATAGCATAGCCAACTCCCAAACCGATGATGGCACCAATGAACAGCACAAAAATGTATTGATACATTTCGATACTAGACCCGAGTGCTTTACCAATCAGGCCAAAGGTGGTAAGTGCTGTAGAGACGCCAAAAATATTAGCTGCTCTTTCATAAAATACAATCTCTTTTTCAGAAGCAAATTGATATTGCTCAGTGCGCCGCTTCAGTATTTTTAATTGATAATGATAACCAATCAAAATCAAGGCTGAATATCCTAAAAAGAACCAACCCAATATAATGGACAGATTCAACCAATTTATAACTACATTTTCCATAATTGTTGATTTTAAGTCCAACTATTTAATAGACAGAAGTAAGTCAAAAAAAATCACCTGTGGTATGACCAGTGATTACTCCGGCATTGATTAATGTCAATGCTGACAACACACAAGGGATATAAGGAAGAAATCGGACATTGTGTGAAGTGAATGAAAGGAATTCTGACAATCTGTCATAATTCACCTGTCATTATACGCTCGAATCCGTATTGGCACAACCATTGATTCATTGCTGATCGAAGACAAGAAATTTCAAAGAATCTAAAATAAATAAATACACAATGGGAAAAATAATCGGTATAGACTTAGGTACTACCAATTCCTGCGTGGCGGTAATGGAAGGTAACGAACCTGTAGTTATTCAAAACAGTGAAGGACGCAGAACAACCCCATCAATCGTAGCGTTTTTGGATAATGGTAATGGAGAGCGAAAAGTAGGTGATCCAGCAAAGCGCCAGGCAATCACAAATCCTCAGAACACTATCAGCTCAGTGAAGCGATTCATGGGTAAGAAATACTCTGAGGTAACAGCAGAGAGAAAGAATGTTTCTTACGGCTTAGACTCTGGTACCAATGACGTAGTAAGAGTTAAAATAGGAGACAGAAACTATACTCCACAGGAACTTTCAGCAATGATCCTTCAGAAAATGAAGTCGACAGCTGAAGATTTCTTAGGACAGGAAGTGACTGAAGCGGTAATTACCGTGCCAGCATACTTCAATGATGCTGAGCGTCAGGCGACAAAAGAGGCTGGTCAGATTGCTGGTCTTGAAGTGAAAAGAATTATTAACGAGCCTACTGCTGCGGCATTGGCTTATGGTCTGGATAAAAAGGATGCAGACATGAAAATCGCTGTGTATGACCTTGGTGGTGGTACATTCGATATTTCAGTTCTGGAACTAGGAGATGGTGTATTTGAAGTAAAATCTACCAATGGTGATGTGCACCTGGGTGGTGATGACTTTGATTCGGTAATTATCAACTGGTTGGCTGATGAGTTTAAAAATGATGAAGGTCTTGATCTCAGAAAAGATCCAATGGCACTTCAGCGTTTGAAAGAAGCGGCTGAGAAAGCAAAAATTGAGCTTTCTTCATCTTCTTCTACAGAGATCAACTTGCCATACATCATGCCGGTAGACGGTGTGCCAAAGCATTTGGTGAGATCACTTTCAAGAAGCAAGTTTGAGCAATTGAGCGAAGACCTTGTAAGAAGATCAATGGATCCTTGTAAGAAAGCATTGTCAGATGCAGGTCTTTCGCCTTCAGATATTGATGAGGTGATTCTTGTAGGTGGATCTACGCGTATTCCTAAGATACAGGAAGAGGTAGAAAAGTTCTTTGGCAAGAAGCCTTCTAAAGGTGTGAACCCAGATGAGGTTGTAGCAATTGGTGCTGCTATTCAGGGTGGTGTATTGACAGGAGAAGTGAAGGATGTATTGCTTCTTGATGTGACGCCACTTTCTTTAGGTATTGAAACCATGGGTGGTGTGATGACCAAGCTGATTGAGTCTAACACGACCATCCCTACGAAAAAGTCGGAGACGTTCTCAACAGCTGCTGATAACCAGCCGTCTGTAGAGATTCACGTACTTCAGGGTGAGCGTCCGATGGCTAAAGACAACAGAACAATTGGTCGTTTCCACCTGGACGGTATTCCGCCAGCACAACGCGGAGTACCTCAGATCGAAGTAACCTTCGACATTGATGCTAATGGTATCATGAACGTGTCAGCGAAAGACAAAGGCACCAATAAAGAGCAGAAAATCAGAATCGAGGCATCTTCTGGATTGACAGAGGAAGAAATCGAAAAGATGAAGCAGGAAGCTCAGGCCAATGCGGATTCGGATAAAGAAGCTAAAGAGAAGGTAGAGAAAGTGAATCAGGCAGATTCATTGATCTTCCAAACAGAGAAGCAGTTGAAAGAATTTGGCGATAAGCTTTCTGAAGATAACAAGAAAGCTATTGAAGGAGCTCTTGCTAAATTGAAAGAAGCACACGGTTCTCAGGATTTAGCAGCAATCGATTCGGCTTTGGAAGGAATGAACAAAGCATGGGAAGCAGCTTCTCAGGAAATCTACGCAGCGCAGCAAGCGGCTGGTGGAGCTGAAGCGGCGCAAGGTGCTGACCCTGCTGGTGATGCCAACGCTTCTTCTGGAGATTCTGACTCAGATGTGTCTGATGTAGAGTTTGAAGAGGTAGACGAAGAGAAGAAGTAAGTCCCTTATCGGGACAGGAAGATGTCGTCTTAGCTGGCGACCTTTCCAACTTCAGGCTTAAAATTTAGGCGAATGCCGAGCCCGTGCTGATCAGAGCATCAGTGACGTTCTTGTAGTCACCCTACAGAGATAGATTAGGAAAACCCTGACGATCCGCCAACTGGCAGATGTCAGGGTTTTTTGTTTTATATCCAATTGAGTAAACAATCGTATATTTACTTATTATGAAAGTGCTACTGGATATCAAAGACGATAAGTTTGACTTTGTAATGGAATTACTAGGAAATCTGAAATATGTGAAAACTGAAACGATAACTCCTGAGAAAGCAGAACTTATTTCTGAAATTAAAGAAGCAGTTTCTAATCTGAACGAAGCTAAGAAAGGGAGGCTCAAACTCAAGTCTGCCCAAGAGTTACTAGATGAGCTTTAAGGTTTTAACTATCCCTCCGTTTGATAAACAAATCAAAAAGCTAGGGAAGAAGTATCCATCGATCAAAGACGACTTTGCCTCGTTATTAAGGGCTTTGCAAGAAAAGCCTGATCAAGGGACTCTTCTCGGTAAAAACTGCTACAAATTACGAATGGCCATTTCGTCAAAAGGAAAGGGCAAATCTGGAGGAAGTCGGGTAATTACTCATTTGGTGATTGATGATCAGACTATTTACCTACTTAGTATTTATGACAAATCGGAGAAGGCAACAATTTCAGATGCTGAGCTATTGGAATTGTTAAGTTGGATTGAGGGTTAAATGCAAGTTGGATTAGGAACCATTCTTGTGAAGACGAGAAGGGTTATTTATATATTCCACGATGCTTGCTTAATCATTTTCTCTCCAAGTTTGGTCAAGGTATATATGTTATAATCACTTCTATCCCTTTTAGATAATTGAATTATACCTTTCGAAATACATTTCGATAGTATTTCTTGGTTTTGCTCGTTACTTACATATACTGCATTTCCAATTATTATCTGATCAAAAACGAATTTAACTGAGTCTAAAGAGTGTAATTCTATTAAGCTATTTACAGCATCTATTGCTTGTTCTTCTTCTTCTATTGAGAATGTTTGCTTGGTTGACACATTTGCTTGATCCTCGTTGGGTGCTGTATTAGGACTTTGGAATTCCTGAAGTCTTTTTTCTAAAGTTTCTATCTCTGTCTTAGCCTTTAGTTTCTCATCTCTTTCTTGCTCTACTCTTTTTTCGAGCTCAAAAACTTTTTTGAGTTCCAGATACATTTCAGTCGAAACAATTCTTTTAGGGGCACTGCTTTCGTTGATCCTTGGGGTGACACGATTTTCGAAGATGTTAGTGATATAGCGTGTAGCATTGATGAGAATGTAGCTTACTAGAAGCAGACCAATAGACCAGAGAGTATTTAGCCCGAGCTCACCAAGTATTTACCAGAAATCATCATACCTAAGGTGGCCACTTATGTATTCTACTTTTTCTTCAATTGTTCTTTTCTCTTCGAAAGCAAACACGGCATAGATTGCTTCCCAGTTTCTAGCAAACCAGACAAGAGCGAATGTGCCAAGAAAGGGGTTTTTGGATTTGTGAGCTCCAGATTGAGGATAGTGGATTGTCCATATGGTTTCAAAATAGCGGTGTGTGAAAGGTAGTAAATTTTCACTGAGCCATCTATCATCCTGAAGTATTCCGCTCGGAAAGTCAGGATCTGGAAGGCGAGTAGTGTGAATATCGAAGAAGATGCTGAAATAAATTCAGCATGACACCACGGATTTACGAGCGGTTTCTGAGAAGCTCTGGGGTAACATTATAGATTGATGATTGATATGTGAAACTTGGATCTGTAATGCATCTTTCGTCATCTTTTGATGAAACAACAAAGGAAGGTCACCCTGAATTCATTTCAGGGTCTTCGGGATAGTTTCCGTGAATGAGTTTGGATCTAGGGGCTAACAACTCGTTCGATACCCTGAAGCATTTCAGGACCTAGAAGTTGAGCTGGGGAAATGTTACGAAGATCCCGAAACTCGTTCGGGATGACACCACGGATTTACGGTTGGTTTCTGAGAGGCTCTGGTATAACGAAAGTCGAAACAGAGTTCGGATAATTAACCATCATAAACCTCATCATACAAGTCGTTCAAGTCTGGATTCATTTCCTTAATTAAATTCCATTTCCACTCTCGGTGCCAGTTTTTAAGCTGTTTCTCTCGATCAATGGCATCTCCAATTCTTTGGAAATATTCCCAATAGATGAGGTCATAGCATTTGTATTTAAAAGTGAAATGCGATTCTTCGGCTCGGTGTTGGAGTACGCGAGCTACCAAGTTATTGGTCATACCGATATAAATAACCGTTCTATTCTTATTAGACATGATATAGACGTAGCCAGGCTTCATAGCGGTGTGTGAAAGATAGTGAATTTTCACCGAGGCTCTTCTCATACTGAAGAATTCTGCTCGGGGAGTTATGATCTAGAGGGCGAGTAGGTGAATATTGAAGAAGATGCTGAAATAAATTTAGCATGACACTACGGAAGGCGAGTAGGGCGAATGATTACGAAAATCCCAACTGTCCATGCGAAACAAGTTCGGGATGACGTCACGGATTGGTAAGTCCGTTCCTGAAAGGCTCTCAGTTAACACCATGGATCGACGCTTGCTGGAAAATTTTCGAATCGTTTTATGAACCTTTAGCACTTGGAGAATCAGTAACAATAAGATGCCAGGATGTAATGGTGTGAGAGATTCTGGAAATGGGTTAAGATTTACTCCATACCCAATTTTCTCCTGATCAGCCGATCATTTACCGATTAAACATGCAACGGTTCATAATGCCATAAAAAGTGTGTTTTTTTGATTTAATGCCGGCTATGAAAAGAGAACAGACATTAGAGCAAACTCAAGATCGGGTCATTAATCAGGTGCTGTTACTAATCTGCGCAGTAGGCGCAGTAATTGTCATGCTCACCATGGTAAAGGTAAGTATCTATGGTTTAGGTCGAACAGCTATTGTGCACATGTCCGTTTTACTGTTCATGATCACTTTGGCTCTTTTCAGAAAACGCCTTGACGGTAAACTTAAAATAACACTTATTTTACTCGCTCTTAGTGTCGATATTACCTGGAGTATCTACGTTGGAGGTTTCATATCTTCTGCAAAAGTTTTGCTCGCTGTGATTCCTGTTTACATCTCATTTATTTTTTCTTATCGTACATCGGTGATCTCCCTTCTGGTCATCATTGTAGCCTATGGTATAATGGGATGTCTTTTTATAACCGGCACTATCGTTTCTTCAATAGATTTAGCTCCTTATAGCCTAAGGCCAACTTCCTGGCTAATTGACTGTGCCATCATTTTATTTTCATCTTCTGGGCTCCTTTATATTGGTCGGGCTTACAATCAGTCCATGTTAGAAAATTCAGCTGTAATCGAATCACAGGTTACTGAAATTACCGACCGTGAAAAGAAATATGAAGAGCTTTTCCAAAGTTCTAACGATGCTATTCTACTTTTTCAGAATCAGATCTTTGTAGACTGCAATAAGAAGGCGACGGAACTGTTTGCCTGTGATCGTGATGATTTGATCGGAGCAAACCCCGTTCGTTTCAGTCCGGAATTTCAGCCTGACGGTCAATCTTCGGATGCGAAGGCGCTGGATTTGCTTCAGAAAACCTACAACGGTGAACCTCAGGTGTTTGAATGGGAGCATAGTAAGCTAAATGGGGAGCCATTTGATGCATTGATCTCACTTAAGCTTGTGAGGTTACAAGAGGTAAACTATGTACAGGCAGTGATAAGGGATATCACGAGACAGAAGACCATTGAGAATGAATTGATCGACCATCGGGATCATTTGGAGCAGTTGGTGGAAGAGCGAACTGTGAAATTGGAGCAGATTAACAACGAATTATCTTGTTCCAATAGGGAACTCCAAGCCACATTAGATGAACTTCGTAAAACACAAACTCAGTTAATAGAGAGTGAGAAGATGGCCTCTGTTGGGATACTTACAGCTGGTGTAAGCCATGAGATTAATAATCCGTTGAATTTCATTTTGGGAGGACTTCATAAATTGAAGGATACCTATGAGAACAAAGCCGAGTACAAGAGTGACGAATTGGAGCTAAAGAGAAAAGAATCGGTAGAGGTTATTGATGAAGGAGTGAGCCGAATTAAGGGGATTGTTAAAAGCCTGAATCACTTCAATCGAGCGAATGATTCAATCATGCAGCCATGTAATGTGCCTGTTATACTTGATAACTGTGCTAATATTTTAAATCATGAGCTAAAGGGAGTCCATCTAAAGAAATCTTATAGCGATGATCTGGTGGTAATACTTGGGAATGAAGGGAAGCTGCATCAGGTTTTTTTGAACCTTATTCATAATGCGCGTCAATCCATAGCAGAGGGAGGTACTATTGAGCTTGTTACGGGATATGATCCAACACATGAAATGGGGGTTATCACTGTAAGTGATACAGGTAAGGGAATACCACAAAGTCAATTATCAAAAGTGTTTGATCCGTTTTATACGACCAAACCCCCTGGTGAAGGGGTAGGACTGGGACTCTTCATTGTCTACCAAATCGTAAAAGAACTTAATGGTAAAATTGATATACAGTCAACTGAGGAAGTTGGAACACGAATTACGACTAGCTTTCCTATGGTTTAGTTCTGCTCTAACCCTTTCATCCAATCTATTAACCTTTCTGGCCAGGTAGCTAAATACCCATGTTCTGAGGCTAATCCATATCCATGTCCTCCATTAGGATAAATATGCATCTCGGCAGGAATGCCCTTCTCAATTAATCCTTTATAAAACTCAAGACTATTTTCTACAGGCACTGCCCGATCGTCGGTAGAGTGGACAAGGAAAGTTGGTGGGGTATTATCCTTAATCTGCTTTTCATTGGAATAATATGTCAGTAACTCCATTGACTCTTGCTCGCCCAACAAGTTGTTCCTTGAGCCCATATGAGTGATTTTATCATCCATGGAAATTACCGGATAGACCAGAGCCATGAAATTAGGCCTGGACTCCTGATCAAAATGAGTGCCCAATGTCGAGGCAAGATGCCCTCCGGCCGAGAATCCCATGATTCCTACTTTGTCGGAGGCTATATTCCATTTCTCTGCATTCAACCTGACAAGCTTCATGGCTTGCTGAGCATCCATCAACGGTGATTGATGAGGGATAAGATTACTGTCATCATCTGGAAGACGATATTTTAGAACAATGCCTGCAATGCCATGCGCATTGAGGTATTTGGCGACATCCGTTCCTTCCCAATCATAAGCCAGTATTTTATACCCACCACCCGGGCAAATGACCATTGCCTGTCCTGTGGCGTTTCTTTTGGATGGGAGAAAGACTTCTATTAGTGGGTCTTGAACGTGTGATATTCGGACGATGTTGGAAGAGTCACTGAACTCCACTTTGTCAGTAGACTTGGCATTAGGTACTCCATCTTGCCAAAGTGGTAAACGAAAGTTCTGCGCACCAGCACTCAGCGAAAGAATACAGATGCCAAGTAAAATAAGCTGTCTCATGGTCAAAATTAGATTTGATTAAAGATAGCAACTTGCGTTAATTTACCCGTCACTATCTAACACCATGATTTATCAACGAAAAGACCCCTCTGCCCAATTATCTCGCTTCATTGAGTGTTTTTGGCTCATGGATAGTGAGGGCGATGCTGATGTGGTAACTCAAAAAATCATTCCTGATGGCTACCCAGAGCTCATCTTTCATTATGGTGATCCTTACAAAATAAATATTTCGGGAGAATGGGTTGTGCAGTCCAGCCAACTGATGGCCGGTCAGATTAGACGTTTTTTTTATCTCAAGAACACAGGTGTTTCGGGTATGATTGGAGTGAAACTCCAGCCGGCAGCATTGCACATCCTATATGATTTAGACATGTCCCGACTTCAAGGGATGGTCGTAGACTTTATGGACTTTCTTCCAAAAATGGAGATGATAAACCCAGCTAAAGAGAATTTTGATCAGTTTTGTAATAGGATAGAAGATCAGTTTCTAAGTCGAGTGAATTCGACCGAGTCATCAGTGGAAAAGGTCATCAAGTTGATGCAGGAAAAACATGGCATCCTCGATGTAGGAGAACTATCGACTCAAGTTGGATATAACAAGCGAACTCTGGAGCGTCTATTTAAAAAGCAAGTGGGACTTAGTCCTAAGCTCTATTCAAGAATTGTGAGACTTAGTTACATCTTCGAGTGTGTGAAAGAAGAAGATTATAGCTGGGCATCCATTGCTTATCAGGCAGGGTTTACTGATCAGTCCCATCTTATTAAGAACTTCAAAGAATTCACTGGAGAGGACCCCTCAAAGTATCGTTTTGACGAGTTGGATATGGCCAACTTCTTTTTGAGTAAGTGATGTCGTTTTTTTACTAGATTCTATGCGATTCGTGGGCTTGTTTTGACAGATAAAAAGGAAAATGAAATTCATACTATTATTATCGGTGCTATTAAGCCTTACTTCTGTTGAGTTTGGTGAATTGGATGAGTTGAGGTGGTTGGTAGGCATATGGGAACGTACGGATATGAAACCAGGCAAGCAAGGGTTTGAAATTTGGGAACAAGAGGGTTCAAGGCTTAGTGGAATAGGTATTTCCATGCAAGGGGCAGACACCACATTCGTTGAGATGCTAGGTATCAAAATCATTGATGGTGAACTGTATTACATAGCAGAAGTGCCACAAAACCCAAATCCTACTTTGTTTAAAATAGTCGAATTGAGAGACGGTTTTGTGAAGTGTGAAAACCCCGAACACGATTTCCCGAAGGTAATCACCTATGAACGAAAACAGGATCAATTGCAGGCTGTCATCTCAGGGAATGGTCAAACCATGTCATTTTCATTCCAAAAAATCAATTAGGTGTAATATTCAGATCAGAAAAGCTACTTACACTGAAATAACTTAGATGATTATGGATGTGTTATTTGGAATTATTCTAGATGTGTTATTGCTGAGGTGGGTCAACCGAGAAGCTAACCCTTATCGAAAAGTCCTTGTAGTCGTAGGATTTATTCTTTTTGCTGTAGCTGTTGTTATAATTCTGTATGGTATAGTTGGTGGCTTTTGATTGGAAAAGTAAAAAGGGCCATAAAGGCCCTTTGATTATTAACTGTCGGCACCAGAGGTAGGTGGATCTATCTTTTTGGTGGGTTTAGGGGTCTCTGACTTTTCTTCCTTAGCCTCCTTCACTTCTTCGGCCATTTGCTGAATTTCCTCAGTTGATTTGCCTTTCAGATAATCTGGAAGCTCCATTCCCGCCATTCCGAACATTTCCTGGAGAGGAGGAACAGATTTATATAATCCCGAAATGAAGTTGGCAGTTGATGACTTGTCGTTCGTTCCATTGCCACTGTCCCATACGGTAACCTTATCAATCTTAATATTTTTGATTGCTTCAGTTTGTAGCTTGACCAACTCGTCTAGTTTGTCTGCTACAATTAGTAGTACCGCATCTCTTGAATTATTTCCAGCGGCCTCTACAATTTTCTTGAATCCTTCTGCTTGTTTGGTCAATACCTCATAGATACCCTTTGCTTCTGCTTCTTTCATAAAGAGAATCGCATCGGCTTCACCTCGTGCTTTGCGTCGGGTCATTTCAGCTTCTGCCTCTGCAGCGATTTCCACTTTTTCCTTATCTATTTGTGCAGGGATAACTATATCTGCAGTTTGGCTAGCCTTATCCCTTCTTGCACGTGCATTCTCCGCTTCTTGCTCCGCAGCGTATGCTTCTTCTAGGGCTTTAGCTGATTGCACTTTCTCAGCAGCAATCGCGATTTTTTGTGCCTCCGCTTCTTTTTCTCTTCTCAGAGCATCGGAGTTTGCAATGGTGATTTTCGCTGTGTTTTCTCCTTCTACGGCCATAGCATCTGCTGATGCTACTTTTACTCGTTGCTCCTGGTGCGCGTTGGCTTCTCCTATGGATCCATCACGTACTTTTTCAGCTACACTTTTTCGGGCATCGTTGATTGCCTTGGCAGCAGCTTCTTTACCCAACGCTTCGATGTAACCAGATTCATCTTTGATGTCGGTAACATTCACGTTGATCAGTTTCAATCCAATTTTTTTAAGTTCGGCCTCTACATTTGATGCTACATTAGCCAGGAACTTGTCTCGATTGTTATTGATTTCTTCAATGTCCATCGTCGCTACAACTAAGCGTAACTGACCAAAAATGATGTCTTTTGCCAGATCGTGGATGTTTTCCTGAGAAAGCCCCAGCAGTCGTTCGGCAGCATTTGTCATAATACCCTCCTCAGTAGAGATCCCTACAGTGAATCGTGAAGGAACATCCACCCGAATATTCTGACGAGACAATGCATTGGTAAGCATCACTTCAATTGAAATTGGGGTGAGGTCTAGAAATTCGTAATCCTGAATAATCGGCCAGATAAATGCAGCACCTCCATGAATACACTTGGCTGATCTACCCAGATCATCTGACCCTTTACCCACTTTACCATATACTACGAGTATTCTGTCAGAAGGGCATCGTTTATATCTTCGAAATAAGCCAATCAGTAGTACAAATACGAATATGACTACCGCGACAATAATGAGTAAGAAAGTACTTGACATTTATTTTGATTTAGTAACTATTAGAGTGTCATTGTTAGTGATGTCTGAGACGGTAACTACCGCTCCGGTGGGTAAGTCTTTTTTGTCATCTGTGATGGCATCCAATTCTCTAAGTGAACCCTGCACTTTAATGCTCACTTTCCCGATATTTTCTCTAGAGGCTCGTATGGGCAAATAAACTTCACCAATTCCTCCAATTGCATTCTTGAATGACATATTTCCAGAGTCAGTCAGTTTGCTAAAATAATAGAATATCAATGCCATGATGACCATCATACTAACCCCAGCCGCAAATGACCAAACCATGGTCTGACCAATAGACATTCCTGATTCTAAGCAGGCAATCCCTGTCCAGGAAAATAAGGTGAAAAACCCAACGAAATTTTTGATGGTAAAGAATTGAAAGCCAGCTCCATCGTCCATTTCTACGTCATAGTCGGCAGAACCGTCATGATCCAGCTCACCACCAATAAATGTCATGACCGTCTGGATGAGGAAAATAAGGGTGAAAGGTATTGCCAACCCCCAATAAATCTGCTTAATGGTAGATAGAGAATCCCACCAGTCCGAAAAGTTAAAATCCATAATTAGCGGTTTAATTGCGATCTAAATTATGCATTTTTTGGAATTAATGGTTTAATCTTTTGAGGAAAGAACAATAAATCAATCAAGCAGAATTCATTATTTACAATTCCGAATTACTTAAAATATTCTTTCGTCTATTTTCAAAAACCATACACTTTCTCCTACCTTCGTAGCTTCATTTTTTGAGGTATGCGACAGAAATTACTGAGAGACGGAGCGAGTGAGTTGTCCTATGAGATTCGGGGGATTGTGAAGAAAGCAGAGCAACTCGAACTGCTGGGATATGAAATCCTTTGGGAAAATATTGGAGACCCTATTCAGAAGAACCACAAGCTTCCTGAATGGATGAAGGACATTATTGCAGGATTGCTCTACCAGGACAATACCTATGGGTATAGTCATTCCAAGGGAGTGCTGTCTACGCGTCAGTTTCTGGCAGATTTGAATAATAACCGCGGAGGCGCACAAATTGATGCTCAGGATATCACCTTCTTCAATGGTCTCGGTGATGCCATCCAAAAGATTTATCAATACTTGCTGGCGACCTCACGGGTGATAGGCCCTTCTCCAGCCTATTCCACTCATTCATCTGCTGAGGCAGGTCATGCCAATCATCATCCAATTACCTACAAACTGGACCCAGATAACTCGTGGTATCCAGACATGGATGATCTGTATAATAAAGTAAAGTATAATCCGAGTATTGTTGGGATACTGATTATTAATCCAGACAATCCCACTGGGATGGTTTACCCAAAAGAGATCCTTCAGCGGATGGTGGATATCGCCAAAGAGTTTGATCTCTTTTTGATCTGTGATGAGATTTATATGAACATCATTTACAATGGAGCGGAGACCTGTACCCTGGCCGAGGTGGTTGGTGATGTGCCGGCGATCTCGCTAAAAGGGATTTCTAAGGAGTTTCCATGGCCAGGAGCTCGATGTGGTTGGGCCGAATATTACAACAGAACGAGTGACCGTGAGTTTGCCCGATTATGCGAGACCATCGATAATGCGAAAATGATTGAGGTTAGCTCCACAAAGTTGCCTCAGTTATCAATACCGCTAATCATGCAGGATGAACGCTATCCAGCATTTATTCATGAGACGAAAGAGAAAATTGGTCGCCGAAGTGCGTACTTAAATGAGGTGTTTAGCGATGTGCCATACGTCAAGTTTAATCAGACAAATGGTGCTTTTTACAATACCATGATTTTCGAGCCAGGCGTCCTGAACGCCAACCAAAGGTTAAGAATCGATGACCCGAAAGTTCAAGAGCTTTTGGATAGCTGGTTAGATAGTAGCAGCATGACACTTGATAAGCGTTTTGTCTATTACCTATTGGCGGCTAAACAAGTGTGTATCGTGCCGATTTCTTCTTTTGCATCGGACTTGCTTGGATTCAGACTGACGCTGTTGGAAGAAAATGAAGAACTGAT
The DNA here is from genome assembly GCA_024305105.1 of Marinoscillum sp. Taxonomy (GTDB): domain Bacteria; phylum Bacteroidota; class Bacteroidia; order Cytophagales; family Cyclobacteriaceae; genus Marinoscillum. The sequence goes on from JAMWZA010000027.1 coordinate 21,805, forward strand.
CGATAGAACATTTCATCGAATCAAAGATGGCGTGATGGAATACTGTGAGTCGGTTTAGAAATGGTTTGCCAGATATTCTTTGGCGTTCATTACAGGGATTTGTGACAGTTTGAAGTCCTTTTGATTATTGCTTCTACATTATTTTTGAATTCATCTTCGTATAAGTTGTCAATCAAAAATCACCGTCTTATTGTTGTGAACTAAAGTTTTGCGCTGAAGGTGTGTCCAAATGCCACGTGACAACACGATTTTTTCAAGATCTTTTCCTTTTCGAATCAGATCTTCCACAGTGTCTTTATGGGTTATCTTAGCAACATCCTGTTCCAGGATTGGTCCGGCATCAAGGTCTGCTGTCACATAGTGGCTGGTAGCACCAATGATTTTTACGCCACGTTCGTAAGCTCTATGGTACGGTTTAGCTCCGGCAAATGCAGGAAGAAAGCTGTGGTGGATGTTGATGATTTTATTGGGGTAAGCATTGATGAAATTGTCACTTAAAATCTGCATGTATCTGGCCAAAATTAGAAAATCAATGTTCAGCTCGGTAAGCAGTGTCATTTGCGCAGCTTCGATTTCAGCTTTATTCTCCTTTGTTACTTCGAAATGATAGAATGGAATATCGTAGCGCCTGGCAACTTCTTCATGGGTCTGGTGATTGGAGATGATCGCAGGAATCTCTACCTGCCACTCTCCTGAATAATGCCTGGATAAGATGTCATACAAACAATGAGAAGCTTTGGATACGAAGATGGCCATGCGTGGCTTTTTGTCCGTGAAATGGAGCTGCCACTGCATGTCATATTTGGTAGCAATCTGCTCGGCAAATGCTTCACGAATCTGGTCTTTGGGAATATCAAATGCTTCTAACTCCCATTTCACTCGCATGAAGAAAATGCCTTCTATTTTCTCTACATGTTCATCCAGGTCGATAATGTTTCCATTATGCTCAAATAGGAAGTGTGTAATCGTGCTGATCAGTCCTTTGCGGTCTGTGCAGTGAATCAGTAAAATGGCGTGATTTTTTTGGCCCATAAGGTTCAAATTAACAAATAATGGGGCTGACTATTTTTAGGAAAGTAAATCTATCTAAGCTTTTAGGAAAAATCAGGTAGTTTCCATTGGTATTTTACTGCTAATACACGAAAAAGCACGATGAAAACAGAGGTTATGGCCACATTTAACACTTGACCAATGCCGAATGAATCTAGTGAAACATAGACAATTCCACCTGCTATGCAGGTGAGTGCATAAATCTCCTGACGGAAGATCAGAGGGATTTCATTACAGACAATGTCCCGAATAACTCCACCGAAAACCGCCGAGACCATTCCCATCATGATAGCGATGGCTGGATGTACACCAAGAGTCAATGCCTTTTGCAGGCCGAGTACTGTGAAGACAGCAATACCTACAGTATCAAACATGAAGAACGTTCGGCGTAGCTTCAATACTGCGCGGTTAAAAAACATGGAAATAATAACACCTGAGCCTATCATGATCAGATAGATCAAGTCGTTCATCCATCCGACAGGAGTGCTTCCAAGAAGCACATCTCTAACCGTACCACCACCAATAGCCGTAATAAAACCTACCGCTGCAATTCCAAACAAGTCGAGTTTCTTATCACGTCCGGCAAGCGCTCCACTAATGGCAAACACCATGGTGCCCACAATATCAATAAAATAGAGAATGTTCACATGGCGAATTTATAAGAATCAGGGTAGCTGGAGCGCTTTTTTTAGAAATTCGTTGAGTGGCTGAATGGTCTGAAAATGTGCAAAAATCAAATCGTCTGCCTGATCATTGTGTAAAACCTCATGGATCGGCAATTTAGTCATGGTGTAAAATTGCTTGTTAGCAATGTATGGAGTTTTCTCTTGTGTCTTTTCAAAGGACTTATCGAGCCTTTTGGCTTGCTCTCCCTGAAGTCCGCCAAATGTCGACTTGAATGGTGACTGATTTGATATGGAGATGAATTCTTTCGTTTTCTTAATGACCAGGTATATTGAGCAGCGGAGAACTAATCCTGATCAGAGCTGAGAAAATCAATGTTTCGTTTGAGTCCAGCATATTTGGTCCGTTTTACAGCTGATTTTTTAAAGACCTTACGGAATACCTCTTCGGTCATTTCTTCCCAATCCTGTTTGGAAAAATCTTCCCAGCCCTGAGGTTGGAAGGCAGGTTCTTGATGGGGTTTAGAAAAACGATTCCAGGGGCATACATCCTGGCAGATATCACAGCCGAAAGCCCAGCCTTCCATCTTGTCTTTAAAATCCGAAGGAATTTCTTCCTTGAGTTCGATGGTGAGGTAGGAAATGCACCGGCTTCCATCTACCACGTAAGGTTCGGGGATCGCATTCGTCGGGCAAGCATCCTGACAGGCTGTACAGGTGCCACAGTAATCTTTCATGGGACCATCGGCCTCTAGTTCCAAATCAATGATCAACTCTGCCAGAAAGAAAAAGCTACCCACCTCTCTGTTAAGAAGTAATGAGTTTTTGCCAACCCAGCCAAGACCACTTTTGGCAGCCCAGGCACGTTCATGAACTGGTGCACTATCTACAAATACCCGACCTTCTACAGCTCCTAGTTGCTCCTGAAGGCGATGCATTAATTCTTTGAGTTTGTCCTTGACGGCAAAATGATAGTCTTGTCCGTAAGCGTATTTAGCAATTTTAGGTTGATCGTCAGATTGATGGGTTTTTTGTGGATAATAGTTATAAATCAGCGACACTACCGATTTTGCACCCGGAACAAGCTTGGTAGGGTCGAGGCGCTTGTCAAAATGATTTTCCAAATAGCCCATTTTTCCCTGGTAGCCCCGTTTTAGCCACTCTTCTAGTCGGGGTTCTTCTTCTTCCAAAAATTGCGCTTTGGAAATGCCACAGAATGAAAAGCCCAATTCAGAGGCAAGTGATTTGACCAGATGGGTGTTGTTGCTCGTGCTCACGACCCAAAGTTATTTTTTGTCTGCATGTCCCAGGCTTTTCTGGGGGGCTATTTTGTCCCTTACCAACTGCTTCAGTTCGGTGATTTCAGGAAAACGGCCCTCCTTCTTTCTCGAGAATATCAGATCGTCATTGGCATACACATTGAAAATGCCGCCAGTTCCTTGTTTTAAGGTCACTTCCGATAACTCCTCCGTAAATGTGGATAGGAGTTCTTGTGACATCCAGATCGCACGCATCATCCATCGGCAAAGTTTGCAGTATTCTATTGTGACATTATTCATAAATTAAAGTTACCATCTAATTAATCATTTATATAGTTCTAAATTTTAAATTGGGCTTGAATAACCTGAATCATATGCGTTGGACAGAAGATTTTGTGGCGATTACCTTAGGAGCATTTTTACTGCTCTTTGGTGCAACCTACTTTTTGATTTTGCCGCTAGGTGATATTTACATTTTCGAAGCGATGGATGGAATCAAAGCCATGTCCGTCAAGTTGGATACCTGGAACACCAATCCATGGCAGGCATTCGAGTTTAAATGGTTCGGGTCTATTCTTCTGCTCATTTTTTTTGTGCTTGTACTGGGATTTGGTACCACTCGCCTCACCGAACGATTTGGTGCGTTTGCAAAAGCTTTTGTTGTGATTTTCCTGCTGGCCTTGCTGTCATTTCTGTTGGCTAGTCAGTCAGATTTTAAAGCCGCTGGTTTAGGTTATGCACTTTGGGCCATTGCCATTGGAATATTTATTAGCAATGTAATAGGTGTGCCTGAATGGTTGAAGGCAGGACTAAAACATGAGCTGTTCATAAAGACAGGCTTGGTCTTGTTGGGAGCTGAAGTTTTGTTTGGAAAGGTGCTGGCCATAGGTTTGCCTGGACTGTTTGTGGCCTGGGTGGTTACCCCGGTTGTGCTGGTTACTACTTTCTGGTTTGGTCAACGGATATTAAAGATTGGGTCAAAAAGTTTAAATATTACCATCAGCGCAGACATGTCGGTATGTGGTGTGTCTGCGGCCATAGCCGCGGCGGCTGCTTCCAAAGCGAAAAAAGAAGAACTGACAACAGCTATTGGCTTGTCCATGGTATTTACTTCTATCATGATGGTGGCCATGCCTGCCTTAATTAAAGCATTGGAAATGCCTGAAGTTTTGGGAGGTGCGTGGATCGGAGGTACGGTGGATGCTACAGGAGCTGTAGTGGCTGCTGGAGCTTTTCTGGGAGATACAGCAATGAATGTGGCAGCAACCATTAAAATGATTCAGAACATATTGATAGGTGTAATGGCTTTTGGTGTGGCAATTTATTGGTCAGCTAAGGTGGAAAAGACAGAAGGAAAAACGGTTTCAGCGATAGAAATCTGGAAGCGATTCCCAAAGTTCATATTGGGCTTCATCGGAGCTTCAATCATTTTCTCTATTGTTCAGCAATTATTGTCACCAGAAGACTCAGTTGCAATGATCGAAAAGGGAGTGTTCCTGTTTTCTAAATCCATGCGAGGTTGGCTATTTTGTCTGGCTTTCGTGAGCATTGGGTTATCGACTAACTTCAAAGAGCTAAAAAGTCAGTTTTCAGGAGGTAAGCCATTAATTCTATACGTTTCTGGGCAACTTCTCAATATTCTGCTGACACTACTCATGGCCTGGATCATGTTTTACAAAGTGTTCCCGGAGATAACAGAAACACTATGAAAAGGCTGCTGAAAACCATTCTATTTTTTGGGGCGATCCTAATTCTCCAGCAAGGAATCCATCACTCAAGCCAATTCTTCTTTGAAGAAGAGCGAAATGTCATTGATACGAATAACATGGAGCCTTCACTTTTCTTTTACACCGATAGTGAACATGCGTTGAATGCGGAGAAAAAGGTTCGCAATCAAATTAATGAACAATGAGTTTTCTACTGTAAGTGCTGTGGTTTTGCTGGATTTTCAATAGGTAAGTGCCAGCGTCGAGTGACCTTACATCCACTTCTGACTCATCGAATGCCATAACCAGTTGACCCGTTAAACTGAAAATGCTTCCTTTAACTGGTGAGCTCTCTGTTGTTACAATAGTGATTCTATCGGTTGCTGGATTTGGGTGAATACGAATAGGTATATTCTTCACTACTTCTAGGACTTCTTCCTCACCCTCGGTCCAGAATTGATCGTTGTAAACAAAATCAAGTGCGCCTGATAAATAGACCAGCGGTGCATTCCAGTTGATAGTGATCTCGTTGGTGGAGTAGCTACACCAGTCATCCACATAGCACTGTGCCGGATTGCTGGTTGGGTATACAGAATTTCCACAGTCGTCCGTATTATGTGGATTCGGACCACCTGCCAAAAAACCTGGAATGGGTTCTGAAATATCGTCGGCTTCCGATTGTCGGTGATGAATATTTAATGGCGTTTTATCGCCGAACCCAGTAACAAAGCTATAACCTGTAGCATTTCGTCCAAGTAGGTAGTCTAATGCGCTTAAAGCAGCATTAAAATAATCCATGTCACCCGTAAGATGATATGCCTGCATGAGCATCATGCCTTGATTGCCAGGAGCTGAATTGCTGCCCCAGTAAAAACTGTTATTGGCTATGGCGTATGGCGAATTGTCACGCTGGTCAACGAGCGCGTTTGTAATCCCAAACAATTTGTTTTTTACCAGTGTCGTATCCACTTGATCCGCAACAGATTTACGGTGTTTGATCAAGGAAAGTATGCCTAGTGTCTCCACATTGGGCCAGGCTGGCCAGCCAAAGTTTCTGGAGAAATTCAATTCATTGAAGTACGAAGATTCTCCTGTGGTAATGGCCAATTCACTAGCCGCCCAAAAGAACTCATCTGTAAAGTCACCATCGCCATAGCCACCAGTGCTTACGCCCGGGTATCCATTTTCAGAGCTCGGATTGTTATAGGCAATGGTGGGATTTGCCTTGGACCAGATCCATGCTTCTTTCGCTTGTTGTAACCATTTAGCTGATTCTTCTGGAAGATAATCGGCATAAACTCGAGAGGCCATGGCCATTACAGCAGCAAAGTCAAGTGTAGCGGCTGTTCCCTTGGCTACCACATAGCGAGCAGCTGTGGCTTGGTTGGGCATCACAGCTCCCTGAAAATTGGCATGGGTGGTTTTGTTGTAAACGCCACCATCTTCATCTTGCATGGTCGCCATCCACTCAATGTTCCAAAGGGCTTCATCCAAAATGTCAGGAACAGAATTATCACTTTCCGGTATGGATAAGTCCAGGTCATCATAGTACTCAGGATAGTTTTCATAAGCAGCCAACAATGTGAAAACGCTGATTCCTGAGTTGACAATGTATTTATTATAATCTCCTGCATCATACCAGCCTTTAGGTGTGGAAATGATGGTGCCGGCAGGTCTGCTTTCGGTAGCGGCGGATGGCAGCACAATGACTGACTGATCAGGGTGACCCGCCTCTCGCTTATATTCGCCAGCATATGCTTCTTCTAGTGCTGTGGAAGCACGATTGTAATAATAAGCCTTAATAGCACCTATGCTTACAGCATTGACTGCTTCGTCTGATATGCGAAATGAATGGGACAAATCGCCATTAGGTAGTTTGAGCTGGAAGGTTCCACGAATATCCAATGCCGAGAAGTCTGCTAACTTCACATCCTCTTTGGACTGAGTCCAATAATTTTCAGTGGATAGGTCACCTTCGAATACGACACTGCTGCCGCGGACAATTTGAAATGTAGAGGCATCGGAATCTATCACAGCGGCAATTTTTTCGGCATTGGGGAAAAACCCGAGTTGGTTTAATCGGATGTTTTCTTGTGCTAGGGCTGCAACCACAGCAAACAGTGCTAGAATATTTAGGAACGTTTTCATCAATTCAGGAATATGGGTTTGGTTAAATCTATAACCAATCCACAGACTATTTAGCATAGTGGTTCCTCACTGCAACAAATGATACCCAAAGTGGTGACATGACGACTGTTTGGGTCGTCTTACAGTTTTCGAATTCGCTTAATCACATGATTCTCTTCGTTAAAGAATTTTAGAAGAAACGTACCTTTACTGTTTGCCAGGGCACTGTTGATAAGTTGCTCTGCTTCTGTCCCGATACGGTTTCGTTCATGTATGACAACTTGCCCATTCATGTTGTAAACGGTAAACCCAGAATATCCTGCTCCATCAATATGAATAGGTCCTGGAGTTGGGTTTGGGTATATGGTTATGTGAAGGTTTAGATGATTTGAGTGCTCTTTCACAAGAACCAGCGGGCCAAAAGATTCTGATGCTCCATCATAGTCTACTTGTGTGATTTTGTAGTAACTGTCCTGATTAAACTGCGGATCTTTAAATGAGTAATAAGAGGAGCTCTCTGTTGTGCCATTGCCATTAATTTTCCCTATTTCTTCGAACTTACTATCAGCGGAGGTCATTTTTTCAATAATAAAATAGTCGTTATCAAGCTCCTTAGCTGTGGTCCAGTCAAGAACAGCCTGGCCCTGATCTTCTTTTACCCGAAAATTCAACAAGACTACCGGAAGTGCACCACAGTTTCCGCAGCAGCCTTCCGTAGCACAATCAGTATCGCCGGAGGATACATTCACGGTGCCACCATTATTGTTGAAAGTCCCAGATTGTAATGACCCATTATCGCCCACATTGACTGTTCCCGTACCTCTATTCTCAAAATCTCCTCCAACAACCATGGTCCCATCTACACCAGAAGTACCGGAGGAAATGTATCCACCATTGGTGTAATCATCACCTACTTCCAGATAACCTCCATCAGCTACATATACATTAGCACCGGAGATCGTCTCCATATCGTCAGTAACTATGAGGCTTCCGTAAATTATCACCTCATCCCAGACTTGAAAGTCTCCAGTGATGGTGAGGGTGGCTCCACTTTCGATTGTGAGTGTTTGTGTGCCGAATGCAAAGCCTTGTGTTACAGGATTTCCAGAAGCTCCACATGGACTCATGGCGGCTGTTACAGTCGCTGTGGCGTTGAAGTTTGTTGGGCATGTCTGACCATTTGCTATATGAATGAACATCAGTAGCGTGCAGAATGCAAAAAATGAGCGCAATGCTTGCATAAAAATAATCGGTATAGTTGATAATCCGTCTTAGTGGAGGGGCGGTTAAAAATAGCGGAAACCGTTAAATTTAAAAAGGTAAATGAGATGAATAAGAAGGATAATTCTTGCCGTATGATAAATTAAATCCTAATACCTAGGCGTTGTGCTTAGTTGTATTAGTGATACACTTAAAACAATCGTCCCATTTGTTCTGGAGGGATCTTGCCAAGGTGTTGGTAAGCGCGCTCGGTAGCTTGTCGTCCGCGTGTGGTTCGCTTGATATAGCCTTCCATAATCAGGAATGGTTCATAGACTTCCTCGATCGTTTCGGATTCTTCTCCACAGGCTGTGGCTATAGTGGATAAACCAACAGGCCCTCCTTTAAATTTATCAATGATGGTAGCAAGGATTCGATTATCCATTTCATCCAGACCATGATCATCCACATCTAGCGCCTTTAGGGCCATTTGTGCTATGTCAAGCGTAATGGAGCCATCTCCTTTGATCTGTGCAAAGTCACGCGTTCTTCTCAGAAGGTTGTTGCTAATACGCGGGGTTCCTCTACTGCGGCGTGCTATTTCGTATGCTGCTTCTTCATCGATTGGCGTACCTAATATATCAGCTGAACGTCCTACAATGGAAGTCAGGAGTTTTGCATCGTAATACTCCAATCGAGAGTTGATCCCAAATCGAGCCCGAAGCGGAGAAGTGAGTAACCCAGATCGTGTGGTGGCACCAATCAGAGTGAATGGCTCCAGTCCGATTTGTACCGATCGTGCATTGGGTCCACTATCCAGCATGATGTCTATGCGGTAATCCTCCATGGCTGAGTAGAGGTACTCTTCTACAACAGGATTTAACCGGTGAATCTCATCAATGAACAGCACATCATGCGCTTCCAGATTAGTGAGTAATCCGGCAAGTTCACTGGCTTTATCCAAAACTGGACCTGAAGTGACTTTGATTCCTGTGCCAAGCTCATTGGCGATAATGTGAGAGAGCGTGGTTTTTCCGAGACCCGGAGGTCCGTGAAGTAATACATGATCGAGTGGCTCAGCTCTTAGCTTGGCAGCCTCCACAAAGATTTTAAGGTTTTCAACAACCTTGTCCTGACCAGCAAAATCACCAAAAGAGAGTGGTCGGAGTGCTTTTTCAAACTCCTGTTCTGATGAGTCCATCTCATCTCCATCGCCTCTTAAGTAGTCTTCTCTCATGGATTGTTTGTAATCTGCTGGCAAAGATAATAGGAATGAGCCTTACTAATTACCTATGTTTTACTTTTGCATAAAATAGGCAATTATGAGCAGGAAATTAATATTTCGAGGGATTGTATTGATTGTGGTTTTGGGTGCAGCTTATAGATTATTTACAAGTCAGCCTGAGTTTGGATTGATGCATGTTACGGGTCAGACCATGGGTACGATCCAGTACAACGTCAAGTATTTGGGAGATGATGTGCCTAGCTATAAGCGTGAGATTGATTCCATTTTAGTGGCTTTTAACCAATCATTATCCACCTATATTCCAGCGTCTGAAATATCCAGACTTAATACATCAGGTTCGTTAGATAACCCATCGAAAATGTTTAATGATGTGCTTACACGTAGTAGGACTATATATGAGACCACTGATGGAGCTTTTGACCCGACAGTCGGTCCACTGGTTTCCGCCTGGGGATTTGGTGCTGATAAGCAGCCAACAATTCCGGATAGCGTAAAGGTTGATTCATTGAAGCAGCTGGTGGGCTTTCATAAGCTGAATATTGGAACTACCGTAATCATGGATAAGTCCATGTATCTCGATTTTAGTGCGATCGCCAAGGGCTATGCCGTGGATTTGGTGGCAGAGTTTCTGGAGGGTAATGAGTTTCAAAACTACATGGTAGAAATAGGCGGTGAGGTGCGAACCAAGGGAGTAAACGAACAAAATGAAACTTGGAAAATCGGAATAGAAGACCCAATGGTTGGAATGGATGAGCAACGTTTAATGGCCATTGTTCAGCTAAAGGATTTGTCCATGGCTACATCTGGTAATTACCGTAGCTATTATCAGCTTGAGGGTCGTACCATTGCGCACACCATAGATCCCAGAACGGGCTACAATACCACCCACAACCTGTTAAGTGCCTCTGTTTTTGCTGAAGATTGCATGACAGCTGATGCGTATGCTACAGCATTTATGGTCTTAGGTTTAGAGGGCTCTAAGGAGATTTTATCCAACTCTAATCTGGAAGCTTATTTTATTTATCAGGATTCTGAGGGAGAATTGAAGAGTTTTGTGTCAGAAGGTATCGCTGGCTCTTTAGAATTAAATAAATTGGCGATTGATTGAATCTTTTGAGAATGGAATACCTTCTCATTCCTAAGTCATACACCTAACCGATTTTTTGCGTCTGGCATGTTTGTAATCATACTGGTATTATTTTTTTCAGCCATTTTAGGAGGACTCGCCGAACGTGTAGTGCCTCAAGGGTCCGCTGGAGTGAAACATTCACTCATCTTTGCCGGCTCTTTCTTGTTTTCCATTACGATCATTCACATTCTTCCAGAGGTGTTTAGCCTGGCGGAGGATCCAATGAGGTTGGGGTTATTTATTCTTTTTGGATTCTTTTTTCAGCAGCTCCTAGAGTACTTTACTTCGGGAGTAGAGCATGGCCATGCACACATTCATGACCACATGACCGGAGCATCTCGAGTAGGTCTGGTAGTTGCGCTGATGATTCATTCCTTTCTGGAAGGTGCGCTGTTGACTCACGACTCTCCATTCCATGAGCAGCATGAGTCGTATTCGCTTTTGGTAGGGATTGTACTTCACAAACTCCCGGCTGCTTTTGCACTTGTTGCTACTTTAAAGTCTGATAAGCAGATGACACCACAGGTCTGGATCATCTTAGTGCTATTTGCAGTAGCGTCTCCTTTGGGCTTAATGCTAAGTGAGCATATCCTAACCTTATCTTCAGATAGCTTATTGGCATTATTTGCATTTGTTTCTGGTGGATTTCTACACATTTCAACCACTATATTTGTGGAGTCCAGCCCCAATCACCACTTTGGAATTAAGAAATTTGTGGTAAGTCTAACAGGGGCTATAGTGGCGATTCTTACAGAATTTGTTTTATAGTATTTAAGCAGGTAGAGTCCAAATAAAATTTCAAATGTGTTAAAATAGTTGTTCTTTTGAGCTGCATTATTGAATGAACTCAAAAGATCATATATCTTGGCGGTGATATTTATAAATCATCAACGGATACCTATGAGCGACTCCAGCATGAAGGCCTATTGGCTGAAAAATCTGAAATACCTTTTGATTCTTCTTAGTATATGGTTCCTTGTTTCCTATGTGGCAGGGATCTTTTTGGTTGATCAACTAAATGCCGTCCGTTTGGGAGGATTTAAGCTAGGATTCTGGTTTGCACAGCAGGGCGCGATTTACGTCTTTGTCATTCTAATTTTTGTGTACGTCCGCTTGATGAACAAGTTGGATAAGGAGTTTGACGTAGACGAGAAATAAGATGGATGTACAGAGTTGGACCTTTTTAATAGTAGGAGTTACGTTTGTTATATACATCGGCATAGCCATTTGGTCTAGAGCATCTTCTACTAAAGATTTTTATGTGGCCGGAGGAGGAGTTTCCCCTTTGGCAAACGGCATGGCTACCGCAGCAGACTGGATGTCTGCAGCTTCGTTTATTTCTATGGCCGGTCTCATATCATTTATGGGATATGATGGCGCTGTTTACCTTATGGGGTGGACTGGCGGGTATGTTTTGCTGGCGTTGTTGCTGGCGCCTTATCTGAGAAAGTTTGGCAAGTTTACAGTTCCGGATTTCATCGGAGACCGATACTATTCCAATGTGGCCAGAACAGTAGCGGTGATTTGTGCCATTGTGGTTTCCTTTACTTACGTAGCAGGACAAATGCGCGGAGTAGGTGTCGTATTTAGTCGGTTTTTAGAAGTGCCGATCAATACAGGCGTGTACATTGGTATGGGTCTGGTCTTCTTCTATGCCGTGCTGGGTGGGATGAAGGGCATTACCTATACACAGGTGGCTCAGTATTGCGTGCTGATTTTTGCTTTTATGGTTCCTGCCATCTTTATCTCTATCCAGATGACTGGAAATGTGATCCCGCAATTGGGATTTGGAGGACAACTATCCGACGGAACTTATTTACTTGATAAGTTGGATGGTCTGCATCGCGAATTGGGCTTTGCTGAATATACATCAGGAACCAAGTCAACGATAGATGTTTTTGCGATTACTCTTGCATTGATGGTTGGTACGGCGGGTTTGCCGCATGTAATCGTGCGGTTTTTCACTGTGCCGAAAGTAAAAGATGCCCGAATATCCGCAGGTTGGGCTTTGATCTTCATAGCCATTCTTTATACCACTGCACCGGCTATTTCCGCCTTTGCACGTACCAATTTAATAGAGACGGTTTCAAATGCCGAGTATAAGTCCATGCCCGAATGGTTCAGCAATTGGGAAACAACAGGGTTAATTCAGTTTGAAGATAAAAATGGTGATGGTAAAATTCAATATGTAGCAGGAGAGTCCAATGAGCTTGAAATTGATCGGGACATCATAGTACTGGCTAATCCAGAGATTGCGAACCTTCCAAACTGGGTCATTGCATTGGTAGCAGCTGGTGGACTGGCAGCAGCTTTGTCTACAGCCGCAGGTTTGTTGCTGGTTATTTCTGCTAGTATTTCACACGATTTGATTAAAAAACAGATAAAACCAAACCTTTCGGACCGTGAAGAACTTATATGGGCAAGGGTAGGTGCCTTGCTTGCCGTGATTGTGGCCGGTTATTTTGGGATCAATCCTCCGGGATTTGTTGCGGCGGTAGTGGCTCTGGCTTTTGGATTGGCAGCTGCGTCCTTTTTTCCAGCGATCATTCTGGGAATATTTGATAAGCGAATGAATAAAGAAGGAGCTGTGGCAGGAATGGTCATTGGCATGCTGCTAATGCTCTTCTACATGATTAAGTTTAAGCTTGGAGGTTTTGGAGGAGGCGATTCAGCTGACTGGTGGTTTGGCATCTCTCCAGAAGGCTTTGGTACGGTGGCTATGACTGCCAATTTTGTGGTGTCGATCGTTATCTCCAGACTTTACCCAAAGCCACCAAAAGATGTAGAAGAAATGGTAGAATCCATCCGATACCCAAGAGGTGCTGGAGCAGCATCTGATCATTGATAGTTAAAACATATAATAGATATAACCCGATATGACTCATAAGATTCAAACCCTCAGTGGATACATTCACGAATACCAAAAAAGTGTTTTACAGCCAGAGGTCTTTTGGAGCCAAATTGCAGATTCGTTTCATTGGAAAAAGCGATTTGAAAAAGTACTCGAATGGGATTTTGAAGGGCCAGACATAAAATGGTTCTTAAATGGCAAAATGAACATTACCGAAAATATTCTGGATAGGCATCTTTTTATCATGGGCGATCGACCAGCCATCATTTGGGAGCCGAATGAGCCTGGAGACGAACCCATTACTTTAAGCTATCGCGAGTTGTATGAAAAGGTTTGTGAGTTTTCGAATGCTATGAAAGCTCAGGGAGTCAAGAAAGGTGATCGGGTCATTATTTACATGCCCATGGTGCCAGAAGCGGCGGTAGCAATGCTTGCCTGTGCTCGAATAGGAGCCGTTCACTCGGTAGTATTTGCAGGATTTTCGTCCAGCTCACTATCTGATAGGATCAATGACTGTGAAGCCAAAATGGTGCTTACTTCGGATGGGAACTACAGAGGAGCCAAATCTATCGGTGTAAAGAGCGTGGTGGATGAAGCATTGGATAGCTGTACAACCGTTAAGAAAGTGATCGTGGTAGAGCGCACCAAGTCGGACGTAACTATGAAGGATGGTCGGGACATCTGGTGGCATGATGCAATCAAAGGACAGTCTCAGGAATGCCCTGCAGAAGTCATGGATTCTGAGGACATGCTATTCATTCTATATACTTCAGGATCTACAGGCAAGCCTAAAGGCGTAGTGCACACGTGCGGAGGTTATATGGTCTATACCTATTATTCCTTTCTGAATGTATTCCAATACAATCCTGGAGATGTGTACTGGTGTACAGCGGATGTTGGTTGGATAACCGGACATTCATATATCGTTTATGGGCCACTATTGGCGGGAGCCACATCCGTGATGTTTGAAGGAGTGCCTACCTACCCTCATGCGGGGCGCTTTTGGGAAATCGTTGACAAGTACAAGGTAAATCAATTTTATACAGCGCCAACAGCGATAAGAGCGCTGCAGGCACATGGGTTAGAGCCTATCGAGCCATTTAAATTGGACTCATTGAAGGTAATCGGATCTGTGGGAGAGCCAATCAATGAGGAGGCATGGCACTGGTACCATGATCACATAGGGAAAGGCAATTGTCCTTTAGTAGATACCTGGTGGCAAACAGAGACCGGGGGAATCATGGTTTCGTCACTGGCGGGAATCGTTCCTAACAAGCCCGCTCATGCGGGTCTTCCATTGCCGGGAATTCAGCCCGTGATCGTAGATCCAGACGGCAATGAATTGAAGGGCAATAATGTGCAAGGAAACCTATGTGTCAAGTTTCCATGGCCATCTATTTTGCGAACCACATATGGAGATCATGAGCGATGTAAACAGACTTACTTCTCGACTTATAAAGGCATGTACTTCACCGGCGATGGAGCCAAAAGAGATCATGATGGGTATCTGAGAATCCTGGGTAGAGTGGATGACGTGATCAACGTCTCAGGTCACCGAATGGGAACAGCAGAAGTAGAGAATGCTATTAATGAACACCCAAAAGTGGTAGAGTCAGCGGTGGTTGGATATCCACATGAAGTGAAAGGTCAAGGCATTTATGCTTATGTCATTTGTGACATGGAAGGCCGTACGGAGGAGAATTTAAAGAATGAGATTCGTCAAACCGTGAGTAAAATCATTGGGCCAATAGCTAAACCAGATAAAGTTCAAATAGTACCCGGACTTCCTAAGACCCGATCAGGTAAAATCATGCGTAGAATCCTGAGAAAGGTGGCATCAGGAGAAGCTGATCAATTAGGAGATACTTCTACACTACTAAACCCTGAGGTAGTAGAAGAAATCATCAAGGGAGCTGAATAAGGATTAAGAAAAGCCCTGACGTTCGGTCAGGGCTTTATCGAATATAGAACTCAGAACATGACCTTGCAGTCAAGTTTTATTAATCAGGTTAACACTATTTTTAAAATTGAGCGGTTTCTGTGCTGCCTGCCATGGCCACCGTAGAAGCCTTTCCTTGCTGGACAGTGTTTTGAACAGCATCGAAGTACCCAGTACCAACAAAAGCCTGATGCTTCACTGCTTTAAAGCCGTGATCGAGCAATGCAAATTCTCTCTCCTGTAATTCAGAGTAGCCAGCCATTCCGCGTTCTTTATATGCTTTTGATAACTCAAACATCGAAGTATTCAGAGCATGGAATCCAGCTAATGTGATAAACTGGAACTTATACCCCATGTCGGCCAGACTTTCTCTGAAGGTCAACATCTCAGATTTGGTCAAGTGTGCTGCCCAGTTAAAGGAAGGCGAGCAATTATAAGCTAGCATCTTATCTGGGAATTCGTTTTTAATTCCCTCAGCAAACTCCCGAGCCAGACCTAAATCTGGATTAGACGTTTCCATCCATAGGAGGTCTGCATAGGGAGCATAGGCAAGTCCGCGTGCTATACCAGCTTCGATTCCATTTGACACCTCAAAAAAACCTTCATTGGTTCGTTTACCGTTGATAAATCGATGATCTCGCGGGTCCACATCGGATGTGATCAGAGTAGCGGCATCAGCATCCGTTCTGGCAATCAGAAGAGTTGGCGTGTCCATTACATCTGCAGCAAGCCTCGCTGCGACTAATTTGTTGATGGCTTCCTGAGTGGGGACAAGTACTTTGCCTCCCAGGTGTCCACATTTTTTTGCAGAACTGAGCTGATCTTCAAAATGGACGCCTGCGGCTCCAGCCTCTATCATCGCTTTCATAAGTTCAAAAGCGTTGAGATTTCCACCAAAACCCGCTTCGGCATCTGCTATGATCGGTGCCAACCAATCCACACTACTATCACCACCGAGCGATTCTACCTGATCTCTTCTGAGTAGTGCATTGTTGATTCGTTTAACCACACTTGGAACCGAATCGGCAGGGTAGAGGGATTGATCTGGATACATAGCTCCGGCCAGGTTGGCATCAGCAGCGACCTGCCAACCGCTCAGATAAATAGCCTCGAGTCCAGCAGCGATCTCTTGAATGGCCTGGTTGCCAGTAAGAGCTCCCAATCCTGCGACAAAAGACTTGTTGTTCAGCTTATCCCAGAGTTTTTGTGCGGTCAGCTTGGCAATCGTATGCTCAATAGTGACCGAACCCTGCAGGTTGACAACTTCTTCCGCGGAATAGGGTCTTGTTACGTTTTTCCAACGCGGATTTTCTTTCCAGTCTTTTTCAATTTTTGCGATTCGTTCGGTTTTCATTTTGTGTGTTAGTTTAAGTAATCATAAGCATTCAATGTTAGGAAGTCCTCGAGCTGATCGCTTTTGACTAGTCGATCAAAAATCTGTACAGCTTCTTTGAAACACCCGTTCTTGAAGTTTTCTTCACCAACCAGTTGTTGGATCTTCTCGAGTTCTTCCAGTTTCAATTGTTCGTATAGTTCTATAGTGATATTCGTTCCATTTACCGTGTAGCAGTTGTGATGAATCCACTGCCATAGCTGAGATCGGGATATTTCTGCCGTAGCGGCATCTTCCATCAGGTTGTAAATAGCTGCAGCACCATTTCCACGCAACCAGCTTTCGGTATACAATAAGCCCACATTGATATTCGTGCGAATGCCTTCCATGGTAATTGTGCCAGTAGGCGTTTGAGTCAGGTCTTTGGCCGTCACTTGAACATCATGACGCTTATTGTTTATTTGGTTTTGCATCGGCATGTGTTTGTCAAAGATTTCCATGGCGACCTCTACCAGCGCAGGATGGGCTACCCAGGTGCCGTCATGACCGTTTTGCACCTCACGCAATTTGTCCTGACGTACCTTTCCCAGGGCAGCTTTATTAGCGTCTTCGTTGTTTTTAATGGGAATCTGTGCGGCCATTCCACCCATGGCGTGCGCTCCTCTTTTGTGACATGTTTGTATTACAAGATCGGCATAGCTCTTCATGAAATGTGAACTCATGTTTACCTGATCGCGATTGGGAACCGTCTTATGCTTGTTGCTTCTAAATTTTTTAATGTAAGAAAAGATGTAATCCCATCGACCACAGTTAAGTCCACATGAGTGATTCCTGAGCTCATAAAGAATTTCATTCAGCTCGAAAGAAGCCGGGAGCGTTTCTACTAAAACGGTCGCTTTGATCGTCCCTTGGGGAATGCTCAGATAGTTTTGAGCAAATACAAACACCTCATTCCAGAGTCTCGCTTCTAAGTAGCTCTCTATTTTAGGTAGATAGAAATAAGGCCCAGAGCCGTTCTGTATTAGTTCGTTTGCATTATGGAAAAAGTAGAGGCCAAAGTCCATGAGAGCACCACTGGTACATTCATCATGAATCTGAATATGTTTCTCATTGAGATGCCAGCCTCTAGGTCGGACAAAGAGCGTAGCAGTCTGGTTATTTAATTGGTAGATTTTACCGTTAGCAGGATTTTGGAATTCTATTTCTTTTCTGATAGCATCACGAAGATTAATCTGACCTTCGATGGCGTTGGACCAACTAGGCGTATTGCTATCTTCAAAATCTGCCATGAATACCTTGGCGCCAGAGTTTAATGCGTTGATGACCATTTTGCGATCGACTGGCCCAGTGATTTCTACACGACGATCCTCAATGTCAGAAGGAATGGGAGCAATTTGCCATTCGGATTTACGAATTTCTTCCGTTTGCGGAAGGAAGTCGGGCATCTCGCCAGCATCATAAGCAGCCTGTCTTATCTGCCTATCTTCCAGTAATTTCTTTCTTCTCTGATTGAAACGTTCATGTAACGCCAATAGGAAGTCCAGAGCATCTGGAGTTAGGATTTCATTGTAGTGACCAGGGGTTTTACCCTTTATGGTAATTCCTAGTGGTGTCTGGATTTCGTTTGTTTTTGCCGGTGCTGTGATCATTGTATTAATGGTTAAGATTCCAAAACTTGATCAAATATAGCGAAATATATTAAACAGCGAAATTTCGCTAATATTTATTTTTCGCTTTTTTAACTTAATTTTGGATATGCCTAAGGAAATTTTCGAACTCAAGCTCATTTTTGGCCTCAAACTCAAAGAAATAAGGAATGAAAAAGGGGTCTCCTATCAGGAATTACGTGAAAAGACAGGACTGTCACTGTCGTATCTAAGTGAGATCGAGAATGGCAAGAAATATCCAAAAGGAGACAAGATCATGGCCATCGCCAATGCTTTGAATGTCTCCTATGATGAATTGGTGTCGCTTAAAGTTCCGAAGAAACTAGAGCCGGTAGTACACTTGATTCAATCCGATTTCTTTAAAGCCTTTCCTCTTGAACAGTTTGGATTGAATCCTCAAAAGCTGGTAGAGATCATTTCATACGACCCGGAAAAGATCAATGCATTTATTAATACAGTACTGCAGGTAGCTCGGAACTTTGAGCTAAAGCAAGAGGGTTTTTACCACGCCGCACTACGTTCTTATCAGGAGCTTCATAACAACTATTTTGAAGAATTGGAACACGCAGTGGATGAGTTACACCTGGAGTTTCCTGAGCTTAAAGAGATACCATTTAGTGAAAATGTACTAACAGAAATTTTATTAAAATTAGGGGTTCGAATTTCTGATGAACAGCTCTATGAGATTAAGTCCTTGCGAAATTTGAGATCACTGTATGATCCAAAGGAACGATTGCTTCACATCAACCGGGGGTTAAATTCAGGCCAAATCAATTTCTTACTAGGACGTGAAATAGCTTTTCAATGGACGAAAGAAAAGAAACGTCCGTTATCTACTCCACCTCAAGGTCATCATGATTTTGAGCAGATTCTAAGCAACTATCGGACTTCCTATTTTTCGGCTGCTTT
This sequence comes from Marinoscillum sp., assembly GCA_024305105.1. Classification (GTDB taxonomy): domain Bacteria; phylum Bacteroidota; class Bacteroidia; order Cytophagales; family Cyclobacteriaceae; genus Marinoscillum. The sequence goes on from JAMWZA010000027.1 coordinate 40,844, forward strand.
GATGATGCCCAGAGACGAAGTAGTCCGAGACATTCAAGCCTTCGGGCAGCGTGAAACGTGGGATTCAAAGGTGTTCATGAGCTTTATGGATAAGTATGATGTCACGCCGGAGATGATTATGCAGCGTCTCACCAATATTCTTCCGTCTATATTTGGTTATGAGAACCTATTCTTTCTACGCTTTGTCGGAAAGGGAAGTAATTACTTCACTTTGACAAAGGAGCTACACCTCACGAGGCTTCATAATCCTCATGGAAACGAACTCAATGAACATTACTGCAGGCGATGGATATCCCTGACTATCGTGCAGGACCTGATCGAGCAGCGGAAAACGAACCCTGAGCTGAAATACCTGGCGGGTATTCAACGCTCTCGCTATCACGATTCTCCCAACGAGTACTTATGCCTGTCCATTGCTTTTCCGAACGTGAGTAATCCAGAGGAGTTAGTTAGTGTGACTATTGGGTTTTTGATTGATGAAACGCTCACTAAGCGGATCCGATTTTTGAATGATTCAGCGATTCCGACAAGACTGGTTAATACCACCTGTGAAAGATGTCCGATTCAAGACTGCAGGGAGCGTGTGGAGGAACCTTATGTCTTCCAGGGTAACTTAGAAAGTGAAATCATACAATCCGACATTCAGAAAGTGCTGGATGAAAAAGGAGAATAAAAAAAGCCTCATGTTTTCACACGAGGCTTTCCGATTATTATCAAAATTTCCGATTAATTAACTTCCACACATTTCGCAATCGTCTGGATTATCCAGTGAACATTGCATGGCGGCAGCGTTTTGTGTTTTTACATCATCCTGAGAAGCTTGCGCTTGTTTTACCTCAGGCTGAACTTGCTGCTCCTTTTCTAAGGTAAACTTAATGGCATCTGTTGCTGCCTTCGTTCTCAAGTAGTACATACCCGTTTTCAAACCTTTCTTCCATGCATAGAAGTGCATAGAGGTCATCTTGCCGAAGTTGGCATCTATTAAGTGGATGTTCAAGCTTTGGCTCTGACAGATGAAAGCTCCTCGGTCTGCAGACATATCGATGATTGCTTTCTGAGAAATTTCCCATACGGTCTTGTATCTTTCCTTGATGTCCATTGGAATCTCAGGAATGTCTTGAACAGAACCATTTGCAGTCATGATTCTATTTTTCATTCGGTCATCCCAAAGTCCGAGCTTAATTAAATCTGTCATCAAGTGCTTGTTCACTACGATAAACTCACCAGAAAGGGTTCTTCTTGTATAAATGTTGGACGTGTAAGGCTCAAAGCACTCATTGTTTCCAAGAATCTGAGAAGTAGAAGCGGTCGGCATAGGAGCAAGTAACAGCGAGTTTCTCACGCCATGCTTTCTCACTTGCTGCTTCAGGCTGTACCAATCCCATCGGTTTGAGCTTGGTGTAACACCCCACATGTCAAACTGGAAGATACCTTTTGATACCGGTGAGCCTTTGAATGTCTCATAAGTGCCATCTACCTGAGCGAGTTCCATGGAGGTTTCCATTGCTCCATAATAGATTGTCTCGAAGATTTCTTGATTCAGTTTTCTTGATTCAGGAGAGTCGAAAGGCATTTTCATGAGCATGAAAACATCTGCTAGTCCTTGTACACCGATTCCGATTGGACGGTGTCGCATGTTAGAGTAACGTGCTTCTTTCACAGGATAGTAGTTTACATCGATTACCTTATTCAGGTTGCGAGTAGCTACTTTGGTGATCTCATAAAGTTTCTGATGGTTAAATGAGCCATCCTCGTTAACAAACTTCGGTAGCGCGATAGACGCTAGGTTACACACAGCCACTTCATCTTTGGAGGTGTATTCCATTATCTCTGTACAAAGGTTACTAGACCTGATTGTACCGAGGTTCTTTTGGTTTGATTTCTTATTTGCGTGATCCTTGTATAGGATGTAAGGAGTACCAGTCTCGATCTGTGATTCCAGAATTTCGAACCAAAGCTCTTGTGCTTTTACCGTTCTGCGAGCTCTTCCTTCTTTTTCATACTTGTCATAAAGCCTTTCAAACTCCTCGCCGTATGAATCATGTAGATTAGGCGCTTCATCTGGGCTGAATAGTGACCACTCACCATTTTCTTCCACACGCTTCATGAATAGATCAGGAATCCAAAGAGCGTAGAACAAATCTCTTGCTCTCAATTCTTCTTTACCATGATTTTTCTTCAACTGAAGGAAGTCGAAGATGTCAGCATGCCAAGGCTCCAGATAGATTGCAAAACTTCCTTTACGTTTTCCACCACCTTGATCTACATAACGAGCTGTCATGTCAAAGTTTCTTAGCATCGGAACGATACCATTGGAAGTGCCATTGGTTCCTTTGATGTAAGCTCCATAGGCTCTTACATTGTGAATGCTCAATCCGATTCCACCGGCAGACTGAGAAATCTTGGCGCACTGCTTTAAAGTGTCATAAATCCCATCAATGCTGTCATCCTGCATGCTAAGAAGGAAACAAGAAGACAACTGAGGTTTAGGTGTACCTGCATTAAATAAAGTAGGAGTAGCATGAGTAAACCACTTCTCCGACATAAGGTTGTAAGTTTCTATCGCCGCGTCGATATCATCCATGTGGATACCAACTGAAACCCGCATTAGCATGTGCTGTGGACGCTCTATGATTTTTCCATCTAACTTCATCAAGTAAGAGCGCTCCAATGTTTTGTAACCAAAGAAATCGTAGTTGTAATCTCTGGTGTAGTCAACGGCCTCATCCAATCGCTTGGCATTGGCTCTAATAATTCCATACACTTCTTTAGATAGAAGCGCAGCATTTTCATCCGTTTTGGGGTTGACGTAGGTGTAAAGCCTTTTCATTGTGGTAGAAAAGGATTCCTCAGTTACTTTGTGCAGGTTCGAAATAGAAATTCTTGCTGCCAACTTGGCAAAATCAGGATGACGAGTCGTCATTGTTGCCGCTATTTCAGCTGCTAAGTTATCCAGCTCAATGGTAGTTACACCATCATAAAGGCCGTCAATCACTTTCTTAGCAATTTCAACAGGCTTTACAAAGTCAGCGTTGAGGCCGTCGCACAGCTTCTCGATGCGTGCGGTGATTTTGTCGAATTTTACGGATTCCCTTCGTCCGTCTCTTTTGATTACAAGCATTTTTTATAAAAGGCGATTATATAGATGGAAAAATATTGGATTATCGTTTTTAGAAATCTTCGTCTAAGCTGAATTTATTGTTGCTTTCTCCTTTGCCGCTGTCCATTACTCCAGCTTTTTGGTATTCACCCACACGCTTCTCGAAGAAGTTGGTTTTACCCTGAAGTGATATCATGTCCATGAAGTCAAATGGGTTGGTTGAGTTATAAACCTTGGCGCAGCCTAGCTCTCCTAAAAGTCTGTCTGCGACAAACTCAATGTACTGACACATCAGGTCAGCGTTCATTCCGATTAGTTTTACCGGAAGTGCGTCGGTAACAAACTCTTTCTCAATCGTCACGGCATCCTGAATGATTCCAGAGACAAGTTTTTTATCGAGTTTATTATTTATGTGATTGTTATAAAGAAGACAAGCGAAATCGCAATGAAGTCCTTCATCTCGCGATATCAATTCATTTGAAAATGTAAGTCCTGGCATCAAACCTCTTTTCTTAAGCCAGAAGATAGAACAGAAGCTACCAGAGAAGAAGATACCCTCAACAGCTGCGAAGGCAATGAGTCTCTCCTGAAAGTTGCCTTCGTCAATCCACCGAAGCGCCCAATCAGCTTTCTTTTTCACACAGTCCATTGTCTCAATGGCGTGGAAAAGTCCGTCTTTTTCTTTATTGTCTTTTACGTAGGTGTCTATAAGTAGAGAATACGTTTCAGAGTGTATGTTTTCGATGGCGATCTGAAAGCCGTAGAAGAATTTAGCTTCTGTGTATTGTACTTCCGACACCATGTTTTCAGCAAGGTTTTCGTTAACAATACCATCGCTGGCGGCAAAAAATGCAAGAACATGTTTAATAAAGTGTCTTTCGCCATCATTGAGGGATACCCAGTCTTTCTGATCTTGACTCAGGTCAATCTCCTCAGCTGTCCAGAAACTAGCCTCGGCCCTCTTATAAAACTGCCAAATATCATCGTGCTCTATAGGAAATAGAACAAATCGATCTGGGTTGTCTTTTAATAATGGTTCTTCTTGGCTCATAGATCTTTTAATTTATTCAATCTTTATCCACTAGACAAATTGAATACCAACATTGTTATCCACATTCAAATCCAGTTATCCACATTTAGAAAACACCATAGCCACGTTTGACGAAAAACGCGGTTTTCTATAGGTTTTGCTAAGGTTTGGGACACAGCCCGAAGCGAAAAGTGGTTTATTTTTCTCTAGCTGCGTTTACAAATGTGTAAAAACTCAGCCGGAATATCAAGCGTCGAAAGTAGGTGAAATGCGGAGATCAAAAAAGTTGAAAAAAATAGATAACCTGCTGTAATGAAGGAGATTAGATTACATTTGTCTAACGAACACTTCATTAAAAAACAGCGTAGATACGGTTTTTATTAAGTGAAAAAAAGATAAAAAAAAAGTGAATTTTTTTTTACCAAGGATTTATGCTAAGGGATAGTTTGAAAATTAAATGACAAGCCATATCTTTGCAATCCTTTTTGAAAAAGCAAACAGAAAACATGTACGCAATAGTAGACATAGCCGGGAAGCAGTTCAAAGTTGAGAAAGACAACTTTGTGTACGCACCATTATTAGAAGGAGAAGCAGGATCAGCTGTAAACTTTGATCAGGTGCTGTTGGTAGATAACGACGGCAAAGTGAAGGTAGGAGCTCCTACAGTTAAAGGTGCTACAGTATCCGGAAAGATATTAGAGCATGTGAAAGGTGACAAAGTAATCGTCTTCAAAAAGAAAAGAAGAAAAGGTTACAAGAAGAAAAATGGTCACCGTCAGAATTTCTCAAAAGTATTAATCGAAGACATTAAAGGATAATCTCATGGCACATAAGAAAGGTGTAGGTAGTTCGAAAAACGGAAGAGAGTCAGAAAGTAAACGTCTTGGCGTGAAAATCTATGGTGGACAGAAAGCGATCGCTGGAAACATCATCATACGTCAGAGAGGAACCAAGCACCACCCAGGTGACAATGTGGGTATGGGCAAAGACCATACGTTGTTTGCTTTGATTGACGGAACTGTCAGATTCAGAAAAGGAAGACAAGATCGTTCATACGTGTATGTAGATCCGATTGCTGAATAAGAAAGGCAGTACTTATGACGCGTCCTAAATAAGCGTTACAGGTTTAACAATTATATTAATTATTGCTAACAGCACCAAGGCTAGCCTTGGTGCTGTTGTTTTTTATAGGTTCTGATTTTAATTTTCCTTTGTTTATGCATTTCCTCTGGCGTCTTCATAAAACAGCTATAATGTGGTCTTTTACTATTATAGATGGATACAGATTGCCTGACTAATTTGAACATCAGCCCTACATCATTTACTACAATACCTTTGATAAACTCTTGTTTTAGTATTCCATTTATTCGTTCTGCAATAGCATTTTGATACGGGTCATACTTTTCAGTCATACTACACTTTACGTTC
>JAMWZA010000270.1 GCA_024305105.1 Marinoscillum sp.
GTATGAAGCAGACTCAATTGCGAAAGTTTTGGCTGCCATGTTGGCTAATTTGGTCTGCACAGCTCCAAAACTGGAAATAGAAACACCAAACTGTTTTCTTTCATTGGCATAGTTGGTCGCCTGGGAGGCAACCGTCTTACAGCCGTTAATGACCCCACAGCCAAGCTTGATACGTCCTACGTTAAGAACGTTTACCGCTATTTTGAATCCATTTTCACGATCAGAAAGCATGTTTTCAACAGGTACTTTGCAATTATTAAAGAATACCTGTCTGGTAGATGAACCTTTGATGCCAAGTTTGCGCTCTTCATCATTCATGGTAATACCACCATACTCTTTCTCTACAATAAATGCTGTTAAGTTTTTGTCGTCATCTATTTTAGCGAAGACAATGAACAGATCAGCAAATCCCGCGTTGGAGATCCACATCTTCTGTCCATTGATGATGTAGTGCTTTCCATCATCAGAAAGTTTGGCTTTTGTTTTACCTGAATTGGCATCCGAACCAGCATCTGGCTCTGTTAAACAATAGCATGCTTTCCATTCTCCTGAGGCTAACTTTGGTAGGTATTTTTGTTTTTGATCTTCTGTACCATAATAAAGAATTGGAAGGGTGCCTATCCCTGTATGTGCGCCATAAGCTGTAGAAAATGAACCTGAGGCAGCAACAATATCGGCCATCAGCATACCCGTGTTAAAGTTCATGCCCATTCCGCCGTAGGCTTCAGGAACGGAAATACCTAGTAAGCCTAACTCACCAGCTTTTTCCATAAGAGAAGGCATGAGACCTTCTTCCATACCATCTATGCGGTCTATGTTTGGGGTGATCTCTTTGTCGATAAAATCCTGAGTGGCTGCTGCCATCATTTTCTGTTCTTCAGAAAACTCTTCCGGGATAAAGATCTCTTGGGCTTCGGTTTCTCTGACGATAAATTCACCGCCTTTAATGGCTGATTTTTGTGCTACTGATTCCATTTCTACATCAAAAATTTATAATGAGTTAATATGTTATGCATGCATACTATTTCAAATATAGATAAAAATGTTATGCATGCATAATAAAATTATGGAAATTTATTTGATTGAATTTTGACCATTAACAATTCATCCTGAATGTTCGACAGTTCAGTAATGACAAGTTGTTATCAGTCCGTCAAGGCTACACTTTTGGATCATAACCAAAACGAACCAAGCCATGCGTTACATCTTTCTTATTCAACTGTTTTTCTTATCCTATTTGTCATTAAGTCAGGTAAATATCAAGGGCAAAGTGACCGATACTTCAGGTGAAGAGCTTATTGGCGCTAATGTTTACATTCAGGACAGCTACGATGGTGGAACTACAGATTTTAGTGGGAATTACCATTTTGAGACCTATGAAACCGGAGATCAAATTCTGATTATTTCATTTGTTGGTTATGAGACTTTAGAACATTCCATTAATGTAGATCAATCACAAGAGATCGACCTAAACCTCAAAGAAGCATTTAGTAGTATAGAAGCAGTTACCATTACTGCTGGATCTTTTGAAGCCAGTGATAAGAAAAAGACAGTTGTCTTAAACAGCCTCGACATTGCTACCACGGCTGGAGCAACAGCGGATATTACTGGAGCATTGAATACACTCCCAGGAACGCAGAAAGTAGGAGAGTCCGGAAGGTTGTTTGTACGGGGTGGTACTGCTGATGAAACGAGAATCTATATCGACGGGGTAGAGGCGGCCAACTACTATGGCGCTTCTGCTAATGGTGTTCCGACTAGAAGTCGTTTTTCTCCATTCTTATTTAAAGGAACCTTTTTCAGTACTGGTGGGTACTCTGCAGAATACGGACAAGCACTCTCTTCTGCTTTGTCGTTAAATACCCTAGATGTAGATCCTGAAAATAAGGTAGACTTATCACTCATGTCAGTTGGCTTTGACGCGGCTGTTACCCGTTCTTGGAATGATCAATCAATTTATGCCAAGGCAGGCTATTTAAATCTTAATCCATATAACAATGTAATAGATCAGCGAGTCAACTGGATCGATGGAACAGTCAGCTGGGACGGTACCATGGCTTACAAGAAAAAACTAGCTAATGGGGGAATGATCAAAGCGCTCGGAATGGTAAATACGGCCGACTTTCATTTGCAAGAACATACCATTCTTAACGAGCAAGGCTATAACGATATCGAGATCAGTAACCGAAACTCATTTGTTACTGCCAATGTGAACCTACCCGTGGGAGAAAAGGACAATGTATTCTTCGGTGTTTCTTCAGCATGGGACAATAATGTGGTCGGATATAACGAAAGCGGAATTGACAATCCGCAGTATAACTTTCATGCCAAGCTTAAGTTCAATCATGAGTTCAATCCCAAGCAAACACTCAATACCGGAGCTGAAGTATATTACTTATCCTCGAAACAAAAACTTGGAGATGATCAGGATACGTTAGACCTGAGTTTTGAGAATCACAATCTGGCCTATTATGCGGAGATTAATCAGTACCTGTCTGAAAATTTGGTACTGAGGGTTGGTGGTCGATTATCCCATCAAATGGCCCTGAATGCGACAACTCTTGAGCCTCGTTTTTCCATGGCTTATAAACTTGGAGCGCATGGCCAAATATCTGTCGCTAGTGGACAGTTCTATCAAAACCCAATGACCGATTATTTATTGATTAATGATAATTTAAAGCAAGAACGGGCTCAGCACTACATTTTCAATTTTCAGCACATTGAGGGAAATAACGTGTTTCGGGTGGAGACTTATTTAAAAGATTATGATCGACTTATCCGATATACAGATCCATACGATGCAAGCACCTTTACTAACAAGGGAAAAGGGTATGCTTACGGTGTAGATGTGTTCTGGAGAAATAGAGGCGGGTTTAAAAATATCGATTATTGGATATCCTACTCATGGATGAATAGTGAGCGTTTATTCAGAGATTATACTGAAAAAGCCACACCAACATTTGCAACTGCACACAATGCTTCGTTTGTGATCAAGAAATTCGTTCCTTCACTTAAAACACAGTTTGGAGCTACATACTCTATAACATCTGGTAGACCGTATGACAACCCCAACAAAGAAGGTTTCAACGAAAGTCGTACGAGAGTTTACCATGACCTGAGCTTTAATGCAGCGTATTTGCCAACGCCTGAATTAATCATTTATGTATCTGCTACCAATCTATTGGGGCAAGATCAGGTGTTTGGATATCGGTACGCCAATTCGCCCAATGATCAGGGAATGTTTGCTTCGGAAGCCATTCGTTT
>JAMWZA010000271.1 GCA_024305105.1 Marinoscillum sp.
TAGGTTAGCTTTGCATACAAATAAAACACAAAAATGCTGGGGCTAAAAAATGAAGCCTCAAGAATTTTCAAAAAATAACAGGACATGTCCATTCAAAAATTTGAAGCTCCTCTTGCTGAGGAAATTGCCAATGCACTTGCAGGCATAGAAGCCATCAAAATACAACCCGAAAAACCCTTCACATGGGCCTCCGGGTGGAACTCTCCTATTTACTGTGACAATCGACTGAGCTTATCGTATCCAGCTATACGCACCAGGGTCAAAGATGCTCTGGTTAAAATGATCAAAGCTAAATACCCTGAGGTAGAGTGTATCGCCGGAGTGGCCACTGCTGGAATTCCTCAGGGAGCTCTAGTGGCAGAAGCTTTAGGCTTGCCATTTATCTACATCCGTTCTAAATCCAAGAGTCACGGTATGGAGAACATGATCGAGGGTCTAGCGAAGAAGGGCGCTAAGGTTGTGTTGATTGAAGACCTTATATCTACAGGGGGAAGTTCTCTACAGGCCGCAGAGGCTGTCAGAGCTGCTAACATGGATGTATTGGGGATGGCGGCCATCTTCACGTATGGCTTTCCCATATCTGAAGATAATTTTAAGCAGCACAATGTAGACCTGTGGTATTTGAGCGATTACCCTACGTTGACCAATCAAATGATCGAGGATGGTCGACTGAAGAAAGAACAATTGGAAACGCTGGAAGCCTGGAGAGACAATCCAGCGCAGTGGAATCAGTAGAACTTTTCCTCTACACCTAGTCCGAAGAGCGCAAAATCATATTTGACTGGATCGTTAGGATCCAGTCTTTTTAAATTCTCCGTAAGCTCAATAGCAGTGCGCCAATCCGTTTGCTTCCGTGTAATCAAACCAAGCTTTCTTCCTACACGATCTACGTGCAGGTCGCATGGGCAAACCAACTGATCCATACGGATCCGATCCCACAACCCAAAATCCACCCCGCAATCATCCTTGCGCACCATCCAGCGCAGATACATGTTAATGCGCTTACAGGCTGATTTTCTCGCTGGATTAGGTATGTGCTTATAGGTCCGCTTTGGGTGGTCTGGAAGAGCAAAGAAATGGTTGAAAAACTGAATCAAATGAGCTTCCGTGGATAGCGTATTGGTAGAAACTCCAACCACAAACGCATCTTCCAAAGAGTCAAATTGCTGATAGTGATTTTTGAAGAATTCAATGAAATAGAGAGCATCAATGGCATTAAACGTGCGATGCTTGAATTCCAAAAAGGGCTTTAGATCATCTTCCTGATGATTGAGAACAAAATCATGTGGGGCGTTATCCATCATCTCAAAAAACTCCCGACACTTATTGATGATGGTCTTTCGCTGGCCCCAGGCAAGTACAGCCGCCACAAATCCAGCGATTTCTATGTCCTGTTTCTTACGATAGTTGTGAGGAATGCTGATGGGATCATTGGCGATAAACCCTGGCTGGTTATACTCATCTACCTTCTCATCTAAGAAGGCTTTAAGATCTGTCGTTTTACCCAATTTAGTCTTCGTAATAAGAAAGTTCTACTCGAGTCATAGGATCTATCACACCTAAACGCTCAAAACATATAGGGGTCAATCGAACAAGCACATTTTTATTGAGACCAGTTTCGGGCAGTTTGCCCACCACTCTTACGAAAATTTTCTGATTGTTCATCAGGTTACGAACTTCAATCATGGAACCAATCGGGAGACTTCTGTGTAATGCCAAATACTTCTGCGTCTCTACCACATCTTCAATTTTACGTGCCGAACCTTCCTCGATGATTTTGCTAAACCCACTCTGATCAGTCACTTTCCTGCGCGTACCATAACCTAGCTTCTCTACATTCTTACGCTTGTTCATGGTCTCCCGATCCACTTCTCCCCTGATTAACAGCTTCTGACCTATGGTTAAATACGTATTGGGCAATTTATTCCAAATAACGATGCTGTCTGGTCGCACTTTGTATTTGGATGCTATCGTTTCCAATAAATCTCCTGTTTGGACATAATACAGGTTAAAACCTTCTGGAATATCTGACACTTCTTTTTTGGGCTTCTTTTCGTCTTTTTTCGGCTTGTCTTCTTTTGCCACTTTGCGGTCCTCTGCGTTACCTGACTGCACAGATGATTCGCTTACGATGAGTTCCTGGCCCACAGCTATTTCATTAGATGACAGGGAATTCCATTCCTTAATAGCGGATACTTCCACTCCATATTTTCTACTGATTGCGTAGAGTGTTTCTTCTGGACCCACCTGATGAATCTTAGCTTCAGTCTGGTTCACCGCTTGAGGGCTGGGCAATTGATTATCCACAGAGGAAGATACTATTAGCTGCTGTCCAACTTCTATTTCATTGGTATTGAGGCTATTCCACTCTTTAATGGCATCAGCTGCCACTCCATATTTCCTACCGATGGCATAAAGTGTTTCTCCTGGAACGACCGTATGGGTTTTACCAGAAATGGATGATTCAGGTTGCTTTGAAGTGACTGGCACATCGTCCGGAGCTGCAGCTGGGATACGTAGCTCCTGTCCAAGATGGATGCTGTTTCCATCCATTTTATTCGCTTCTTTCATCGCCGGAAGCTCTACTCCATATCTCCTGGTGAGGCTATAGAGCGTTTCCCCTTGCTCTACTTTATGAATAATAAACCATCCATCTCCGTATTTTTCAGTACGCAACGAATCCAATGGATTCGCCTCAACGCTCATCAACCCAATGGTCAATAGCACGCACCATAAAATTCTATAATTCAATACCATTTATTTTATTCTGGTTTTCTATAAACACCAACAACCTGTTCAGCAGGAAAAATCCTCCAGAAGCAAAACCATCCATTTGCGAATCGATTTTCTGATGGTATAGTTCCTGCTCATCTCGAATGACCCTAAGCCATCTATCAAACTTTGTACCTAAACGAACATAATAGCAAATTATGATGAAATCATCCTGCTCAAAATACTCACAACCCAATCCACTAGATGTTCTTTCCAGAAAGCGCTCAACAAGCTGGCAGCTCTCAGATCCTGAATGATAGTAAACAGGACTTTGCATTACATGCCCTCCATCAGGATGTTCCTTACTTAATACGTACGATTTCTTTGTTTGGGTATCCTTAGGATCAACGCCTGTTACTTCATGATTCGCTTTTGACTCAAACTGAAAACCAGGAATCCGAGCCTCCTGCAAATTTTCAGCAACGTTAAAAATCAGAAGGTTCTTGGCAGATGGATCATTGGTGTCTTCATATTG